>NZ_VFMY01000001.1:4308783-4616554 GCF_006715305.1 Arthrobacter sp. SLBN-100
CAAAGAGACCACACCCATCATTGCCGGGCCGACGGCCGCGGGCTACTGGATCAGGACGTTCCCATGCTTCCCCTGCTTGTCCATTTACCCCCCATCGAAAATGACTGGATAACTTTTGATATTCCGTCTCTTCAGCAAAATTTCTGGAGTGCGACGTTCGACGGTTTGACGTTCGGAGCTATCTACGCGCTCGTGGCGCTGGGCTACACGCTGGTGTACGGCGTCTTGAACCTGATCAATTTCGCCCACTCGGAAGTATTCATCGTCGGCTGTTACGCCGTTTTCTTCACCCTCAGCAACCTGGGCTTCGGGCCTTCGGTTCCACGCCTGGGCTTCCTGGCGATCGTTCTTAACCTGCTGCTGGCGCTGGTGGTCGCAATGGCCGCCTCAGCGGTGACGGCCTTCCTGCTGGAAAGGATTGCCTATAAACCGCTGCGGAAGCGCAACGCCCCACGACTGGTGTTCCTGATCACCGCAATCGGCGCTTCATTCACCATCCAGTACCTGATCTACTTGTGGCGTGGACCGAGCCCCGAGCTTGCGCTGACCATGTTCCGGCCTACTCCCATCTTCGACGTCTTCGGAACGATCGTGGACTCGCAGCAGGTGCTCATCATCATTGCCGCCATCATCATGATGGTGGGCATTGAGCGGTTTATCAGCAAGTCCCGCACAGGCCGCGGGATCCGGGCCGTGGCCCAGGACCCGGATACGGCCACGTTGATGGGTGTGAACAAAGAGCGGATCATTATTACCACCTTCATTATCGGGGGTCTGTTGGCGGGAGCCGCCGCGTTGTTTTACGTCATGAAAATTCCATCCGGTGTCCAGTACAGCGGCGGTTTCATCCTCGGCATTAAGGCCTTTGCGGCTGCAGTCCTGGGCGGTATCGGCAACGTCCGGGGCGCACTCCTCGGCGGTCTTCTGCTGGGACTCATCGGCAACTACGGGCAGATCCTGCTGGGTAATTCCCAATGGACTGACGTGGTGGCATTCGTGGTCCTGGTCCTGGTGCTGCTACTGCGACCGCAGGGCATCCTGGGGACTTCCCTTGGAAGGAGCAAAGCATGAGCATGACTGACGGGCCCACGCCTCTTGAAACGGCGGCGGCCAAGCAGGCTGCCGTGGACCGTGAGGCCTCGGTATCGAGCCCGGGGAGAAGTGTCACACCGCGGGGCCGCCGCGGAGGCAAGGCTGGAGCGCTGTCTGAGCGCTGGAATGCGCTCTCGCGCCAGCAACAGTGGGCTTTCCTCATCGTGGTTGTGGTGCTGGCTTACCTTTTGCCATTGTTGAATCCGCCTATCATCACCACCGAACCAGGCAACAACTTTGCCCTGGCCTGCTTCGACATGGCGCGGTTCGCGCTGGTCGCTGTTGGACTGAACGTGGTGGTTGGATACGCAGGCCTGCTGGACCTGGGGTATGTGGCCTTCTTTGCAGTGGGCTCGTACTGTGCGGCGATGCTCACCAGCCCGGACTCGCCGTTCCTGCACATTCCGTACCTCTGGACCATCCCTGTGGCCATGGCGGTGACGATGTTTTTCGGCGTGGTGCTCGGCGTGCCGACACTCCGGCTGCGCGGTGATTACCTTGCCATCGTGACCCTCGGTTTCGGCGAAATCGTGCGGATCCTTGCCACAATTATCCCCGCAATGAAGGGCCAGGTGGGGTTCCAGAACGTGGGGCATCCGCCGGGGACAGCGGCGGACGGGTCTCCAATCTTTTCCAATTCCAATGGTGTGCCCTGGTATTGGCTGACCCTGACCATCATCATCATCATCACGCTCCTGGTGGGCAACCTCGAGCGGAGCCGCGTGGGACGGGCCTGGATTGCCATCCGGGAGGACGAGGACGCGGCTGAAATAATGGGCGTGCCGACCTTCAAATACAAGGTGTGGGCCTTCGCTATCGGCGCCGCCGTGGGCGGCCTTTCCGGCGCTTTGTTTGCGGGCCAGGTCGGATTTGTGAACAACCAAAAATTCGATGTCACCACTTCCATCCTTTTCCTTGCCGCCGTTGTACTGGGCGGGGCAGGCAACAAGGTGGGCGCCATCCTGGGCGGGGCACTGGTGAGCTATATCCCGTTGAGGTTCACGGCCATCGCCGAGTATAAGTACCTGATCTTCGGCATCGCGCTGGTGCTCATCATGATCTTCCGGTCGCAGGGCCTGCTGCCTGCCCGTCAACGGTTGCTCGCGTACGGTAGAACTGCCTTGAACAAGGCTTCGGGGAAAGACGGTAAGGGTCCGACGGCGGGCGGCAGCCGCCCTTCCAGCACCGCCACACCCACGGGCGCACAGAGAGAAGCGGAAGCATGAGTCCGGAAAAAGCGACTACCGGTTCCAGTGGCGCTGTCCCGGAACATCCGGCTGGGGACCAGTCCGTTTCCGTTGTCCACGGAATGGATATAGAAGCGCTGGCAGAGGCTGGCGTGGACCAGGATCTGGCGGAGAAGGTTGCCCCGGACCGTGAGATAGCGGTGGACGTCGGCGACAACATCGTTGAGGTTCAGAACCTCACTATCAAATTCGGCGGCCTGGTTGCGCTGGACAATATCAGTTTCAATATCAAACGCGGAGAGATCCTCGGACTGATCGGTCCGAACGGGGCGGGAAAGACCACCTGCTTCAATGCAATGACGGGCGTCTACCGGCCCTCCAGCGGAAGCGTGATGCTTGAAGGCCAGTCTCTGAATGGCCTCAAGCAACACAAAATCACGCGGCTGGGCCTCTCACGCACGTTCCAGAACATCAGGCTGTTTGGCGAGATGACGGCGCTCGAAAACGTGGTGGTGGGCCTGGACGCCCGCCACCGGACCAGTGTGGGTGGAGCGTTGCTGCGCCTGCCCACCCACATCAGGGAGGAAAAGTCCGCCATCGAACGGGGGATGGCGCTCCTGGACTTCGTCGGCATCGCCGACCACGCCCACTTCCTGTCCCGCCACCTGCCCTACGGTTACCAGCGCCGGCTCGAAATCGCCAGGGCGCTGGCCACCGACCCGAAAGTGTTATGCCTGGACGAACCCGCAGCAGGGTTCAACCCGGCGGAAAAAGAAGACTTGATGGCGCTCATCCGGACCATCAGGGACGAGGGATATACCGTCCTCCTGATCGAACATGACATGAAACTGGTCATGGGAGTGACGGACAGGATTGTAGTCCTGGAATTCGGCAAAAAGATCGCTGACGGATTGCCGCACGAAATCCGCGAAGACCCGCGAGTGATTGCGGCTTACCTGGGAGAGCCTGAAGATGACCTTGCTTGAAGTCGAAGGTGTTTCTGTCCACTACGGACGGATCCAGGCGATCCGCGACATGTCCTTTACCGTCAACGAAGGCGAAGTGGTCGCACTCATCGGCGCGAACGGTGCCGGTAAGACCACGACCATGAGGACGATCTCGGGCCTGCTCAACTGCACCGGCGGAAAAATCAGGTTCGCCGGTGAGGACATCACGAAAATGAAGGCGCACCTGCGGGTGGTCCAGGGCATCTCCCAAGCACCGGAGGGACGCGGCATCTTCCCTGGCATGACCGTCAGGGAAAACCTGGATATGGGCACGTTCGGTCGGAAGGACAGGAGCGGGGTATCGAAAGACCTGGACCGTGTCTTTGATTTGTTCCCGCGGCTGAAAGAGCGGGAAAAGCAGTTTGGCGGCACCATGTCCGGCGGCGAACAACAGATGCTGGCCATCGGCAGGGCATTGATGTCCAGCCCAAAGCTGTTGCTGCTGGATGAACCCTCCATGGGGCTGGCGCCGCAATTCATCCGGCAGATCTTCAAAATCATCAGGGAAATCAACAACCAGGGCACCACCGTCCTGATGGTGGAGCAGAACGCAAATCAGGCCCTCGCCGGAGCCCATCGTGCATTCGTCCTTGAAACGGGCCAAATCACCCATCGCGGGACTGGCAAGGAGCTGATGGCAGATCCATCGATCAAGGAGGCCTATCTCGGGGTGGCATAGCCGGAACGCTGCCACGTCACAGTTCGGTTGCACCGGGGCGCAGCGGGAACTTTTAGCGGTGCCCCCACGTGGAAGTTGGTAGCGTGAACCTTGAAGTTCACAACACACCCATCAAATGGAGGAATCCCGCAATGGCACTTGGCGGCAACCCGATCTTCAACGGAAAGAGCTTCCGTGGAGCCACCCAGGCACCGCCTGTCCCGCAGGCTCCTTATGGCCAGGCTCCTTACGGCCAGCAGCCCTATGGCCAGCCTTTTGGCCAGCAGGGCTATGGGCAGCAGCCGTATGGCCAGGCTCCCTACGGCCAGCAGGGCTATGGCCAGCAGCCCATGACCAGCGAACAGCTGCAGCAGATGTACAACCAGCCTGCTGCGGGCCCGGCTGACACCGGCCGGATGACCTTCGACGACGTCATCGTCAAGACCGCGGCCTGCCTCGGAGTGCTGCTCGTCGGTGCCGCGGTGACAATGTTCGTCAGCATGGGCCTCGCGTCACTCCTGATGATCGTCGGCGCCTTGGGCGGTTTCGTGCTGGCGCTCGTCAACACGTTCAAGAAGCAGCCCTCGCCGGCACTGATCCTTGCTTATGCAGGCCTGGAAGGCCTCTTCCTCGGTGGCCTCACCCGGGTCCTGGACACCATGTACCCGGGAGTGGGGCTTCAGGCTGTCCTCGGCACGCTGTCCGTCTTCACCGTGACGCTCCTCCTCTTCAAGAGCGGCAAGGTACGCGCCACGCCGAAGGCCATGAAGTTCTTTATGATCGCCATTGTTGGCTACGCGCTGTTCTCGGTGGTGAACCTCGTCATGATGGTAACGGGTCTCACCACGGAGCCGTTCGGGCTGCGAAGCGGCATCATCGGCATCGCCATCGGCATCCTGGCCATCGGTCTCGCGGCCTTCTCGTTGGTCATGGACTTCACCAGCATCGAGGCCGGCGTCCGCAGCGGAGCGCCGCAGCGCTTCTCCTGGACGGCTGCCTTCGGCCTCACCGTCACCCTCGTCTGGCTGTACGTGGAAATCATCCGGCTGCTGGCCATCCTGCGCGGGGACGACTAACCGCTGAGCGAGTCACTCGCCGTCGGACTTTTTGAAGCAGGTCCATAAACAACTGTGGGCCCCACCGGAAGGTGGGGCCCACAGTCGTCTGGCAGGGATCTAAGCGATACGCATGGCGCCGGCCGCCGGTGTCACGGTGAAGATGTCCGGTGCGGTGAAACCGGCACCGGCAAAGGCCTTCACGACGGCGTCACGCACCTTGTGCTCGGAGCTGACCGGCGTGAGGGCGATGGCGGCGCCGCCGAAACCGCCACCGGTCATGCGGGCGCCGATGGCACCGTTGGCGCGGGACGCCTCCACGGCGAGGTCCAGTTCCGGGCAGGAGATCTCAAAGTCATCGCGCATCGACACGTGGCTTGCGTCCAACAGGGCGCCGATCGACGCTGGCCCCTCGGCCGCGAGGCACTCCACGGTCTGGAGGACCCGGTCGTTCTCTGTGACTACATGCCGAACCCGCCGGAACGTTACTTCGTCCAGGAGGCCGGCCGCCTCCTCGAGGTCGCCTACCTTGACATCCCGCAGGGCCTTGACTCCGAGGACCTTGGCGCCCAGTTCACAGGAGGCGCGCCGGGACGCGTAACCGCCGTCGGCGTGGGAGTGCGAGACCTTGGTGTCGATCACCAGCATCACCAGGTCCGCCGGTTCCGTTTCGAAGGGAACCAGGCGGACCTCCTGGTTCCGGCAGTCCAGGAACACGGCGTGGCCTTTTGATCCGCGCAATGAAGCCGACTGGTCCATAATTCCGGTGGGCGCCCCCACAAAAGCGTTCTCGGCCTGCTGGGTGGCCAGGACCATTTCCTCCGCCTTCAGCCCGGCGCCCGTCAGGTCATTCAGTGCTGAGATGACCGCGCACTCGATGGCATGGGACGAGGAGAGCCCTGCGCCGAGCGGAACATTTGAGTCCAGCAGCAGGTCAATGCCGGGAACGTCGATGCCCCTTTGGCGGAGTGCCCATATGACTCCCAGGGGGTACTTCGTCCAGCCCCTGGCTGAGCCGGGCTCCAGGGAATCCAATGCAGTGGCCACCACTCCCTGGTCGCCGTAGGTGGAAAGCAGCCGCATCTTGGAATCGCGACGGACGGCTACGGCCACCCGGGCAGTCCGCTCAATGGCGAAGGGCAGCACAAACCCCTCGTTGTAGTCGGTGTGCTCGCCGATCAGGTTGACGCGGCCCGGCGCCTGCCAGATGCCGGCGGGAACGCCGCCGAACTCCCGGGTGAACCGGGCGGCGAGATCGGCGGAACCTGCCGGTCCGGGCGTGGTCAAAGAATCGTGAACGGCGCTCACGCGGTTGCTCCTTCAGGCAGGGCTGCCTGAAGGGCAGCGGGGGATGGGGTGGATGCCGGAACGGTGACGCTGCGCAGCCGCTTGGCCACACTCTCCGGGGTGGTGTCGTTAATGAAGGCACCCATGGCGGCCTCCGACCCGGCGAGGAACTTCAGCTTGTCGGCAGCCCGGCGCGGCGAGGTCAGCTGGAGGTGCAGGTAACTGGCCGGGCGCAGCAGGGCGTCAACCGGTGCCTGGTGCCACGCCGAGATGTACGGCGTGGGGGTGGGGTAGAGGGCGTCCAGGCGCTTAAGGAGGTCAAGGTAGATGTGCGCCAGTTCGTCCCTCTCCTCGCCGCCCAGCGCTGCCAGGTCCGGGACCTGGCGGTGGGGAACCAAGTGGATCTCGAGGGGCCAGCGGGCAGCGAACGGGACATAGGCGCTGAAGTTCTCTCCCTCCAGGACCATCCGGCTGCCGTCCTCGCGTTCGGAGCGCAGCAGTGAGCCGGTGAGGGTTTCCCTGCCGTCCGTCCCGTCGTAAAACTTCCGCGCCGCCGCACCAAGGACTCCGGCCCGCGGGGTCACATAGGGGTAGGCATAAATCTGGCCATGCGGGTGGTGCAGCGTCACACCAATGTCCGCGCCGCGGTTTTCGAACGGAAACACCTGCTTGATCCCCGGAAGCGCACTCAGCGCTTCGGTGCGCTGCGCCCACGCCTCGATGACGGTACGGGAACGCTCCTCCGTCAAGCCGCTAAAGGAGCCGGTGTGGGCAGGAGTGAAAGCCACCACCTCACAGCGGCCGTAGGCGGGCCCCTTTGTTCCCCAGACAGCGTCAGCCGTGACCGTCCCGAGGGCCGGACCCAGCGACGGGAAGCGGTTCTCGAACACCACCACATCGTAGTCGTCCGCCGGAATCTCTGAGGGGTTGCTGGCCGTAGTGGGGCAGATGGGGCACTGGTCCGCCGGGGGAAGATGCGTACGGCTCTGGCGGTGGGCAGCAACAGCAACCCACTCACCTGTCAGGGCATCAAAACGGACTTCTCCAGGTTCACCCCGCGGCGGCAGGCCGCGGTGGTCGGTGGTGGTCTCCGCGGTCCGCGCCTTGGGGGCGTGGGCGTCGTCGAAATAGATCAATTCCCGGCCGTCGGAGAGCCTGGTGCTGGTGATTCCCGTCATGAATCCCGTCCTCTGTGGTGTAGCAACTTAACAATATTGTGCCACACTCCGATCAAAAAAGAATAGAATCAAACAAAAAGTAACACCGGCTGGAGACGGAGCCAGGGTTGGGCGGTAGCGTATTGCTCATGAGTTCCGAATCACCCCTTGAAACCAGCGTCTCTTCAGGCTATCGGGCGTATGCCACTGGCCGGCAGTATGAGCTCCGCCGCGGGGATGCCTTTGCTGTTGTCACCGAGCTGGCGGCCGGACTCCGCCTGTACAGCAGGGGAGGAGTGCAGCTGACGGAGAGTTACGGCGATGACCAGATTCCGCCGGGCGGGTGCGGCATTACCCTGGCTCCCTGGGCCAACAGGATTGAAGACGGACAGTGGTTCCTGGACGGCAAGAAGCAGCAGCTGGACATTACCGAGGTGGCACGCAGCAACGCCAGCCACGGCCTCCTCCGGAACGCCTCCTATGCCCTGGTTGACGAGTCGCAATACTCGGTCACGCTGGAGGCCACCATCTTTCCCCAGCACGGCTACCCTTTCCTGGCCCGCCACCGGGTGCAGTACCTCCTCGCGGAAGATCTCGGGCTTGTTGTCCGCCAGACGCTGGCCAACGACGCCAAGTCTCCGGCGCCCTTTGTCCTGGGGGCCCACCCGTACCTGCGGCTTGGTGACACTCCTGTTGAAGATCTGGTGCTGACGGTTTCCGCTGACACCCGGTTGCTCGCCGATGAGCGCCTCATCCCGCGCAGCAGTGCTCCGGTCCAGGGGGATAGCGACTTCCGGGCCGGGCTGCACGTTGCGCCGCTGAGCGTGGATGTTGCCTTGACCGGACTGCAGTTCGAAGGGGGCAAGGCACGCCACACCCTGGCAGCGCCTGACGGCGGGCAGGTCAGCCTCTGGCAGGACGAATCCTGCCAGTACGTCCATGTCTATGTCAGTACGCAGTACCCCGGCCGGAACCGTGCGGTGGCAGTTGAACCTATGACGGGGCCGGCCAACGCCTTCAACTCCGGGGACGGCCTCCGCTGGCTGCCGCCCGGGGAATCGTTCACCGTGTCGTGGGGAATTGACTACAGCCCAGGCGTTGCGGGATAGCAGTTTCCCATTAGGCCACGGCTGCGGAAGTATAAGGCTATGACGCCAGCCGAGGATCCCGTTAGGTCCGACCCTCAACCGCCAGCACGGCAACCAGCCGCCCCGACGGCTCATGCAGGTCCGCCGCTGCGGGTCCTCACAGACCGTGAACTGGATAAGGACATTCCGTACGGGGTGCGCATCGCCGCGTCCTGGGCCTGGCGGCTGGGACTCATCCTCCTGGTGGCCGGCGGGCTCGTCTGGCTGCTGCGCCAAGTCAGTTTCCTGATCATCCCCGTAATGGTCGCCGCGCTCCTCGCAGGCCTCCTCAGCCCGATAACCTCCTGGCTGCGGCGCCGGGGACTTCCCGGGGGCCTGGCCGTGGCCGTGACTGTCCTCGGTTTTATCGGACTCATCGCCGGAGCGCTGGCACTGGTGGGCAGGCAGCTCCTCATCGGATTCGGCGAGCTCTGGTCCCAGGCGCTGGAAGGCGTCAAGCAGGTCCAGGACTGGCTTTCGGCCGGGCCCCTCCACCTGACCGCCGCCCAGATTGACCAGTACGTCAAGGAAGCCACCGATGCGCTGCAGAACAACAGCAGCAGCATCCTCAGCGGCGCCCTGTCCTTTGGCAGCACCGCCGGCCACTTTGCCGCAGGAATGCTCCTGGCGCTGTTTATCCTGATTTTCTTCCTTCTCGAAGGCGACCGCATCTGGGCGTTCCTGGTCCGGCTGCTGCCTCGAAAGGCCCGGGCAGCGACGTTTGGCGCAGGCCGGAAGGGCTGGTCATCGATGGTCAGCTACGCCCGCATCCAGATGTTCGTCGCCGCCGTCGACGCCATCGGCATCGGTGTCGGCGCGGCCATTATCGGTGTTCCGCTGGCTCTTCCCCTGGGCGTGCTGGTGTTCCTGGGTTCGTTTATCCCGGTAGTCGGTGCACTGCTGACCGGCATCATTGCTGTGCTGCTGGCACTTGTTGCCAACGGCCCCGTCAACGCACTGATCATGCTGGCCATCGTGCTGCTGGTCCAGCAACTGGAAGGCCACATCCTCCAGCCGCTGGTCATGGGCAAAGCCGTATCCCTCCACCCGGTGGCGGTGATCCTTTCTGTTGCGGCCGGCTCCTACCTGGCCGGGATCCCCGGAGCGCTGTTCTCGGTGCCCATCCTCGCCGTCGCAAATTCGGCCATTCGCTACATCGCCGCCAGAACGTGGGAACATGAACAGGTGCTGGCAGCGCCTGGCGGCCCTTTGGTGGCCGGCGCCGGCCCGGGCAACACCATGACGCATGTTGACCCGCCGCATGCACTCAAGGACGGCAACGACGCCGCAGCCGGCAAAAACGCAGAACATCCCGGGGCCCGTACCGACGCGGCGCCGGGGCCGAAATCCAGAGGAGATTAGTCCGTGAACATCCTTGAAACCCTTCCCGTCACGCTGGACGATGTCCTGGAGGCGCAGAAGCTGCTCGACGGGATTATTGCGCGGACCCCGGTGGAATCATCACGCGCCCTGGGAAAGCTTGTGGGCGGAGATGTCTACTTCAAGTGCGAGAACCTGCAGCGCGCAGGATCTTTCAAGGTCCGTGGCGCCTACGTCCGGATGGCCCGCCTGTCCCCGGAAGAAAAGAAGCGCGGTGTGGTGGCCGCTTCTGCAGGCAACCACGCCCAAGGCGTCGCAGTTGCCGCCAAGAGCCTGGGGATCAAAGCCCGCATCTACATGCCGCTCGGAGTGGCCCTGCCCAAGCTGGCCGCCACCCGCAGCCACGGCGCCGAGGTGATCCTGCACGGACACAATGTGGACGAGGCGCTGGCCGAAGCCCAGCGCTACAGCAACGAGACCGGGACGGTCTTTGTCCACCCGTTCGACAACGTGGACGTCGTTGCCGGGCAGGGAACATTGGGACTGGAAATATTGGAGCAGGTGCCCAATGTGGACACCGTCCTCATGGGCGTGGGGGGCGGCGGGCTCCTGGCGGGTGTCGCCGTCGCCATCAAAGCACGTGCCAAGGAACTGGGCCGGGAGATCCGCATCATCGGCGTGCAGGCGGAGAATGCCGCGGCCTACCCGCCTTCACTCGCTGCTGATGCACTGGTGCCCTTGAAGAAGGTATCCACCATGGCCGACGGCATTGCCGTGGGCCGGCCCGGCCAGCTGCCCTTCAGCATCATCCGTGAGTTGGTGGACGACGTGGTGACGGTCAGCGAAGACTCGCTGGCACGCGCCCTGATTTTCCTGCTGGAGCGGGCAAAGATGGTGGTTGAGCCTGCCGGTGCCGTAGGTGTTGCCGCCCTTATGGACGGCAAGATCGAAAACCCCGGAACCACGGCAGTGGTCCTTTCCGGCGGCAACATCGATCCCATGCTGATGCTGAAGGTCATCCAGCGTGGCCTCTCCGCCGCAGGGCGCTACATGACTGTCCGCATGATGCTTGACGACCGCCCGGGTTCGCTTGCCACCATCGCCAGGATCATTGCCGAGAACGACGCGAACGTCACCGGCCTGGACCACACACGCGTGGGCGGGTCAATCAGCATGGGCGATGTCTCCATCACCGTCAACCTGGAAACCAAGGGCCACGAGCACGGCGAGCAGGTCCTTAGCGCGCTCCGGGCCGAGGGTTTCCAGCCCATCGTGGTGCACTAGGAGGCTTGATGGCCGGACTGACGGAAAACAGGGGTTTTGGAGACCGGCGCACCATTGCCGCCCGGGCAAAGGGCGGGCTGCTGGTGCTGGGAAGCTTTGTGGCGCTCCTCTTTGCCATCGAACTGTTCAATGCGCTGATGCTCCGCTCACTCAACCGGACGTTCGGCCTGCGTCCCAGAAGCGCCGACGGGCTGCTGGACATCTTTACCTTCCCGCTCCTGCACGCCAACCTGAACCATCTGTTGTCCAACAGCGTGCCGCTGATAATTTTCGGCTTCCTGGTTTTCCTGTCCGGACTAAGGGTCTTCCTGACGGCCCTTGCCTTCAGCTGGCTCGGATCGGGACTGACAGTCTGGTTCATCGGGGACGGCGGCATCACCGTGGGTTCCTCCGGCCTGGTTTTCGGACTGTTCGCCTTCCTGCTGGTCCGCGGCTTTTTCAACCGCAGCTGGCGGCAGATCCTCCTGGCGGTTGTGCTGTTCATGGGCTACGGGAGCATCCTGCTGGGCGTGCTGCCCCTTTTTGCCGGCTACGTCTCCTGGCAGGCCCACCTGGGAGGTGCTGCCGGGGGAGTGGTGGCGGCGCTGCTCCTTCGCCCCCGCAAGGCCGGGACGGAGAACGACTTCTGACGGCCGTCCTGGCCCTTTTCCGGGGCAAAAGCAAAAAACGCCGGCCGCCCCGAGGGGCGGCCGGCGTTTATTGCCTGCTCTTACCGCTACGCGGCGTACGGCTTGGCGGAAAGGATCTCCACTTTGATGTCCTTGCCGTTGGGCGCCGTGTAGCTGAGCGTCTCGCCTTCTTTGTGGCCAAGGATGGCAGCGCCCAGCGGCGACTTCTCGCTGAAGACGTCGATATCGGAATCGCCGGCGATTTCGCGGGAGCCAAGCAGGAAGGTTTCTTCGTCACCGGCGATCCTGGCAACCACGATCATGCCGGGCTCCACGATTCCGTCATCGGCCGGAGCCTCACCCACGTGGGCGTCGCGGAGCAGCACCGTCAGCTGGCGGATACGGGCTTCGATCTTGCCCTGTTCCTCCTTGGCTGCATGGTAGCCGCCGTTTTCCTTCAGGTCGCCCTCTTGCCGGGCTGCTTCAATCTTCTGGACGATATCTGCCCGGCCAGGGCCGGAAAGGTGGTCCAGCTCTGCCTTCAGGCGGTCAAAAGCTTCCTGGGTAAGCCAGGCTGCAGCTGCGCTGTTGGTGGTAGACACGGACTTCTCCTCTAATGGTCCTACATGCAAAAGACCCCGCCACGGTGGCCACTTGTGGAACAGTAACCAGCTCAGCGGGGTAAAGGTATTGCTCCATTGTAGTCAATCCTGTGGATTTAACCGAACCTGGGAGCGGTGCCGATCACATTTTTTAGCCTCGGTTGCCCGGAATCCAGCAGCTGTCCACCACACCGGACACGGAAAGGGACTCCGTACGGACCGAAACCCGCTGCGAAACTGTCCGGCCGCCGTCGGCTGTGTCCTCTGCCTCCGACGGCGGGATGTCCACGACTTTCCAGCCCACCACGGCGAACTTGGAGTCCAGCGCCTTAATGGCGCACTGGACGGCCGTTCCCGGTTCCCGGGTCACCTGGAAGTCCACCTCTGCCAGTGTGGCGTCTGCGGTGACGTAGCCGATGTCTTTGAAGCTCACATTGGAGAGGGAATTCGATGTGGAGACCCAGGCCATGAATCCGATGCCTGCGGCCAGCGCAGCACCGCCGATGGCCCGCCTGGCAGCAGGGGAGAGCCTGCGCTTTTTAGCGCCGTAACGATTGGCTAGGCTAGTGTTCGCGGGCTCGGATGGGGCCGGCTGGTCCGGGGAAGTCACCAGACCAGTTTAGTGCCCTTCCGCAGGGGCCTTCCCGTCCGGCGGCGCACCGGGTCAATGGCCCCCGTTCAGCCCTATGAACCGCCGCCGCAAGCCGAAATATGAAGAATAAAGGAGCAGTCCTTCCATGACAGCGTCCAGCAACACCCCGAAGGGGGAGCACGGCCCGCTCCGGCTGCTCGCCGTCCACGCCCACCCGGACGACGAGTCCAGCAAGGGTGCCGCCACCATGGCGAAGTACGCTGCTTCAGGCGTGGAAGTCATGGTGGCCACCTGTACCGACGGGTCACGCGGGGACATCCAGAACCCGGCAGTGGAAGGCGAGCCGCATCCGAAGCGGGACATGGCGGGTGCGCGGCGCCTGGAAATGCAGCGGGCGGCCGGGATCCTGGGCATCAAGCAGCGGTGGCTTGGCTTTGTGGACTCGGGCCTGCCCGAGGGCGATCCGTTGCCGCCCTTGCCGGCGGGATCGTTCGCCACGCTGCCGCTGCACCATGCTGCCGCCCCGTTGGTGCGCCTGGTCCGGTCCTTCAAGCCGCACGTGATCCTGAGCTATGACGAAAACGGCGGCTACCCCCACCCGGACCACATCATGGCTCACCGGGTGGCCGTTGAGGCCTTCGACGCCGCCGGTGATCCGGCCCGCTACCCCGGGGCGGGCGAAGCCTGGGAGCCAGGCAAGCTGTACTACGACCGGGCCTTCAGCCCCGAGCGTTTCCGGGCCCTGCATTTCGCCCTGGAGGAGGCGGGCCTTCAGTCGCCGTATGCGGAGCGGCTCGCGGCGTGGCTGGAGTCCGACGCCGAGGGCCACACTCCGCCGCCGGCCTCCCACCCCACCACCACCCAGGTGGACTGCGGCGACTTCTTTGAAGTGCGCGACGACGCCTTGCGGGCGCACAGCACACAGGTGGACCCGCTGGGGTTCTTCTTCGCTGTTTCCCCGGAGATGCAGCGCCGGGCGTGGCCTTGGGAGGATTATTCGCTGATCAGCTCCCGGGTGCCCTCGGAGCTACCGGAGAAGGACCTGTTCGCGGGGCTAAGATAGAACCGGCAGGCAATTTCTATGCCGCGTAGAAGAAGTGCCCGGACCAGGGCTGCAGTATCTGCTGCCTGCTGACACCCGTTCCATAGAAGGTATTCAACGTGCAACGTCTGCTCCTCAGCCTGGCCACCACCCCCACGCCCCAGCCCACGCCCTCGCTGCGCGAGGGAATTACGCAGGACCAGGTGACCCCGGGCCTCCTGGGCTTTATCATGACGGCGTTCTTTGTGCTGGCCACGGCATTGCTCATCATGGATATGGTCCGGCGGATCCGGCGCGTCCGCTACCGCGCCCAGGTGGAGGAGGAGCGGATCGCAGCGGCTTCCGCGGCTGACATCGAAGCGGCAGAGGCTGCCGAGGCGGGATCCGCCGCGGCGGGGCCGGCGGCTGATCCAGCGGCAGGTTCACCGGCCGGCGATTCCTTCCAGGGACCGGCCGACGGCGGCGCGGACACCGGTCCCGGCAGCCGCCGCCAGTAGCTGGCTAGCTGAGCACGGCCAGGGCTATCGCCGCGAAGTGCGCGGCGAAGGCAACCACGGTCAGGGCATGGAACAGTTCGTGAAAGCCAAAGTGGCGGTAACTGAAGTTCGGCTTCCTCATCGCGTAAAAGACCGCGCCCGTGATGTAGAGCACCCCGCCAACGCAGATGAGGACGGCGGCAGGAATATTCGCCTGGAAGAACTGCGGGAGATAGAACAGCGATCCGCAGCCCAGGGCGATGTAGATCGGAACATAAAGCCAGCGCGGCGCGTTCGTCCATAGCAGCCGGAACAGGACGCCCAAAATGGCGCCGGACCAGATGACCCAGAGCAGCAGGACAGCCTGGGGCCGTTGCAGGAGGGTCCAGGCCAGCGGTGTGTAGGTCCCTGCGATCACCAGCATGATGTTGGTGTGGTCCAGCCGCTTGAGGACCATCTTGACCTTCGGGGACCAGTTGCCGCGATGGTAGACGGCGCTGATGCCGAACAACAGCACGCCGGTGGCCGCGTAGATGGCTGACGTGACCTTGCGGTCCGCGGTTGGGGCCAGCGCTACGAGGATTGTGCCCGCCACCAGGGCCAGCGGAGCGGCGACTGTATGGATCCAGCCCCGCCACTTGGGCTTGATCATCAGGAGCTCGGCCAGCCGGACGGCGGCCTCGTCCGCGGCGTTCGTCTCCGGGCCGGTTCCGGCGCGTGTGTTGCCGTCCGGTTGCGGCGTCCGGGGAGCGTCCGGGGTGTCGCTGTTCATTGCTCCAGAATAACTTACGCTTCAGTAAGTTACCGGCGAGTAACAGTGGAGTGATGTTGGATTCGGTTCCGGCCGGGACCGCCGGTGCTGCTGTGGACGGTAGCCTAGGATGTGCAAAGCGGAACGTACAGCAAGGAAGTCAGGTGAGAGAGCGCGTGGAGTTGCCCGGCTTCCTCTACGGCTTTTATGAGCGCAGGCTGCTCAAGGACCTGGCACGTGACCGCATTCCCCGGCATATCGGCGTCATGGTGGACGGCAACCGCCGCTGGGCCAGGCAGTTCAATGCCCCGACCAGCCAGGGCCACCAGGCGGGCGCGGACAAGATCCACGAGTTCCTTGGCTGGTGCCAGGAACTTGGGATCAAGGTGGTCACGCTGTACATGCTGTCCACGGACAACATGAACAGGTCCAGCGAAGAACTCGACCTGCTGATGGGCATCATCGCCAATACCCTGGACAGGCTGGACGAGGACGCCAACATCTCTGTGCATGCCATGGGTGCCCCTGAACTGTTGCCGGACTACCTGGCGCAGCGGCTCAACAAGCTGACGGCGCGCACCCCGGTCCGGGAAAAAATCCATGTCAACGTGGCCGTGGGGTACGGCGGCCGCCGGGAAATTGTTGATGCGGTACGCGAGCTGCTGCACGACGCCGTGGCCAAGGGCAAGGACATCAGCAAGCTGGCCGACGAACTCTGCGTAGACGATATCTCCCGGTTCCTCTACACACGGGGCCAGCCCGATCCGGACCTGGTGATCCGCACGTCCGGCGAACAGCGCCTCTCCGGGTTCCTGATGTGGCAGAGCGCCTACAGCGAGTTCTACTTCTGCGAGGCGCTGTGGCCGGCCTTCCGCAAGGTGGATTTCCTGCGCGCCCTCCGTGATTACGCCGGCAGGCAGCGGCGCTTCGGAGCCTGACATGCCCGGTTTACCTCGAGTTCACACCGGCGCAACAGGAATCGCCGCGTAATGGTTGCGGAAATTACTTCCGATGGATTTACGTTATATCCATCAGCAGGCAAAACCGCCGGCTGATCGGGGAGGCCAGTACATGGAGCGAGACATCGCGCCGGTTGTATGGGAGGCCGGACCCGGCCTCATGGCCGAGCCGGCTCACCACTAACACATCCGGGCTTGCGCCCGGGGCTGGAGTCGATGTGGCTACTTCTGAACAACTGCCCGCGGTCCTTTCCGACCAGGGAGAGAAAGCTACCTCTCGCGCCATGCGAGCCGCCTTAGAAACCGGTGCAGCGGAAGACGCCGCGGCCGGTTTTGCTGTTCCTGGAAGGGAAGCTGCCATCCACACCTTTGTGATCGACACCTCCGTCCTGCTCTCCGACCCCCGCGCGCTGCTGCGCTTTGCCGAACATGAGGTCGTCGTGCCGGTTGTGGTCATCACCGAGCTTGAAGCCAAGCGCCACGACCCCGAACTTGGCTACTTCGCCCGTAAGGCACTCCGGCTCCTCGACGACCTGCGGGTCAAACACGGCGGCCTGAACCAGCCCATTCCCATTGGTGACGACGGCGGCAGCCTCGTGGTGGAACTGAACCACATTTCCGCGGAGGTGCTTCCGCTGGGTTTCCGCAGCGGAGACAACGACAGCCGCATCCTCGCCGTCGCGAAGAACCTCGCGAATGAGGGCCGGAACGTGACGGTTGTGTCCAAGGACCTGCCCATGCGGGTTAAAGCCTCAGCGATGGGGCTAACCGCCGACGAGTACCGCAACGAGCTGGTGAAGGACTCGGGCTGGACCGGGGTGGCCGAGGTGGAAGCCGGCGAACAGGAGATCAACACGCTCTACGGGCACGAGCCCGTCTTTATTCCGGCGGCTGCTGAACTCCCTGTCAACACCGGACTGGTCCTGCTGTCCAACCGGGGCTCGGCCCTTGGCCGTGTCGGCGCCGACAAGCAGGTCCGCCTGGTGAAAGGTGACCGAGACGTTTTCGGCCTGCACGGGCGGTCCGCGGAACAGCGGCTGGCCATCGACATGCTGATGGATCCGGCCGTCGGGATCGTTTCCATCGGCGGCCGGGCCGGAACCGGCAAGTCGGCACTTGCCCTGTGCGCCGGCCTGGAGGCGGTGCTGGAGCGCCGCGAACACCGCAAGGTGATCGTGTTCCGGCCGCTCTACGCGGTGGGCGGGCAGGAACTCGGCTACCTCCCCGGCTCCGAGTCCGAGAAAATGAACCCCTGGGCGCAGGCTGTTTTTGACACCCTCGGCGCGCTGGTCAGCCAGGAGGTGGTGGAAGAGGTCATGGACCGCGGCATGCTCGAGGTCATGCCCCTCACCCACATCCGCGGCCGCTCCCTCCACGACGCTTTCGTGATCGTGGACGAGGCCCAGTCGCTCGAAAAGAACGTCCTGCTCACGGTCATGAGCCGCATCGGCCAGAACTCCAAGATCGTCCTCACCCACGACGTCGCCCAGCGCGATAACCTCCGCGTCGGACGCCACGACGGAATCGCCGCCGTCGTCGAAACCCTGAAAGGACACCCCCTCTTCGGCCACATCACCCTGACCCGCTCGGAACGCTCACCGATCGCAGCCCTGGTCACGGAACTGCTCGAGGGCTAGCCAGACAGAGGTGCGCGGGTGCCCCTTCCTCGGCGTGCTGGCTCGTTCCTCGCCTCTGACGCACGCTGCCGGAAGGGGCACCCGCGACATGGCCGGTCCGAGTGCTTCGCGTAGGAGCGCGTCGCGGCGCATCGGGCGCTGTAGGTCGCCCAGCGACCGCAGGCGCCCTTATGCGGTGTAAGCGGCGTCCCGAGGGGCCCGAGGCGAGCTTGCGAGCCTTGGGAAGGGACCTCCGCGCTAAGCGACGGCGAAGCGCTGGGCCGGAAGAACCCAGCCGCTGGCATGCACTCATATTGCGCCGAGAAACTTCGCCGCTGCCTCGTGACCGCTCACCTGGAGGGTCCAGTCGGGGCGTTTGAACGTTTCCGGGGTGAGCCGCACGTGCTGGACTGTTTCGACCTTGGTGCCCCACGCTTTCCGGGTGGTGCCGTTCAGTTCGTAGCCGAGGGAACGGGAGACGCCGAGGGAGGCTTCGTTCCAGCCGGCTGCTTCGGACTCGGCTACTTCTGCGCCCAGCCAGTCGAAGGCGTAGAGGGCGACGGCGGCGCGCATCTCCTTGCCCAGGCCGCGGCCCTGCACCGACTGCTTGAGCCAGGAGCCAGTGGTGACGGTTTTGAGTGTGGCGAAGTCCTTGGCCGCGACGTCCTGGCAGCCGATGAACCCGCCGTCGTGCCAAATGCCCAGGAGCAGTGTCCAGGACTCGGGGGTGCATTCGGCACGGCACCGCCAGTACCAGCGGGCCATGTTGGGGCCCAGCTCCTCGTCAGGCAACTCCGCCCACGGCATGCTGAACGGATTCCTGCCACGCTCGTGGATCCCGCTGCGGGCCGCCTCCACTGCCGCCGCGATGTCTTCATCCAGGATGGGGCGGAGTTCAAGGCGGGGCGTCGCCAGTCGAAGACCAGAAAGTGGCCAGATGTCGCTCAGTGTGGTCATCGGCGAATCATAATACGAAAGTAGGGGCTGTGTTCCCGGGCCGAGGCTTGTCACAGTCAGGCGGAGACATCCCAGGTGATGTGCTGCCGGACATCCGTGAGGCTCATTGATTGCGCCACGAACAGGTCGTCCAGCATGTACTCGTCCACAGCGATGATGCGCAGCCAATGGCCGTATTCTTCCGCCCCGGGTTCCAGGGACTGGCTGGCGACGCACACACCCGTGCCCAGGTCCACCCGGATCCGGGACTTTCCCGGCAGGCACAGCGGCGCCGCGGGATGGGCCGGGTGGTACGCGGCCGTGGGGCTCACCACCGCTTCCAGGACCGGGCGGCCCTCATGCTCCCGGCGGCTGACACCGTGCACTTCGACAGCGTTGCTGCCGGGGAATTCGATGGGCACGGGGGCGTTGCCAGCCAGTTCCACAGGGTCCAGGGCCGCGGAAAACCGTCCGTTGCCGAATCCCGGCTCGCCGTAGGCGGCTTCCGGGCGGCGCCGCACCAGGCCCTGGTCGTCGTAGACGGGAGTGACCAGATGCGGCGGCAGGAGCCAGGACTTCCGGGTGGCGCTGACGTACAGGCCGTCCCTGGAATCATTGATTCCGGTGGTGCTGTGCAGGACAAGTCCGTCCGCGGTTTCGAGCCGGAGTGCGCCCGGGCGGCGCAGCCATGCCCGGACCAGGGGTGCTCCCGGGCTGGGGGCCTCGGCGAAGGGCTCGTCCCAGTATTCAAAGCGCAGGGACTGCCACTTCCATGGGGAGGACCTGCAGAGGTTCCGGAAGAGGGCAGGATCCGCGGCGGCTGAACTGCTGTCCGGATCCGTCCGGTGCCGGGAGTCCCAGGTCGCCATATCCACAGTTTACGCGCGGGCGGTGCGTGGGGCAGCGGGAATCCAGTAGCATCCGAGGGTGATCCAACGACTGGGCGAACTCTGGCAGCACACCCCGCCGGCCTTCTGGCTGGTGCTTGCTGCCTGCGCCTACTTCGTGGTGATGGCTGTCCGGCTCACCGTCATCGACGTCCGGCATCACCTCCTGCCCAACCGGATCGTTTTCCCGTCCTACGCCGTGGCAGGGGCCCTCCTGCTCGCGGCAGCAGTTTTTGCCGGGGCGGGAATTGGCGCGGCCCAAAGTCCTGCCGGTCCGCTCGCAGGCCTGATGGCCGTGCCGGCCCTCCGGATAGTGGCCGGTGCAACCATCCTGTGGCTTTTCTACTTCCTTCTCCGGTTTGCGTACCCGCCAGGGATGGGGTTCGGCGACGTGAAACTGGCCGGAGTCCTTGGCATGTATCTTGGCTACCTTGGATGGGGCCACCTGTTCGCCGGCACCTTCCTGGCGTTCCTGCTGGGCGGCCTGTGGTCCATTGCGCTGCTGGCCGCGCGCAGGGGGACGCTGAAATCGTCCATTCCGTTCGGGCCGTTTATGCTCGCCGGCGCCGCCGCGGCGATGCTGCTGCCCGCCTGACGGGCTGGACCAGCCCGGGGTGCAGGCAGTTCGGTACGCTGGCTTAATGCCTGCGCCTGACTACGTCCTGAAACTCCGCAAGAAAATCGGCAACGACCCCCTCTGGGTCCCCGGCGTCCGGGGCGTCGTGGTTGATGACTCGGGCCGCGTCCTGCTGGCCCGGCGGGCCGACAACAGGCAGTGGGCCCTGATCAGCGGAATGCTCGATCCGGGGGAGCAGCCGGCGCGGGGCCTGGTGCGGGAAATTTTTGAGGAGACGGCGGTGGTGGCCGAACCCGAGCGCGTTGTCTCCGTCGGTGCGGTGGGTCCCATCACCTATCCAAACGGCGACGTCTGCGAGTTCCTGGACGTGGTGTTCCTGTGCCGCTACGTCTCGGGGACAGCCCGGGTGAATGACGACGAATCGATTGCCGTCGGCTGGTTCGGCCTGGATGAACTCCCCGACCTCATGGCCGGGCACCTCACCAGCATTCACCGTGCCCTGGCTCCGGCCGAGGCAGCCCATTTCGAACCCTGACCGCACGCCGCCGGGCCAAAGGCCCGGCGGACACAACAGGGGCGCCGCAACCCCCAAGACTGCGGCGTCCCAGCCAGTCCCGCACTCCTGCGCCACTGCCGGCAGGAGTACGACGGTGGTCAGTTGCGCTGGGAGACCAGCCCGCCGTCGTCGTCCTTAACGCTGTCCTGAACGCCGGCGGCTTCCGCCACGGCGCCGGATGCCTCAATGGGCAGACCCGCGGCGAGGCGCTCAGCCTCCTCACCACCGACGGCTTCGCCGCGGGCCACCATGCCGGCGGTGTCCGAGAGCGGGATCTGCTTCAGCGTGAGTGCCAGGACCAGCGCCACGGCAATAAACGGGATGAGGTACCAGAAGACCGGGGCCAGCGACTCGGCGTAGGCGTTGACGATGGCATCGCGCAGCTGCTCCGGAAGCTGGTTCAGCGCCTGCGGATCAAGGGTGCTGGTGGACTGTGCAGCCTGCTCGGCGGAGGCACCGGCGCCGGTAAAGGCCCCGGTAAGGGACTCGGAGAGCCGGTTGGTGAAGATCGAGCCGAAGATGGCCACGCCCATGGCCGCGCCCACCTCGCGGAAATAGTTGTTGGTGCTGGTGGCCGTGCCGATCTGGTCGGCCGGGACGGAGTTCTGCACCACGAGGACCACCACCTGCATGATCAGCCCCAGGCCGGCGCCGAAGATGAACAGCTGGACGCAGATGACCCAGATCGGGGTGCTGGCGGCGAGGGCAGTCATCCAGAACATGGCAGCCATGGTGAGGGCCGCGCCCAGGATGGGGAACATCTTGTACTTGCCCGTTTTGGAAATGCGGATGCCGGAGTAGATGGACGTTCCCATCAGGCCGGCCATCATCGGCAGCATCAGCAGGCCGGACTCGGCGGCCGAGGTGCCGGAGGACATCTGCAGGAAGGTAGGGACGAAGGCGATCGCGGAGAACATGCCCAGGCCAAGGGTGAAGCCGATGGCCGTGGCGTTGACGAAGATCCGGTTGCGGAACAGGCTCAGCGGAATGATGGGGTCGTCGGCCCGGCGCTCCACCATCACAAAGGCGGCAGCGGACAACACCATGCCGGCGCCGAAAGCCCAGGTGAGCGGGGAATCCCAGCCTTCGTCCTTCTTTCCGCCGAAATCGGTGAAGAAAATCAGGCAGGCGGTGGCGGCCGAAAGCAATACCACGCCCAGGATGTCGATCCGCTTTTCGGCCTTCTTGTTGGGCAGCGTCAGGGTGAACCAGGCGATGGCGAACGCGGCGATGCCGATGGGGATGTTGATGTAGAAGGCCCACTCCCAGGTCAGGTGGTCCACGAAGAAACCGCCCAGCAGGGGACCGGCCACGGCGGAAAGGCCAAAGATTGCGCCGAGGGGACCCATATACTTGCCGCGGTCCTTGGCCGGCACAATATCGGCAATGATGGCCTGCGACAGGATCATGAGGCCGCCGCCGCCCAGGCCCTGGATGGCGCGGAAGATCACCAAGCCCCAGAAGTCGGTGGCAAAGGCGCAGGCCACCGACGCCAGCGTGAACAGGGCGATGGCCACCAGGAACAGGTTCCGCCGGCCCAGGACGTCGCCGAACTTGCCGTAGATGGGCATCACGATAGTGGTGGCGAGCAGGTAGGCGGTGGTGATCCAGGCCTGGTGTTCCACCCCGCCCAGCTTGCCCACGATCGTGGGCATGGCGGTGGAGACGATGGTCTGGTCCAGGCTCGAAAGCAGCATCCCGGCGATCAGCGCCGAGAAGATGATCCAGATGCGTTTCTGCGTCAGCAGCAGGGGGCCCGCTGCTGTTGCCCTCTTATTGACGGCGATACTCATGGTTGTCCTTCTGCGGCGGTGGTGTCCGGCTGTTCGAATGGCTGGGAGAAGAGCAGGCTTGCGGCGGAGATGTTCTCCATCAGCAGCTCTTTGTAGGGGCGGGTGTTGCCGTCGGCAAAGTAGGCCATGCTGCTCTTCCTGGCGATGGTGCTGAGCAGCGCAACGGCCATCTGGACCACAGGGTGGTCAATAGCCACCCCTTCGCGCCGGGCCACGTCGCGGGCGAACTGTGCTTCCCGCCGCTCGGTCACCCCAATGAGGCGGAGGATCAGCTGGGGCTCTTTTTTGACGACGGCGATCAGCTCGCGGGTTTCCTCTTCCGAGGCCTCCATATCCTCGGACAGCCGCAGGGACAGCCGGACGAGGTCCCGGAACAGGGTGGGGGACAAGGCACCCGCTGGTGATGCTGCGCCACCCTCGATGAACTCCTGCAGGACATCGGCGGGCAGGTCATCGTCGGCGTGGCCGATGACGGCGTCTTCCTTGGCCGGGAAGTAGTTGAAGAACGTGCGGCGGGAAATCCCGGCGCGCTCGCAGACTTCCTCCACGGTGTAGCCGTTCAGGCCACGCTCGGCGGTCAGGGCACGGGCAGCGGAGGTGATGGCCGCACGGGTGGCGGCGCGCTTCCGCTCACGCAGTCCGCCCTCAATTAGTGCACTATCATTCACAAAGTGAAGTTTTGCACTAACACGGTCCTAGTGCAAATTTTGCGAAAGGCATAAGGAACGACGGCGGCCGCCCACCTTCGCTGGAAGGTGGGCGGCCGACGTCGTACTTCTCTTGTGGACCGGTGGGGAACTAGGCCTTGTGCGGCGGACGCGTCATGGACATAACGTCCAGTGCGGTATCCAGCTGCTCCTCGGTGACCTCGCCGCGCTCCAGGAAGCCCATGGCGACAACTGTCTCGCGGATGGTGAGGCCCTCGGCCACGGCCTTCTTGGCGATCTTCGCCGCGTTCTCGTAGCCGATGTACTTGTTCAGCGGCGTCACGATGGACGGAGATGCCTCTGCCAGGAAACGGGCGCGCTCCACGTTGGCGGTGATGCCGTCGATCATCTTGTCCGCCATGACGCGGCTGGTGTTGGCCAGCAGGCGCACGGATTCGAGCAGGTTTGCTGCCATCACCGGGATGCCGACGTTCAGCTCGAAGGCGCCGTTGGTGCCGGACCAGGCGATGGCGGTGTCATTGCCGATGACCTGGGCGGCCACCATGATGGACGCCTCGCAGATGACCGGGTTGACCTTGCCGGGCATGATCGAGGAGCCGGGCTGCAGGTCGGGGATGGCGATCTCGCCAAGTCCGGTGTTGGGCCCTGAGCCCATCCAGCGGAGATCGTTGTTGATCTTCATGAACGAGATGGCGATGTTGCGCAGCTGGCTGGACGCCTCAATCAGGCCGTCGCGGTTGGCCTGGGCCTCGAAGTGGTCGCGGGCCTCGGTGAGCGGGAGCCCGGTGTCCGTGGCGAGCAGTTCGATCACGCGTTCGGGGAAACCGGCCGGGGTGTTGATGCCGGTACCCACGGCCGTGCCGCCGAGCGGAACTTCGGCAACGCGGGGGAGGGAGGCGTTGATGCGCTCGATGCCGTACCGGACCTGCGCGGCGTAGCCGCCGAACTCCTGGCCGAGCGTCACCGGGGTGGCATCCATGAGGTGGGTGCGGCCGGACTTAACGACGTCCTTGAACTCCACGGCCTTGCGCTCCAGCGACTCGGCCAGGTAGCCGAGGGCCGGAATGAGGTCGTTGATCAGGGCCGACGTCGCTGCAACGTGAACCGACGTGGGGAAGACGTCGTTGGAGGACTGCGAGGCGTTGACGTGGTCGTTCGGGTGGACAACCTTGTCGCTGCCGGCGGCCTTCAGGGCACGGGAGGCGAGCTCGGCGATGACCTCGTTGGTGTTCATGTTCGAGGACGTGCCGGAGCCCGTCTGGAAGACGTCGATGGGGAAGTCGCCGTCGTACTTTCCGGCGGCCACCTCATCCGCCGCGTCTGCGATGGCCTTGGCAAGCTCTCCGTCGAGCACACCCAGTTCAGCGTTGGCCTGGGCGGCAGCCTTCTTGACCCGGGCCAGTGCTTCAATGTGCGCCCGTTCCAAAGTCTTGCCGGAAATGGGGAAGTTCTCCACTGCACGCTGCGTCTGCGCGCGGTACAGTGCGTTCACGGGGACGCGGACTTCGCCCATCGTGTCATGTTCAATGCGGAACTCTTCAGTGGAAGTCATGGGGCTAGCTTAGGGCGGTCCGGCATCCCATCGAAAACCGTGAAGAGCATGCTACGGGCGGACTTTTGCCTCCGCGCTAGAGCTCGCCGATCCCGGAAACAACGTTGGCGCGGCCCTCGGCCAGGCTGTACGAGAGGCCGATAACGGCGGTGCGTCCGCTTTCAATTGCGTCCGAGATCACACGCGAGCTGTCCGCCAGCCGCTGGGAGGTCTGCTTGACGTGCTCCACCACCATGTCGTTGACCTCGTGCTTGTCCTCGCGCATTGAGGTCAGCACCGACGGCGTGATGCGCTCCACCAGGTCGCGGATGAAGCCCGGGGGCATGTCGCCGGTGTCCACGGCGGCCTTGGTGGCGCTGACGGCGCCGCAGCTGTCGTGGCCCAGGATGGCAATCAGCGGCACCCCGAGCACGCTGACGCTGTACTCCAGCGAGCCCAGGACGGCGTCGTCGATAACCTGTCCTGCCGTGCGCACCACAAAGACATCACCGAGTCCGACGTCGAAAATGATTTCCGCGGCGAGCCGTGAGTCCGAGCAGCCGAAAATCACGGCGAAGGGGTGCTGGTTCTCCACCAGCGAGGACCTGCGCGAGGAGTCCTGGTTCGGGTGGGAGGATTGGCCGGCCACGAAGCGTTCGTTTCCTTCGCGCATCCGGCGCCAGGCAAGGGCAGGAGTCAGGTAGGTAGTCACCCTCCTTACCTTATGGGGCAGGGCTGGCCGCAGGTGAAACTGTGACGGCGGGGCTGCTGTCCAGGGACTTCACGACGGCGTCCGCCAGGGTGGCGAATTCGTCCAGTGGGGCTGCGCCGGAGAGGATGACGGTGGTTCCGCGGTACTCGAGCACCATCGATTTTTCGCCTTTGCCCGTGTCGCGGAGTTCCCATTCCTGCCCGCCGGCATTGCGGGATCCGGTGACCGGTGCGTTCTGTGTCTGCTGGAGGAGCCAGGTGGGATTGGCGGTGCGGGTCTGGATGAGTCCAATGAAGGACTCCTTGGGCGTGATGTAGCCGACCTCCCACGCAGGTACGCCGCTTGCCGTGCCGGCTTCCCACCTGGCGTAGTTCGGCCGGAAGGTGTTGCCGGTGTCCGGCGCTACCGGTGTGAATCCGGCCACATCTGTTGCGTTCCGGGCTGCGGCACTGACGTCGATGTCAGGCCGGTAGCCGTCGGTTTTGGGGGAAGGGTTCATCAGGACAATGGGCAGGAACGCCGCGATGCTGACCGCCAGTGCAATGATCATGCCGATCACGGAGGCGTTGGCCCGCTTGGCAGCAGCGGCCGGAATTACAGGCTTAACCGGGGCCGATCCTCCGGGTGCGCCGGCGCCGCTGTTGCTTCCGGATCCGGCTGGTTCGGGGGTGGGGCTGGTTCTTTCCTGCATTTCGCTCACCCCTCAATAGTCCCCCATGCCGGTGCACAACTCACATTCGCCGAAGCCGCGGCGGACGTCGCGCCCGGCGGGCACATTGCGCCGCGGCGTCATGCCGCTGCCCGAACGGAGTACCGCGACTATGATCAATATCAGAGGAATCACCGCGCTGCTGCACCGGCGGGGCGGGTTCAATGATCGCCACTCGAAGAAGAGGTTCACGTGTCACCAGCGTCCATGACCCAGAAATACTCCACGATCTCCCCATCCCTGGCGGTGGGACATGATGAGCCGGACCGCAACCTTGCCCTCGAGCTTGTCCGCGTCACCGAGGCCGCAGCCATCGCCGGCGGGCACTGGGTTGGCTTCGGCGATAAAAACACGGCCGACGGCGCCGCCGTTGACGCCATGCGCTCCTTCCTCCAGACGGTCCACTTCAATGGCGTAGTGGTTATCGGCGAAGGCGAAAAAGACGAAGCCCCCATGCTCTTCAACGGCGAGCGCGTAGGTGACGGCACCGGCCCCGAGTGTGACGTCGCCGTCGACCCCATCGACGGAACCAGGCTGACCGCCCTCGGCATCAACAACGCCCTTGCCGTGCTGGCAGTGGCCGAACGCGGCTCCATGTTCGACCCCTCCGCAGTTTTCTACATGGAGAAGCTCGTCACCGGCCCGGAAGCCGCGGACATGGTGGACCTCCGCCTGCCCGTGAAGCAGAACCTGCACCTGATCGCGAAGGCCAAGGGCGTCAAGGTCAACCAGCTCAACGTGATGATCCTTGACCGCGACCGGCACCGCCCCCTCGTGGAGGAAATCCGTGAAGCCGGAGCGCGCACCAAGTTCATCATGGACGGTGACGTTGCCGGGGCCATCGCCGCGGCACGTTCCGGCACCGGCGTTGACGCGCTGATGGGCATCGGCGGCACGCCCGAAGGCATCGTCGCGGCCTGCGCCATCAAGTCGCTGGGCGGCGTGATCCAGGGACGTCTCTGGCCCACCAGCGACGAGGAAAAGCAAAAGGCCATCGACGCCGGCCACGACCTCGAACGCGTCCTGTCGACCAACGACCTCGTCTCCAGCGACAACTGCTACTTTGCCGCCACCGGCATCACGGACGGCGACCTGCTCAAGGGTGTCCGGTACTCCAAGGACAAGGTCCTCACCCAGTCCATCGTGATGCGTTCCAAGTCCGGCACCATCCGTTTCGTGGACGGCGAGCACCAGGCCAGCAAATGGGAAGGGTACGCCCGCAAGAGCTGATCCCCTCCTGCCCGACACGGATCCCCGGAGCGCCGCAGCGTGCTCCGGGGATCTGCCGTTTCAGGCCTTGGTATAGGGTTGAAGCCATGATTCCTGCTGTTGTGCCCTGTACTGACCGCGCCCTCTGGGACGAATACGTTGACCGGTTTCAGGGACACCCGCAGCAGCTGTGGGGCTGGGGCGAGACCAAAGCAATGCACGGCTGGTCCGTGGACCGGGTACTGGTCAACGACGGCGACAAGACTGTGGGCTGTGCCCAGTTGCTGGTCCGCCGGCTCCCGTTCCCCTTCCGCGCCCTGGTATACGTCCCCCGCGGCCCGATGTGTTCGGTGGAGGACGCCCCGGCCGTCCTGGCCTGCCTGGCCGGCCATGCTGCCGTCCGCCACCGCGCAGTGGCGCTGAGCATCGAACCGGACTGGGACGAGGAATCGGCCTTCGCCGGTGCCGTCGCATCCGCCGGCTTCCGGGCCACCACCAACACTGTGCTGATCCCGCGGACGCTGATCCTGGACCTCACCAGGACGGACGAGGAACTGATGGCGGAAATGTCCAAGTCCACCCGGGCGAACATCCGCAAGGCAATGCGCAGCGACGTCGAGTTCCGCAAGGTCAAGAATGACGCCGAGCTTGAACAGGTCCTCGCGATCTACCACGAGACAGCCGGGCGCGCCGGCTTCGGCATCCATGAAGACCAGTACTACCGCGACATCTTCCACAACATGGGGGACGGGTCACCGATCATCGCAGCGTTCGACGGCGAGCAGATGCTGGCCTTCGTCTGGCTGGCCCGGAGCGGGTCCACGGCCTTCGAACTGTACGGCGGCGTCTCGGCTGTTGGACAGAAGCAGCGGGTGAACTATGGCGTGAAATGGGCCGCCCTGCAGGCCATGCGTGAAGACGGCTGCTCCCGCTACGACTTCAATGGCCTCCTCAACGACGGCATCTCCGACTTCAAGAAGCAGTTCGCCAAGCACGAAAATATGCTCCTGGGTACGTGGGAAAAACCGCTCTCACCGTTCTACCCCGCGTACGCCCAGGCAATGCCCTTGGCCCGCCGCGGACTCCAGCAGGGGCGGCGGCTCCTGAAGACCGCGTCCGGCCGCGTCCGGCCACTCGTCCAGAGGCTGCGCCCGGGCAACTAGCCGCGTCGGCAAAGGGCGACGACGGCACCCGCCGCGGTGCCGTCGTCGCCCTTTGCTGTTACTGGCCGCGGGTTGCGCCCTGGGGCAAGCCGGTGGTCACGGCGAACGCGAGCGCCGGTTCGGTGCTGCCCGCCACTGGATGAACGTTGACGGGCGCCTCGGCCGCAGCCAGGAAGGCGCTGCCGCCGCGCGAGAGCTGAAGGTCGCCCTTGGGGGAATCAAGGTAGATGTCCCCGGCCACCACAATCACCACTGCGGCGCCGGACTGTGCCAGCGGCACGGGGCCCGCGTCCGGGGCGAGCTCGATCCGCTGGAGCTGGAATTCCTCGAAGGGCGGCCGGAACAGCTCCTGGTCCATCATGGTCCGCTCGGCTTGAAGCATCGGCACGGCGACGGGCTGGAAGTCGATGGTCCGCAGCAGTTCCGGGACGTCGACGAATTTGGGCGTGAGCCCGCCGCGCAGCACGTTGTCCGAGGACGCCATGACCTCAACGCCAAGCCCGTGCAGGTAGGCATGAACGTTTCCCGCCGGCAGGTAGACCGCCTCACCCGGCTCCAGCGAGATGCGGTTGAGCAGCAGCGAGATCAGGACTCCGGGGTCACCCGGGTACTTCTCGTTGAGGCTGATGACCGTGGCCAGCTCAGTTTCGAAAGGTGCCAGCGGGGCTCCGGACAGAAGCGCGGCAACCACCAGGGCCGTGTCGTCAGCCACTGACTGGCCGCCCGTGATCAGCCGCTCGAAGGCTGCCTGGAGGCCCGTGCTCTCTTCGCCCGCCGCGAGATCCTCAAGCAGGGCACCGATCAACGCGGGCACCTGGCCTTCCACCGCATCAAAGGCTGCCGCCACCTGCTGCAGGATTTCCCGGGTCTGTGCTGCGGGGCGGAAACCGCACAGCGCCTCAAACGGTGTCAGGGCGAAAATCATCTCGGGTTTGTGGTTGTCGTCCCGGTAATTCCGGTTGGGGGCTTGCGCGGCGAGGCCCTCGGCATTCTCCCGGGCAAAGCCGGCCCGCGCCTGTTCCAGGCTCGGATGGACCTGCAGGGACAGCGGCTGGGCGGCAGCGAGGATCTTGGCCAGGAACGGCAGTCGGGGGCCGAAACGAGCCACCGACTCCGCGCCGAGGAAATGCTCGGGATCGCGCGAGATCAAAGCGTCCAGCGCAGTGGCCGAGCCGTCCTCCGGAACGCGGGCCACGGAGGGGGAGTCGGGGTGCGCGCCGATCCACAGCTCCGCTTCGGGACGGCCGGACTCGGCGCGCCCCAGCAGGGCGGCGATCGCGGTCGTTGATCCCCAGGCATAATCCCGAAGGACGTTTTCAATCTCGTACAAGTCGGTGTCCGTTTCCTAGGTCTGAAGGGAAAGTGGGCCTACAGGGGGGCGCACTGGCCGTTGGTCGCCACCAGTTCCCGGATGGCTTGTTCGTCGCCCTGGCGCTTGAGCTCGTTGAGCATGGCCTCCGTGATTGGCTCACCGTCAGGGGTGGTGGTCACCGGCGTGAAGTCCGACGGCGGGGGAGACTGCTGCGTCCGGGTGCCGCCGGCCAGCAGCCCAGCAGCGGGGGAGAGGGCCGGTGCAGCCTGCAGGTGTCCTGTGGCGGCGGCCGGGACCACCAGGGTGTCATCAGGGGAACCCGCGGACTGGGCTTTCGACGCCGACGCCAGCAGCTGGTCGACCCGCTCGTGGATCACGTCGAAGTCGGGAACAGTGGAGAAGGACGCGTCGAAGTCCGGCGGGCCGATGGTGAGCCGCTTGACGTCCTGGCCCTTGGCCTTGATCGCCAGGTCCACGAAACTGCCCAGCTGGGAGGCGGATATATTGGAGTCCACCACCTTGGTGCCCGCGTTGGCGATGTCCTCGAACTTGGCCAGCAGCGTGGCGGGGTCCAGCTGCTTGAGCATTGCCTGCTGCACGCACTGCTGGCGCTGGATGCGGGCGTAGTCGTCCACGAATTCACGCGACCGCCCGTACCAGAGCGCGTGATAACCATCCAGGGTCTGGTCGCCTGCCGGGATCCAGCCCAGGGGCATACCGTGGATGCCGTTGGCCTCATCAATCGTCTCGCCGCTGATGGGCACCCAGCCTCCCGCCTTGATTCTGATGCCGCCCATGGCGTCGATCAATTTGGAGAACCCCTCCATATCCACCAGCACGTATGCCTGGACCGTGATGCCCAGCGTCCCGGAGACGGCCTCGAGGGTGGCCTGCGCGCCGGGATCTGCGACGCCGGGGTAGAGGTCGGCGTGCTCGTTGGTCACTTCGGTGTTGATGGCATTGATGAGGCACTCGTCACCGCAGTCGTAGCCGTCCGGGTAGATGGCCCGCATGGGGGAGTCCTCGCTGAACTGGGCGTTCTGGAGGTTCCGGGGAACGGAGATGATGGCGGTTTGGCCGGTCTTGGCGTCGACGCTCAGGACCGAGAGGCTGTCCGTGCGCCTGCCGGTACGGTCGTCACCGGCGTCTCCGCCCATCATCAGGAAGTTGTAGCGGCCGTCCACCGGGTCAATGGCGGGGCCCGCGGAGAAGATGCTGCCGATGGCATTGCGTCCTACGTTGAGCAGGTACGCGGCGTAGCCGAGCGAGCCGCTGCCCAGGACCATCGCCAGCACCAGGGCTATAACGACGGCGGGCCGGGCCGGCGGCGCCAGCAGCACCGGGCGGATGAGCCGCAGGGTGTTGATGAACAGGACCGCCCAGCCGGCAGCCAGTACCGCCAACACGATGATGATGGCGAGTGAGGCAAAAGGATTGGTAATGGTGTTGATGAGCACGGTCCGGTTGACCAGCAGCAGGAGTAGGGCCAGCACCAGTGCCGCCCAGACGCAGAGCGTCACCCGCAGCGCGGCGCGGCCAAGTTTTCGGTCGCCGGCTACGAGCTGGGCGCTTCCGGGAACCAGGAGGGTCATCAGGACAAGCACAAAGGCGCGCTTGGTCCGGACCTGGGGGGAGGCGCTGACCGGATAGCGGACGGGGTCGGTCAGCGCAGTGTCCGAGGGCGACTTCTGGATCTTGCTGCTGGACATGGCCGCCTTCCTAACGGCTGCCCCGGAGCGGCCCGTTGCCTTCTGCGAAGACCTCGCTGACCTTCTGCCGGAGGTTCGCCCCCTTGCGGCTAGCCACCGCGTTGAGGTCTGCGGCGAATTCGATAAGGTCCGCGCGCAGCGAGGCGGCGAGCTCATCAGTGCCTGCTGCCAGCATCCGGACCGCAAGGAGTCCGGCATTGCGGGCGCCCGCGATGGAAACCGTGGCCACGGGAACGCCGGCCGGCATCTGCACGATGGAGAGCAGGGAATCCATCCCGTCCAGGGTCTTGAGCGGTACGGGCACCCCGATCACGGGAAGGGGCGTGACGCTGGCCAGCATTCCGGGCAGGTGGGCGGCACCACCGGCGCCCGCGATGATGACCCTCAGCCCGCGCTCGTGCGCCGTCTGGCCGTAGCGGATCATCTCCGTGGGCATGCGGTGTGCGGACACAACATCGGCTTCGAACGGTATCCCGAACTCCGCGAGGGCTTCCGCTGCTGCTTCCATCACGGGCCAGTCGGAGTCGGAACCCATGACCAGGCCCACCAGGGGGCTGGCTGCGGAACCTTGGACCCGGGCGGCTTCGGCACTCATGCGTTCTCCTCAAAAATTGCTGGCGGTTCTTCGGCCGGCACCCGCCCGTCGCGGATGATGCCTGCCACCACTGCGGCACGGCGTCGAACAGACTCAACCTCCGCCGTCGACGTACCCGCCAGGTTGACGTGGCCGATCTTGCGGCCCGGGCGCACGGATTTGCCGTAGCAGTGCACCTTGGCCGCAGGTTCGCTGGCAAGAGCCAGCGGGAAAGCGGAGAAGAGGTCCTGGTTGTCGCCGCCCAGGAAGTTCTTCATCACCACCACCGGTGCCAGGGCATCGGTGGCACCCAGGGGCAGATTCAGTACAGCCCGAAGGTGCTGCTCAAACTGGCTTGTTACCGACCCGTCCTGCGTCCAGTGCCCCGTGTTGTGCGGCCGCATCGCGAGTTCATTGATCAGGAAGCCCGCCCCAGTTCCAGGCGTCTCGAAGAGTTCCACGGCCAGGACGCCAGTGACTCCAAGTTCGTTGGCGATCCGCAGTGCGGCGTCCTCCGCTGCGGCAGCAACCTCCACCGGGATATCGAGGGCAGGGGCAATGACTTCGTCGCAGACGCCGTCCACCTGGACAGTGTGAACTACGGGCCACGCCCGGGCTTCGCCGTCAGGCGTCCGTGCAACCAGCGCGGACAGTTCGCGGGTGAATTCCACTTTTGCTTCTGCGAGGAGGGGGCTCATGGCCTCGAACCAGCTGCTGGTTTCGGCGGCCTCTTCCGGGGAGGAGATGATCCGTACGCCCTTGCCGTCGTAGCCGCCGCGCGGCATCTTCAGCACCACGGGCCAGCCGGTTTGCTCACCAAAGCTGACGAGCGCGGCCACGTCGGAAACGGAAGCCCAGGCGGGATTCGGCAGTTCCAGGCGGTCGATGGCGGCGCGCATTACGAGTTTGTCCTGGGCATGGACGAGGGCATCCGGCCCGGGCTGGACATTGACGCCGGCTTCCTGCAGGGCCCGGAGATGGGCTGTGGGAACGTGCTCGTGGTCGAACGTCATCACATCCAAGCCCTTGGAGAATTCCAGCAGGGCCTGGAAGTCCTTGTAGTCGCCCACCGGCGAGGAGGACACTGCCGGGACGGCGGAAACGTCGTCACTTTCGGCAAGGACGCGGAGTTCGAAGCCGAGTGCTGTTGCCGCTGGGGCCATCATTCGCGCGAGCTGGCCGCCGCCAACCACACCTATTACTGGAAAAGTCACATGGGCCAGCCTACCGAAAACCGCCCCGTATCCCGCCTTCGGGACGCGGGAGCGGCTGAGTTTTTCGGTGCGCGGGCCCTCAGGTGAAGCAAGTTAGGGGAGCTGCCATGCAGCTTCGGGGGCTAAAATAGGGCTTTGGCCGTGTGGCCCATTGTTTCAACGGCCATGGAGGGTCATGTTTAGCGCACTTGCAGAACGTATCCGGGGACTCGCCTCGCTTTTCTGGCGTGAGGTGGCCAAGTTCGGTGCCGTGGGCGGTGTGGCATTCGTCATCGATAATGGCCTCACGTATTACCTCATGCACGGGCCGATGTCAGACAGCGAGGCCAAGGCCCGGTTTGTGGGTGCCTCGGTGGCCACCATCTTTTCCTGGATTGCGAACCGCCTCTGGACCTTCCGGCACCGCCGGCAGGCGAACGTGCTGCGCGAGTTCCTGATGTTCATCCTCATCAACGGCATCGGCATCGGGATCTCCACCGGGTTCACCGCCCTTGCCAAGTACGGACTTGGCGTCACGGACAAGAACCTGCTGTTCTTCGCCGGAGTTGCAGGCATCCTGGTAGCTACAGTGGTCCGGTTCTTCGCCTACCGGTTCCTCGTGTTCAACCAGGAACTGGATCAGGAACCCGAATTCTCGCACGACCACGAGCTCATCGAAATCCACCATGGCAAGGGTTCAGGTACAGCCGCCGATGTGGCGGAGCCCGAATCCTTTGCCGGGGACCCTGCCCAGCCCAAAAAGTAGGGGTGGCAGCCCCAAAAGCAGGGTGGCAGCCCCAACAATCAAGGGTGGCAGCCCCAAGCAGCAGGGGCGCCGAGTGGGAGCCGTCTGTTCAGCTGCCGTGGATGCGTTCCGCGGCAAGCAGCTTCCCGGTGTCCGCCACATCCGGGTGCGTGAGCACCACTGAACCTCCGCCGCGCCAGGCGCCCAGCGCATTGGCCAAGGCGGCCTCGAGCCCGTCGCTGCCCGGGACGTGCAGCCGGACCCCGTCTTCATGGCTCACTGCGAAGCTGTTCAAAAGATCCTCGTGGAGATGCCGGCGCCCGTCGGATGCGACGATGGCGCAGGCCGACGGATCGGGGTCGGCATGCTGCATAAAAAAATCCGCGTGGGAGCGCACCTCCGCAGCGTAATCCAGGAAGCCGGCCGGAAGTCCGCCGTCCCACCGCATGGCGAGGGCCGGCAGCGCAACTGCCACTACGGCGTCGTAATTTCCGGTAACTGACTCCGGCGCGGCGGTGGCCAGGAAGTCGGCCCCGTCCCCGTTGAGCACAGTCTCCAGGCCGAGTTGCCAGGCGGCCAACGCCCAGACCATGGCTTTCCAGTGGACCGGAAGGTCCAGCGCCAGCCGCATGCCGGGCCCGGCGTCCAGCTCGTCCTGGAGGAGGTTGCTGGTCTTGGCCACCCAGTTGTCCAGGACCTTTCCGGACAATTCCACCCGCTCGGCGTCAGGGCCGTACCAAGTGAGCCGCGGGGCTGTGGAGTTGCCGGAACGAAGACTGGTCATCAAGTCGATTGCGGGGGTCGTCATGGCTCAATCCTGCCATCCGCTGATCCGCGGGTCACCCGTTGCTTCGCACCGCTTCTTCGGTTCGCGGAACGTGTGATATTTGTCACTTGTGGTACTAAGCCTACTTGCTATTTGCGGGCGGAGCGGCTATTTTCCGCGAAAGTATGCGCCTTTTGATGTTCCCGCGCCCCCATTTCGCTTCCTGGGGGCCGGCGGCGAGCCGGAGTCGGTGAAAAACTCGGGCGTGGCGTTCGAAACTTCCTAGGTTTTACTGATTATTATCCGGGCAGCGGCTTGACTCACCCTAGTTACACGCGTGTAATTAGATAACTAAAGGCAACTGCGTAAATACCGGCACACAACCGAGTGTCCACGTATCCAGGCAGTAGCTGCAACATCAGGAGGGTCGCCATGGGGCAAGCAGAGCGTATCCAGGAAGATGCCGTCGTGGCCGGTCAGGCGTCGGCGAAATATCGTGCACGGGGGGTGCCAAGCGATTGGTACGTTGACCCGGCCGATCCTGATGCGGCAGAACGGTACAACACAAACAACAAGGACTTACTCCAGGACCAGGCCACGGCATTCCTCGCCGCGCATGAAGCCCTCCTGGACGGCGGTGAGGACCCCGAGGACGAGCTTGACCCACCCATGGAACTGGCGGCGCCCGGAACTTCCCAGCCGGTCTGGATCGGTCTGCCCTTCCAACAGGACTTTGGCGACGAAGGCGAACTTGGCTGGCAGTCGGACGCCTTGTGCGCCCAAACAGACCCCGAGGCATTCTTCCCCGAAAAGGGCGGATCCACCCGCGATGCGAAAAAGGTGTGCGGTGCCTGCAACGTGCGGTCGCAATGCCTTGAGTACGCCCTGGCGAACGACGAGCGGTTCGGCATCTGGGGAGGCCTTTCCGAGCGCGAGCGCCGGCGGCTAAGGAAGCGAGCAATCTAATTCATCAGGATGTCCACGTCACTGCCGTTGTGGTTGCCCACAACGGCAGTGCCTATCTCCCCAGAACCTTGGCAGCACTGGCGGACCAGAGCCGGCCGGCAGACTACGTCATCGGAGTCGACGCCGGTTCACGCGACGATTCGGAGGTCCTCCTTCAGCGGGCTTTGGGTGTGGCACACGTTGTAAGCCACCGCGGGAAGCACGGCATGGGCGCTGCGGTAAACGCAGGCCTCGCCCAGCTCGCACCCTCGCGGCGCGAGGCAGCCACTGGCAGTTCGGAGTGGATCTGGCTGCTTCACGACGATGCCGCGCCCGGCCCGGAAGCCCTGGCTGAACTTCTCACGGCCGTTGAACGTGCCCCCTCTGTCACCGTCGCCGGCTGCAAGCAGTTGGATTGGCACGCCGAACGCCAGTTGATCGATGTCGGCCTTTCAACGAGCCGTTGGGCGGAACGGCTGACCCTGATTGACGCCGATGAACTGGACCAGGGGCAATACGACGGCCGCACCGATACCTTTGCGGTGAATTCAGCAGGCATGCTGGTCCGGCGGGACGTCTGGGAGCAGCTGGGCGGCTTCGACCCCGCCCTGCCGGGCAGCGGCGACGACGTTGACTTCTGCTGGCGCAACCGGCTGGCCGGACACCGGGTGGTGGTTGTCCCCGCAGCCAGGATGTTCCACGTGGCGCACCGGCCGAACGCCCTGGGGAACGCTGCTGCAGCCCGAAAGGCCCAGGTCCATCTGCGCCTGAAGCATGCACCGCTGTGGATGGTGCCGGTCCACGCGGCAGCTGCCCTGCTGGGAAGCATCTTCAAATTCGTGCTCAGCATTGCCGTCAAGGATCCCGGGCACGGCATCACGCAGCTCGTAGCGACCTTCGCTGCGCTGGGCAGGCCCAGCGCAGTCATCAAGGCCAGGCGGACAGCCCGGAAGACGCGCCGGATCAGGCGCTCCGTCATCCGCAAACTGCAGACACCGAGGCGGGAGGTCTGGAGCCACCGGCGTTCGCTCATGGAAGCCCTGGGTTCGGACACCAACGCGGTTGACGACCTCGAGCATGACCCCCTGGCACATCAGCCCAGCGGTGACGCTTCGGACGACTTTGCGGCGCTGGCCACCAGTAAACGCGGCTGGATAGGTAACGGGGCGCTGGGCGCCGTCATCATCGCGTCGGTCACGTCGCTGCTGGGACTGACCGGAATCTTCGGAGCCCCGGCAGTATCCGGCGGTGCACTGATTCCCGTTGCCGCCGGGCTGGGCGACATCTGGCACCATGCGTCAAGCTGGTGGATATCCCTGGGCGCCGGACTCCCCGGCCGCGGGGACCCCTTCGGCTATGTCCTCTGGATCCTGGGGGTGCTGGGCGGCGGTGACGCCAATGCGGCCATGGCCTGGCTGCTCCTGCTCAGCACGCCGCTGTCCGGCCTGACAGCCTGGTTTGCTGCCGGCGGACTGACCGTTCGCCGCCGCCTGCGCCTGGCGGCAGCGCTTTTCTGGGCCGCTGCCCCCGCCCTGCAGGTGGCCCTGAATCAAGGCCGCGCCGGGGCCCTCATCGCCCACATCATGATTCCCCTGCTGGCTCTTGCCCTGCTGCGGGCTACCGGCTCGGCCGTGGGCCAAGGCCGGTTCGAGGCGCCCGCTCCCGGCGACCGCCGCTTTACGGACAAGCCAGCGGTCAAACCGGGTATTAACGGGATGCCGTCCTGGACTGCGGCGGCGGCGGCAGGCCTGGCGATGGCGGTAGTGACAGCTTCCGCGCCTTCCCTGCTGATTCCGGCCACCGTGGTGATAGTGCTCTGCGGGGTCCTCCTGCGCCGCCGCGGGCGCACCGTGTGGTGGGCCCTGCTGCCTACGGCCGCCCTGTTCATTCCCTTCGGACTATCCACCCTCGACAGGCCCCGGGCCGTGCTGGCTGATCCCGGCGTGCCGCTGGCCTTCGACGCCGCTCCGTTGTGGCAGCAGCTGCTGGGCCAGCCTCTTGAGTTCGGCCAGGGCGGCGGCCTTTCCGGACTTCCGTATTTCGCCGAAGGCACCCTGCCCTGGGCAGCGCTGCTGGCTTTCCTGGCAGCCGGCCCGGTCCTGCTCCTGGCCGTGGCCGGAATTTGGCTGCCGGGCCGCCGGACCGCAATTGCCAGGTCGCTCTGGGTTGTCGCCACCATCGCCCTGGCCGGAGGCTGGCTCGCGGGGCAGGTGGCTGCCGGCATCAACGCCAACATCATGGTCACCCCCTTTCCCGGCCCGGCTGTTTCTGCCGCAGCCTTTGCACTTCTTGGCGCCGGCCTGCTTGGGGCGGAACAGCTCCTTGGCCGTGCGGACCGGGCAGCAGAAGGTGGGGCGAAGCACAAACTGGCACTGCGGTCCGCCACAGCATTGGGCATGGTGCTCCTTATGGTTGGACCGTTGGCCGGGATGGCAGCCTGGTCGGCGCAGAACCTTCTTCGTACGTCCCCGGTGGCGGCGCAAGCGCCTGCGCGCTCCGATGCTCCGCTGGGCACGCCGCGCCTGGTGGAATCCGCCGGCCAGCGCATCCTGCCGGCCACGGCCATCGACCGGGGGACCGGGCCCGAACAGACACGCACCCTGTTGATCAGCACCCGTGATGACGGCACCTACGACGCCTCGTTGATGCGCGGTGCGGGGACCACACTCGACAGCCTCTCGGCCATCGCCTCGGCGCGGAACATCCTGGGCGCGCCGGGCTCCGAAACGGTCCGCGAGGACGACGCGGCGAGGGCCGCGGTCCGCCGGGTGGTCGCCACCCTGGTTGCCGGCCAGGGCGTGGATCCCAGGACGGACCTGGAGCAGCTGGGCGCCGGCTTTGTGGTGCTGCGGGCGGCCGACACCGCCGCGCAGCTGACTGCCAGCAGGATGGACGCGGTGCCCGGACTCATTGCAGTGGGGCAGACCGACGTCGGCTGGCTCTGGCGCATCACTCCGCTGAACCAGCCGGCGCTGCAGCCGGCGGACATCACGCACCGGGTGCGGATCGTCGACAGCAATGGCTCAGCGATTGGCCTGGTTCCTTCGGACTACGACGACGTCGATGCTTCAATTCCCGAAGGTCCTGAGGGCCGCCTCGTGGTGCTGGCAGAACGGGCAGATCCCGGCTGGACTGCGTGGCTGGACGGCCGGAAGCTGACTGCAACCACGTCCGGGTGGTCCCAGGCCTTCACCCTTCCGCCCTCGGCCGGCCACCTGACGGTGCGGTACGAAAACCCGGGGGCGTTGTGGGCTGGAATTGGCCAGGCCGCGGTCATCGGGCTCACTGTGATGCTGGCCATCCCCATGCCGGCGCGGCGCCAACGAACCGGCCTTTCACGGGATGAAGGCTCCCTGCGTAAGGAACACCAGAATGCATAACGACTCCGTCTCCCCGGCAGCAGCGCAGGCGGTGCCCGCCAACGAGGAGGAAACCCAGGGGAGCCACGTCCCGAAGCGCCTTGGGAGCGGCCGGAAAGCGCTCGTGGCAGGCCTGGTGTCCGCGGCAGTCATTATGGCCGGTACGGGAGCAGTGGTTGCGGCCGGGTCCCTCCTTCCGCAAACCGAATCCAGCCGCAGCGTACCTGCCGGGGTATCGGCGGTTCCGGCCGGAAGCAGCGTGGGGGTCTGTCCAGGGCCCGCCCGTCTGCTGGAAGGCACGGAAGCGGGCACGGACCCGCAGTTCAGCCCGGAGTCAGAGACGGCTGCCAGTTCAGTCACCGCGGCCGTACTCAGCGCCGGCGGTGCCCTGCCGGCAAGCCGCGTTTCGGAACTCAACGGCACGACGGCCCTCGAAATCGCAAAAGAGCCTGGCCAGCCTGCTGCCACCAGTGCTCCCCAGGAGCTCCTGGCAGGGGTTGTGGCGGGCCGGCCGGTGAACCAGGTGAGTGTGCTCAGCGCCGATGCCGCAGCCAACCAGAAGGCCTCCGCTGCGGCAGCCATGAAGTTCACCGCAACCGACGGCGACCTGCAGGGGACGGCCGCCGCCAACTGCCAGCAGCCCTCCAACGACCAATGGCTTGCCGGTGCCAGTACCACGGTGGGCCGTACATCTGTGCTCATGCTCGCCAACGCTTCCACCACCCCGGCCACCGTGAGCCTGGAGCTGTTCGGGTCCAACGGACAGATCCAGGCGCCCGGAAGCCGCGGACTGCTCGTTGCCCCCGGTACTTCCCGGCCGGTGGTACTCGCCGGCCTCGCCCCGGCTGAACCACAGCTGAGCGTTCACGTGCGCAGCGCGGGCGGTCCCGTGGCCGCCGTCATCCAACAAAGTGTCCTCCGGGGACTCACCCCGGGAGGTGTTGACTTCATCGCCCCCGGCGCGGCGCCGGCCGTCCGTCAGGTGATGACCGGCGTCGACGTCCAGGACGCCGGGCAGGTCGCGTCGCTCACGGAAAAGTCCGGGTACGAGGACGCCGGGCCGGCCCTGCAGCTCACTGTGCCCGGCGCCTCGGATGCTGTGGTGGAGGTCAAGCTCTACGGAAGCGACGGCCAGAAGGCCCTCCCTTCCGGCGGGGTCATCACCGCCAAGGCGGGTGCAGTCACGGAGGTTCCCCTGGCAGGGGTCCCGGCCGGCCACTACACAGTGGCGGCATCATCTGATGTCACGTTCGTGGCAGCCGCCCGGGTCACGCGTGGACTCCAGGACAGCAAGGCGGTGGATGTTGCGTGGGCCGCGTCCGGGGTCAGGCTGGGCAGCCAGCACGTGGTCCCGGTTCCGCAGGGCGGGCAGCGGAACCTGGTTTTTGGTGCCTTGGAGAACCGGGCCACCATCACGTATTCGGCCATCACCGCCGACGGAAAAGTCCGGGCGCCGTCCACGGCGGACATCGCCGGCGGAACGACGGCATCCATCACCGTTCCGGAAAAGGCTGACGATTCCGACGTCGTCGGCTACGTGGTCTCGGCGGCGGGGGACGCCGCCTATGGTGCCTTGCTGCTGCAGCAGGACGGCAGGGATGACGTCTCGTCACTGGCTTTCCTGCCGGCAGCTGCCGGACAGGAAACCGTACCCGTGACACTCAGCTACTGACGCGGGTCAGTACCGGCGCCGGTAAACGGGGTCAAGGGTTTCGGGGGCAACACCGAGCATTTCGGCGGTGTGCTCCACCACCACGTCATGAACCAGGTCCTGGAGGTCGTCGAGGCCGCCGCTGGCCTGCTCCACCACGCGGCGGTACACCGTGATCATCGGGCCGTCCCCGTCCGTGGCAGGGATGTAGGCGCCCATGGGGGCCGGGGCCGAATTCGCGGCGAGCTGTTCGAGGTCAGGAGGAATTTCATCCACACCGAACCGGACGCCATCAAGGGTCTTGCCCCAGATATCGTGGAGCCGCTGCGCGGAGTCCAGCACCATGTCATCGAACCGGTCCGAACGCGTGCGGTAACCGGGATGGGTGGGGAGCATCACTTCGCCACGGAGGCCGCGTCCGTGCCGGTTACGGCGGCGGGCCATGAAGCTCTTGCCGGGCAATGCCGTGCCCGGGTCCTTGCGGGCATCCGGGTCAGCCAACCGGACCGTAAAACCTGATTCATGGTTCGATGACTGCATATATCGACTGTAAACCCGGGGGAACAATTACGCGACACATTGCCTCCAGCTTCACGGGCGCGTCGACCCGAAGCTGCAATGCGGCGTTTTGCGGTGGACAGCGGGTAGTCTGGGATGTCGTGGGAGCTATCCGTCAGTGTTCAAGATCTGCGTGCCGCCAGTCAGCGGTGGCTACCCTGACGTACGTCTATGCCGACTCCACCGCAGTCCTCGGTCCGCTGGCCACCTACGCCGAGCCCCATTGTTACGATCTGTGCGAGCAGCACGCAGACTCCCTTACCGTCCCGCGGGGCTGGGAAGTCCTGCGCCTCGCCATGCCCACCACCCCGCAGCAGCCGGGCCCCGATGACCTGTTGGCCTTGGCTAATGCTGTGCGGGACGCCGCTGCGTTGCCGGCCCAGCCGCAGCCGGGCCCTGCCAAGCGCGGCCCGCACTCAGCCCTGGAAGCTCCGGCTGGAGCGGAGGGCACCCGAAGGGGCCACCTGCGCGTCCTCCGGGAACCGTCCTGAACCGATCTGGCGGTACGCTGGAAGCTGCAATTCCGTCCGCTACCGGCGCCAGCGCGCCCGTCAGGGAGCATGTATCAATGCCAAAGATCAGTCCCGAACTGCTGTCCGTCCTGCGTTGCCCCGTGACAGGAGCGCCTTTGGTGCAGGAGGGCGAGGAACTTGTTTCAACCGCCGCTGACGAGTCCGGAGTGAAGCCCCGTTACGCCATTGAGGACGGCATTCCGCTGCTGCTTCCGCCCGAACTGCTGGCAGCCGCCGCATCCGCCGGTTCAGGCCAGCATGGCGCATCCATGGCTGCGCGGCCGGCAGAGTAGCCCTTCACCCCCCACGTCCATTCGACCACAGGCCTACCCGGCCACCGGCGTGGCCCCGTTGCCGCAGTTCCCGGATACAGCACGGGCTACACCGCCGGACCAAGTAAAGGATTTACCCATGGCTTTTGATTACAAGGTTGCCGACATCTCGCTGGCTGAAGCCGGCCGGCACCAGATCCGCCTTGCCGAGCACGAGATGCCGGGCCTGATGTCCCTGCGCGAGGAGTTTGGCCCCAGCCAGCCGCTCAAGGGCGCCCGGATCGCCGGATCACTGCACATGACCGTGCAGACCGCCGTGCTGATCGAAACGCTGACGGCCCTCGGCGCAGAGGTCCGCTGGGCTTCCTGCAACATCTTCTCCACGCAGGACGAGGCTGCGGCTGCCGTTGTGGTGGGCAAGGGCACCGTGGCGGATCCGCAGGGCGTGCCGGTATTCGCGTGGAAGGGTGAAACCCTCGAGGAATACTGGTGGACTGCCGAGCAGATCCTCACCTGGCCGGGCGCCGGGTCCGATCCGGAGCTCGGCCCCAACATGATCCTGGACGATGGCGGCGACGCCACCATGCTGGTGCACAAGGGTGTGGAGTTCGAAGCAGTGGGCAACGTTCCCTCCGCCGACCCCACCGACTCCGAAGAATACGGAATCTTCCTGGAGGTACTCCGCCGCTCCCTCGAGGCGGACCCGAAGAAGTGGACCCGGACGGCGGGCACCATCAAGGGCGTCAGCGAGGAAACCACCACCGGCGTACACCGCCTCTACCAGCTGGCCGAACAGGGCAGGCTGCTGTTCCCCGCGATCAACGTCAACGACTCGGTCACCAAGAGCAAATTCGACAACAAGTACGGGATCCGGCACTCACTGCCCGACGGCATCAACCGCGCCACCGACGTGCTCATCGGCGGCAAGGTCGGCGTCGTCTGCGGTTACGGCGACGTGGGCAAGGGCGCCGCTGAGGCGCTGCGTGGCCAGGGCGCCCGCGTCATTGTCACCGAAATCGACCCCATCTGCGCGCTGCAGGCAGCCATGGACGGCTACCAGGTGGCCAAGCTCGAATCCGTCCTGGCCCAGGGTGACATTTTCATCACCACCACGGGCAACAAAGACGTCATCATGGCTGAGCACATGGCGGGGATGAAGAATAAAGCCATCGTGGGCAACATCGGCCACTTCGACAACGAGATCGACATCGCCGGGCTCGCGAAGATCCCCGGCATCCGTAAAGTGGAGATCAAGCCCCAGGTCCACGAGTGGGTTTTCGACGCCGGAACGGCCGCAGAGCGTTCCATCATTGTCCTGTCCGAAGGCCGCCTGCTGAACCTGGGCAACGCCACGGGCCACCCGTCCTTTGTGATGAGCAACTCCTTCGCCAACCAGACTATTGCCCAGATCGAGCTGTGGACCAAGAAGGACCAGCCGGCGGGCCAGCGCGAGTACGAAAACCAGGTCTACGTCCTGCCCAAGGTCCTGGACGAAAAGGTGGCACGCCTGCACCTGGACGCCCTGGGCGTGGAGCTCACCGAGCTGACCAAGGACCAGGCGGAGTACCTCGACCTCGACGTGGCCGGCCCCTACAAGCCCACGCATTACCGTTACTAAGAAGTAAAGCGCCCGGGTGCCCACCGCACCCGGGCTGTTACTTTTTGCACCTAGGATCAAAATATGGAGCTTGACGTTAAGCCCCGCCGGACCGGCGGGGCCAAGAAGATTCTTTTGGTGGCGGCCGTGTGCCTCCTCGCCGCCGCGGGCGGCGTGTTCGGCGCTGTGGCCCCCGGAGTTGCCCGCGGTGCCATCGAATCCGAGGCAGGCTCCGCCGTCAGGACATCCCCCGGCGTCGCTTTGCCGGTGATCGCTCCCGTGAAGCTGGACGCCGCACCCGCCGACGGTGCCAAGCAGGTCAACCCTGCTGCGCCCGTGTCGCTGAACGTGGCCAATGGCACCATCGAACGGGTCACCCTCACCAGCACTGCAGGCGAAACCGTGGAAGGCAGCATCGACGCCGAGGGTACCGGCTGGACCGCGGCCGGAGCGTTGAAGTTCAACACGGACTACAGCTACACCTACGTGGTCAAGGACACCGCCGGACGCGAGACAAGTACCACGCAGACGTTCAGCACAGTCTCCAGTACCCATGAAGCGGACGCCGCCATCTACCCCCTGGACGGCATGAAGGTGGGCGTGGGGCAGCCCCTGCAGGTCATCTTCAGTGAGCCTGTCACCAACCGGGAGGCCGTGGAGAAGGCCATCACCGTTTCCAGCAGCGCCGGCCAGACAGGCGCTTTCCACTGGTACAGCGACACCATGGTGCGGTACCGGGCCGAAAACTTCTGGGCGGCGAATTCGACCATCACCATGGACATGAAGCTGTTCGGCGTGGACTTGGGGAACGGCCAGATTGCCAACTTCAACAAAAAGGTGAACGTCTCCATTGGTGACAAGAAGGTGGCGGTGGCGGATGCTGCAGCGCACACCTTCACGCTGAGCGTCAATGACCAGGTGGTCAAGACACTGCCCGTCAGCATGGGGGACCAGCGCTTCCCGTCAGCCCGGGGCTACGGCGTTCTGATGGAAAAGAAACGCTATGACCACTTCCGCGCCTCCAGCATTGGGCTGAAGCCGGACGACCCCGCCTACTACGGCGACGTGGACGTGGAGTACACCATCCGGCTCACCCTCAGCGGCGCCTACATCCACCAGGCATTGCCGTCCGCGTTCCCGTTCATCGGCAACACGAACGTCTCGCATGGCTGCATCGGTTTCGCTCCCGACGGCGCCGCCTGGGTCTTCGACAACATGGGCACGGGCGACGTGGTCCAGATCGTCAACACCGAGGGTGACTATGCGGCCCACACTGACGGCTTCGGTGACTGGAACATCCCCTGGGGCGAATACGACAACTAGCGCAACTGCCGGCGCCTAACTGCTGAAAGGCAGCCGGTGCAGCCGCTCAGCGGTCTCGGCATTCCGCCGTCGTGCCTCGCCCAGCCTGGCCAGCTCCCTGCTCCGCCGCTCAGCAACGACGGCGGCAAGGTAGTCATCGGGGCTGGTTCCGGGAGGCGGGGGAGGAGCCACGTGGGCCGCCAGCTCAGTGGCGATTGACTCAGCGAGTCCGGCCCTGGACAGGGGTGCCATGCGGCCGGCCTGCCGGATGAACTGGGACGCCCGCCGCGCTGTGGCATCGGGAATCCTTCCGATGTCAGCCGCAGCCGCCCAGGCCTGGAGGCGGGGCGGAACGAACACCGGCGCGGAGTGTTCCACCGGTACCCGGGTGCGGATGGCGTAAGTCCCGGCCATCAGGTCGCCCAGCCGGCGTGACCTCGCATTGAAGAGGGCCACGGCGATGGCAAGCCCGCCCAAGGTCAGGTAGATTTCCAGGAATCCGGTCAGGCCGCGGATGAGGGCGTGGCGGAAGCGGATGGCGCCGCCGTCCTCCCGGACCACCCGCAGGCCTGCCGCAAGCTTGCCCAGCGAGAGCCCGCGGCTCAGGGTCTCGACCGCCACCGGAACGATCACCAGGCAAAAGACCACGCTGGCAAGGACCAACGCCTGCATCGCGGCCGCGTCCAGGTCCTCACCGGCGGCTGATACCCCCAGCAGGATCACCACCAGCAGCACGATGCTCAACGCCATGTCCAGGAGCAGGCCCAGGGCGCGCGCCGCGAAGGAGGCCGGACGCAATTCCAGTACAACGGCTTCGCCCGTGACGATCGAACTCACACTGGTTCCTGTTTCTAACGGCTGATGTTGCAGACGCAAGTCTAGTGCCGGGCGCTAGGCTGATGCCGTGGATATGGACGCGTTCTCCGCCGTTAATGCGGACAAGTGGTCCCGGCTGCACGAACTCGCCTACAAGGCCAGGCTGACCGGGTCAGAAGCAGACGAGCTGCTGGCCCTGTACCAGTCCACGTCCGCACATCTGTCCCTTATCCGGTCCCTGGCTCCGGAAAGCGGCCTCTCAGCGTCCCTTTCGGCCACGCTGGCGCAAGCCCGGACCCGATTCACCGGAGCGCGCTCGAACGTGATGGTGGACTTGGCGCGGTTCTTTGTGGTGGCCCTGCCTGCCGCGTTGTACCGGCTCACCTGGCTCACCCTGGCGTGCGGTACCGCGTTTATCCTCATCGGCAGCGCCTATGCGGTGTGGATTGCCGGGGAGCCGGAGGCATTGCGGGCAGTGGCCTCCGAAGCGGCGGCCCGGCAGTACGTCGAGGACGACTTCATCAACTATTACTCCGAAAATCCTGCCGCCTCCTTTGCCGGCGCCGTCTGGACCAACAACGCCTGGATCAGCGCGCAAGCCGTGGCCCTGGGGATCACCGGCGTGTGGGTGCCCATGATCCTGTTCGCCAACGCGCAGGGGGTAGGCATTGCCGCCGGCATCTTCGCCGCGGCCGGCAAATCGGATGTCTTCTTCAGTTACATCCTGCCGCACGGCCTGATGGAACTCACGGCAGTGTTCATTGCCTGCGCCGCCGGCCTGCGGATCTTCTGGGCCATGGTTTCGCCCGGCCCGCGTACCCGGGGCAGGGCCGTGGCCGAGGAAGGCAGGTCACTGATCACCGTGGCCTTGGGACTGGTCCTGGTGCTTTTCGTCTCTGGACTGGTGGAAGGGTTCGTGACCCCCAGTGCGCTGCCGGTGTGGGCAAAGATCGGTATCGGAGCCTCGGTACTGGCGGCGTACTGGTTCTATGTTGTGGCATGCGGCCGGCCTGCCTACCTGGCGGGGGAGCGCGGTGACCTGCGCCGCGAGGATGCCGGCTATTCCGAAATCGCTGCCTGAATCGTTGTAATCCGTCCGGGGTGGTTCCTCGCCCAGCCGGAATCCCGGACGGTAGGCTCGTGAACAGAGAAAGCGCGCCGGTGGACCCGGAACCTGGCGCGAAGACCCAACGGAAGTGGACGCTGCTGTGAAAGACGAAACTCCTGCCCGCGCCCGGCGTACCGAGCCGCAGCCGGACCCGATCCTGGACACCTCCGGGGACTCTGAAGAGCCCGCGTTCTCCTGGATGACCGGCGGCGCAGGCGCCGGAAGCTCAGCCGCGGACGGCACCCGTGAAGCCGGAAGCTCAGCGGCGGACGGCACCCGTGAAGCCGGGAGCGCCGAAGCCGCCGGCACCGAATCCGGCGGCACCGAATCCGGCCGCCCCGGTCTTCCTGGCGGCCCCCGCAGACCAATCACGGATGAAGACGCCGCGATGCCGGTCCACGCAGGTACTGCCGGGTCTTCGGCCGCAGCCGCAACAGCAGCCGCGGCAGCCGCGGCAGCCGCGGCCGGCGCGGCTGCCCCACGTGCACGCAAGGTTGACCAGCCCGAAAGCCGGGCGGACCGCAAAGCCGCCGAGGCCGCCGTCGAAGAGCCGGAGCCGGCTGCCAGCGACGGAAGTTCAGCCGTTTTCCGGGAGCAGCTGCCCACCTCGGCCCTGCAGGTCCGCCCGCCCGAGGAGGAGGTGGAGCGCCGCAACGCCCAGCGGGAGAGCGCGGCAAACGCCAAGCCCGTGGCTCCACGGGTGATGCAGGTCCTGCTCGCCATCTTCTTCCCGCTGGTATTGCTGATCCTCGCCGTCCGGGCGGTGACGAGTCCGCTGTTCCTCTGGGTGGAGTACAACCGCCCCGGATTTCCCGGTGACGGCTACGGGTTCAGCACCGACGACAGGATGACTTATGGCTCCTACGCGGTGGATTACCTCAACAACTGGGCGGGGCCGCGCTACCTGGGTGACCTGGTGTACCGCAGCGGCGACAAGCTGTTCAAGGACGGCGAAGTCAGCCACATGGCGGACGTCAAGCTGGTGATCCTGTCCGCCTTCGGCGCGGGCGTGCTGCTGGTCCTGGTGAGCCTCATCGCTATCCTTTACCTGCGCAGGCGCAGCTCCGGGGGCGTCAGGAGGGGCCTGTTCGCCGGCGCTATCATCACGCTGGTGCTGATCCTGGGCCTGGGGACCCTGGCAGTGCTGGGATGGCAGCAGTTCTTCACCGAGTTCCACCGGATCTTCTTCGCCGAGGGCTCCTGGACGTTCAGCATGGATGACACACTGATCCGGTTGTTCCCGGGCCAGTTCTGGATTGACGCCGGAATGGTGATTGCCGGCCTGGTACTGGTGACTGCGCTCGTGACGCTGGTCCTCACTTGGCCTACACGCCGGCGGCGTGGCCTTGTGAAGGACAGTGCCGGCGCGGCAGGGGATCACTCCGCCGATCAGGCGTAAAGCTTGCCGAGCTCGGCTTCGAAATCCCGCAGCACGGCGTGGCGCTTCACCTTGAGCGACGGCGTGAGGTGACCCGATTCGACCGTAAATTCAGTGTCCAGCACGGCGAACCTGCGGATGGACTCCGCCTTGGACACCAGCAGGTTCGCCTGGTCCACCGCGTCCTGGACAGCGGCCACCACCTGCCGATCCCCGGCCGCCTCGCGGATGGACAGGGAAGGCAGGCCCCGCTCCGAACGCCAGTTCTCCAGGCCCTCGGGATCGAGGGTCACCAGGGCTGAGATAAACGGCTTGCCGTCACCCACGACCACGGCGTGGCCCACGAGCCGGTGTGCGCGGATTTTCTCCTCGAGCGGTCCTGGCGCCACGTTTTTGCCGCCGGCCGTGACCAGCAGGTCCTTCTTCCGTCCCGTAATGGTGAGGAAGCCCTGCCGGTCCAGTTCCCCGAGATCGCCGGTGCGGAAGAAACCGTCAACAAAAGCCTCGGCGTTCGCGGCCTGGTTGGCGTGATAACCCCGGAAGACGCCGATCCCCTTCACCAGGATCTCCCCGTCTTCGGCCACCCGGATGGTAGTGCCGGGAATCGGAATCCCCACTGATCCCACCCTGGTACGCGTCGGGGTATTCGCCGTGCACGGGGCCGTCGTTTCTGTCAGGCCGTACCCTTCCAGCACCGGGATCCCGGCGCCACGGAAGAAATGGGCGTCCTCCGGGCTCAGTGGGCTGGCGCCGGAAACGGTATACCCCACCTGGCCGCCCATGGCCTGGCGAAGCCGTGGGTAGAGCAACCTGTCGAAGATTCCGTGGCGGACCCGGCACAACAAGCCGGGGCCGCTGCCCTCACCGCGGCTTCGCCTGTCCTCCGCCTTCGAGTACTCAATGGCAGTGGCAGACGCTGCGCTGAACAGCCGGGCTTTGCCCCCTGCTGCAGCCTTGTGCGCCGCGCTGGCACGTACCTTTTCGAAGATCCGCGGAACCACCAGCAGGAAGGTGGGCCGGAATGAGCCCAGGTCCTCCAGGAGCCCCGCGGCGCCGGGCGAGTGTCCCAGCGTCGCTCCCGCTGCCAGGCAGACCACCTGCACCGCGCGGGCCAGCACATGGGCGAGCGGCAGGAACATCAACGTCCGGGCCCGCTCCTGGAGCAGCAGCTCGGGAAGGAAGGCAACGATGTTCTTGGCCACCAGGGCGAAGTTGCCGTGCGTGATTTCGCACCCCTTGGGCTTGCCCGTGGTCCCGGAGGTGTAGACCAGGGAGGCGACGTCGTCCAGCACCGCCTTGCCCCGGTGCCGTTCCAGCTCCGCATCCGTAACGCCCATCCCCGCGGCGGCAAGGCTTGCGAGATTGGGGGCGTCGCCCTCGAAATCCATCCGGACCACGTTGACCAGGCGGTCCCGCAGCAGGGGCGAGCCGGCCAGGACAGCCGTTACAAGCCCCGCCTTGTCTCGGTCCTGGGCGAACACGCGCCGGACGCCGGCGTCGTGGAGGATCCACTCCACCTGGCTGGCGGAGGACGTTTCGTAGATGGGAACGGTCACGCCGCCGGCAAACCAGATGGCGAAATCCACCAGCGTCCACTCATAGGATGTGGCCGACATAACGGCCACGGTGTCACCAGGCTCGAGTCCGCCGGCAATGAGGCCCTTGGCGAGGGCGCTGACATCCTGCAGGAATTTCTGCGCCGGCACGTCCACCCAGCCGTTGGGCCCCTTGCGCCGGTACAGGGCATGGGCAGGATTGGCCGCCTGCTGTTCCAGCAACAGGTCGGTGACGTTGCTGGCAGCGTCAACCTCAACCAGCAGTTCCGTGCTCGCTTCTCTCACAGCAGGTCTCCGTTCCGCTGCCACGGACGCGGGCAGCGGTTCCTTCTTGGGGGTCTTCTGACATCCTGCCCTAGATCCAAGACGGCATCCACATGCGAAGCCTCCACTCCTGGTACGGGACGATCTCGCCGGCCCAGACCGGATAGAAGAAGGCCGACAACAGCATTGCCGCCGCGACAAACACGACCAGCAGGTACAGCCCGGACCGGCGGCGCCACGGCGGATCCGTCGTTTTCCCCAGGACCAGCCCCAGGCAGTAGACCAGCGCCAACAGCAGGAACGGCTCGAAGGACACCGCGTAGAAGTAGAACATGGTCCGTTCGGGGTACATGAACCAGGGCAGGTATCCCGCGGCCATGCCGGCCAGCACGGCCCCGGCCCGCCAGTCCCGGCGTCCAGCCCACCAGAACAGGAGCACCACCAGCGAAATGGCGCCGGCCCACCAGATCAACGGATTCCCTACGGACAGGATGGCGGACGTACACCGGTCAAAGTCGCAGCCCGGGGTGCCGCGCTCGGGGGATTCATAGAAGAACGACGTCGGCCGGCCCATCACCAGCCAGCTCCAGGCACTGGCCTCGTAGGGGTGTTCCGAACCCAGGCCCTGATGGAAGTTGTACGCCTCCAGGTGGTAGTGCGCGAGGGACCGGACCGAATCCGGCAGCCATCCCCATTCCGCGGAAGGATTGCTTTGCGCCCAGCGGCGGAAGTAGGCGTCCTCCGAACGGAACCAGCCCGTCCAGCTTGCGGCGTAGACCACCGCGGCAACCGGAACCAGGCCGAGGAACGCCGGAACACCGTCCTTGATGACGCCGCCGCTGATCCAGCCGCCGATGCCCGCAACCCGGCGTGCGCTGAGGTCCCACAACACGGTAAGGACGCCAAATCCGGCCAGGAAGAACAGCCCGGACCACTTGGTTCCCACGGCGAGCCCCAGGCAGACGCCCGCCGCGATCCGCCACCAGCGGATCCCCAGCCAAGGCCCGGACAGGAGCTGCGCTTGAGCAGGAAGTCCCCCGCTCGCGTCCGCTGCCTTGGCAAGCCGAGCGGCCAGCCGCCGTCGTCCGTCATCCCGGTCCAGCAGCAGGGCGCCGAACGCCGCGAGGACCCAGAACATCAGGAAGATGTCCAGCAGCGACGTCCGGGACATCACCAGGTGGTGGCCGTCCACGGCCAGCAGGAGGCCGGCGGCTCCCGCCAGTGGCAGGGACCCGAAGAGCTTCAGCGCGATGAGCGACAGGAGCAGGATGGACAGGGTGCCCGCCAGGGCCGCCGAGAAGCGCCAGCCGAAGGAATTGTCCGCGCCGAAGATCCCCATGCCGGCGGCTATCATCCACTTTCCCACCGGGGGATGGACCACATATTCGGGGGTGCCCAGGAGCACGCCGGGGTTGCCGGCGTTGAAGGAATCGTTGGCTTTGTCCGGCCAGGCCCGTTCGTAACCGCTCAGCAGGAACGAGTAGGCATCCTTGACGTAGTAGGTCTCATCGAAAACCAGCTTGTGCGGGGTCTCCAGCCGGACGAACCGGAGGGCTCCGCCCGCCACGGCCGTCAGGACGGGAACCAGCAGGAACCACAGCCGCAGCGACGGCGGGTAATCCCGCCATTGCTGCCGATGGCCCAGAAGCCGGGCCCGCAGGGATTCAGCAGTAAAAGCTTCGGCCGGCCGGCTGATCCACGGCCTGGCCGGTACGGTCCCGGGCTGGCCTCCGGATCCCGGCGAGCTTCTGCTGGACGCCGCAGGTGTGGCGTGTCCGGCCCCGGCTGGCCGCGTCGAGGTCTGCGTCACGAGCCCCATGCTACCTTTTGCGGCTGGCGGCGCCCGCAGCAGTAGGCTGGTGGCGTGGACCCTAACCCCAGCCTCCTCCCTGATTCCGGCACTGCAACCCCCAACGAGGCCGGTGGAGAACCTGCGGTGGATGCCGGAGCGGTGGCGGCACCAGGGCAGGGGCCCGGACGGATCGTGCTGGCCGCCACGCCGATCGGCAACACCGGCGATGCCTCGGCCCGCCTGGTGGAACTGCTGGGGACGGCGGACATTGTTGCCGCTGAGGACACACGCCGGCTGCACCGCCTGGTGCAGAGCCTGGGGGTCACGGTGGCCGGCCGGGTCATCAGCTATCACGAGCACAACGAGGCAGCCAGGACAGCTGAGCTCCTCGATCAGGTCAGGGCGGGTAAGACCCTTGTGATGGTCACCGACGCGGGAATGCCCGCAGTCTCCGATCCCGGCTTTCGGCTGGTGGAAGGCGCTGTGGCCGCCGGCCTGACCGTCACTGCCGTCCCTGGGCCATCGGCAGTCCTGACGGCCCTGGCGCTGTCCGGCCTGCCCACCGACCGCTTCTGCTTCGAAGGATTCCTGCCGCGGAAGGCCGGTGAAAGGGCCTCGCGCCTCGCGGACCTTGCCGGAGAGCGGCGGACCATGGTGTTCTTCGAGGCACCGCACCGGCTCGAAGCGATGCTGCGGGCCCTGCGGGAACGGTTCGGCCCCGACCGCCGTATTGCCGTGTGCCGCGAACTGACCAAGACCTACGAAGAAGTGGTTCGCGGATCCCTGGGCGAACTCCTGCAGTGGGCTGAGGGCACCGAGGTGCGTGGTGAGATCGCCGTTGTCCTGGCGGGCGCACCCGAGCAGGCCGCCGGGTCGCCGGAGGACCACGTGGCCGCCGTCAACGAACTCATGGCGCAAGGCATCCGCCTCAAGGAAGCTGTGGCCGCCGTCGCGGAAGACGTCCGCGTGAGCAAACGGGAGCTCTATTCAGCGGTTTTGGCTGCCCGCTGAGCACGCTGGCGCTCTACAGGAAAGGGCTGTGCAGGTGCACAGCCCTTTCCTGTTTCGGTAGTGCGTAAAGGCGTAGACCGGGTGCCGGCCCGGCAGTAGTCTGGCAACAACCAGCCCGTACCACTGCGGCCGTCCCGGCCGCCTGCCGGCGGGCTGCAATAACCCTACTGACGAGGGAGTCATCGTGACTGTCACTGCACAGCCGGCCGTTTCCGCAGAACGCGAAAGCGCCCTTTTGGCCTCTGTTCCCACCGGCCTGCTTATCAACGGTGAGTGGCGGAGCGCCGCCTCAGGCAAGACGTTCGACGTCGAGGACCCGGCTACGGGGAAGGTGCTGTTGAGCATTGCCGACGCCGGCCCGGAGGATGGTGCCGCCGCCTTGGACGCGGCCGCGGCGGCGCAGGAGTCCTGGGTGAAAGTCCCGCCGCGGGAGCGCGGCGAGATCCTGCGCCGCGCCTTTGACCTGGTCACCGAGCGGGCCGAGGACTTCGCGCTGCTGATGACCATGGAAATGGGCAAGCCGTTGGCGGAAGCCCGGGGCGAGGTCACCTACGGCGCCGAGTTCCTGCGCTGGTTCTCCGAAGAAGCTGTCCGCGCCTTCGGCCGCTACTCCGTTTCCCCGGACGGCAAGTCCCGGCTGCTGGTGACCAAAAAGCCGGTGGGCCCCTGCCTGCTGATCACCCCGTGGAACTTCCCGCTGGCCATGGCCACCCGCAAGATCGCCCCGGCCGTCGCCGCCGGCTGCACCATGGTGCTGAAGTCCGCGAACCTCACACCGCTGACATCCCAGCTGTTCGCCGCCGTCATGATGGAAGCCGGCCTGCCTGCAGGTGTCCTGAATGTCATCCCCACGTCAACGGCAGGTGCCACGACCGGGCCGCTGATCAAGGACTCCCGGCTGCGCAAGCTCTCCTTCACCGGCTCCACTGAGGTGGGCCGGCGCCTGCTCGCCGACGCCTCCGAAACGGTGCTGCGCACCTCCATGGAGCTCGGCGGCAACGCCCCGTTCCTCGTCTTCGAGGACGCCGATCTCGACGCCGCAGTCACCGGCGCCATGCTCGCCAAGCTGCGCAACATGGGCGAGGCCTGCACCGCGGCCAACCGGTTCATTGTCCATGAATCCGTCGCCGCTGAGTTCGCGGAAAAGTTCGCCGCGAAGATGAGGGAAATGACCACCGCCCGGGGCACCGAGCCGGAGTCCAAGGTGGGCCCGCTGATCGATGCCAAGAGCCGGGACAAGGTCCACGAACTGGTGTCCGACGCCGTCGCCTCCGGCGCCAAGGCCGTCCTGGGCGGCGGGCCGGTGGAGGGCCCCGGCTACTTCTACCAGCCCACCATCCTCTCCGGCGTCACCGAAGGCACCCGCATCCTCTCCGAGGAGATCTTCGGCCCCGTAGCCCCGATCACCACCTTCAGCAGTGAAGACGACGCTGTGCGCCTGGCCAACAACACCGAATACGGCCTCGTCGCCTACGTCTTCACCAAGGACCTGAACCGCGGCATCCGGATGGGTGAACGGCTGGAGACCGGCATGCTGGGCCTGAACGCCGGCGTTATCTCCAACGCCGCCGCACCCTTCGGCGGCGTCAAGCAGTCCGGCCTGGGCCGCGAAGGCGGCCTGGAAGGCATTGAAGAATACCTCTACACCCAGTACATCGGCATCGCCGATCCCTACGCCGGCCAGTAGTGTCCCCTGGCCGAAAGCCGCCGCCTGCCCTGGAGCGGGAACGCCTGGATCCGGAACGCCTGTATCAGGAATGTCCGGACCAGCGCGCTGACCAGGTGCGCGCGGCGGCTTTCGCGGCTTTGCCCGCCGCTGCTCCGGCAGCCCCGAACACAATCCTGAAGGGTGTTGCGAGCAGGCGCCCCAGCCGTCCAATAACGGACGGCGGCAGCCAGACGGCGTGCAGCCGCCGCAGGGTGGGGGCGTTGCCCCGGAACGTTGTCTCAAGAGCGTCGAGGCGGGTGCCGGCCAACCCATTGGGCCGGGACGCGTTCAGCGCGGTTCCGGCCTGGCCCGGTTCAGGCACCCCCTCCACTATTGGCGGGCCGTATTTTTCGCGTTCGAAGTCTGCAGTCAATGCAGCCACGGCCTGGTGGGCGGCCTCGTCCATTCCGCCCGGTTCCCCCAGCAAAGCTGAGCTGCGGAGCCGGGCCGAGTAGGCCCGCGGGGTCTCGCTCGGCTGCGGCGGCAGGCCATAGTCGGTCCCCAGGTCCACCATTTCGCTCCATGCCAGCGGCACGGCAGCGGCCGGATCAGCCCTGAGCCGCCGTGCCCGGATGCCTGCCCTGGCCAGCCGGGGGGACGCGGCGAGCAGCGCGGCCCCCAGGAGCGCTCCGGTACCGAGCAGCCATGGCAGGAGCTGGTTTCCGGTGTCCGTGCTTCCGCCCGCACCCGGCACGGGAAGCGGGGCGGTGCTGGGTGCCGGAGCGGGAGCCGGTGTGGCGTCCGGGACGAGGTCGTCGTTGTTTTCCGGTGAGCCCGGGGCCGAAGTACCGGAGCTTTCGGTAGCGTAGTCGGGCACCACGCCACGGGATGGCGTCGGCTCGAACGGGACCCACCCCAGGCCCTCGAAGTAGAGCTCCGGCCAAGCGTGGGCATCCCGGGCATCCACTTCAAATTCGGGCAGTGCGCCTTGGCCGGCCACGGATACTGTGGCACCAGTCAGCCTGCCTGGGGCGTATCCCACCGCGATCCGGCTGGGGATCCCTTCGAGCCTGGCCATCACCGCCATGGCGGAGGCGTAGTGGATGCAGTACCCGCTCTTCTGCTCCAGGAAGTCGGCAAGGACCGAGAGCCCGTTTCCGTCGTAACCGCCCTGCACGGGGGACTGCAGCGAGTACGTGAATTGCGCGGACCGCAAGTACTTCTGGATAGCCATCGCCTTGTCATAGGGCGTGGAGCCTGAACCGGCCACGGTGTCGGCAACGTTCCGGACGATGTCCGGAACGTTGCCCGGAACCCGGGTGAAGTCGTCCGCGATGCCCTGCACGGGCGCGGAAGACCTGGCCAGCAGTCCCGCCGTCAGCTTCGGAACGGTGGTGGTGACAAGGTACTCCTGGCGGCGTGAGGTGGTGTCGGTCCCCTTGATGCTCAACGTGGCAGGGTCCCAGGTCCACCGGCCCTCCAATCCCCGCACGGATTCGGGGGCGTACGGAACCGGCAGGTAAGGGCTGGTGAAGGTTCCGGTATCTATTGCGGTGACCAGTTGCTGCTCTTCGGCCACCGCATAGCCCGGGTCGATCCGGTTGCCCAGCGGGCGCCGGGAGGCGTTGCGGTCATCGGGGCCCCAGGAGTCGCCGTCGAAATTGTCCACGGTGACAGAGCGCAGGTACAGCGGCGCAGGGGAGTTGGTGGCATAGCTGATGCGGCCGCTCCCGGCAGGGGTGCGCAGGCTGTTGCCCAGCGTGATCATGGGATTCAAGCCGGTGGAAGTGCCCCATGGATTGATGCGCGAGCCTTGCGGAAAGGTGCCCTGGTCGAATCCGGGGACGGCCAGCGGCAGCACCACGGCCGCGGCCACCGCCACAGCTCCGGTCAGGACTGCCCTCCGCCCTTGGCCGGGGCTGCGCGCCGAATCCGCCGGTGTCCGCGCGTCCGGGACATACCACTGGCTGCACGCCAGGATCATCAGGTACCCGGTAACAGCGGCAGCGAATCCCCAAAAGCCCACGCTCTGCGGCTTGATCATCGCCGGCACCACCAGGATGGCCAGCAGCCCCACTCCGGTGGCGGCAGGCATGCCGAGCGGTACGGCCAGCGCGTCCACCAGGATCACGGCAAGGCCCAGGACTGCGCAGATCACCATCACGATGCCTACGTTGGGCGCCACGGGGGCGGTTTCGGAGAGCACCGTTTCGCTGGCGCGGCGGATCAGCCGGTCGAGCTCCGCCAGGCTGGCCCCGGTGGGAACGATGCCCGCGAAACTGGTGCTGCGGAAGAACGTCAGCGTCAGGATGGCGCCCAGGGAAAGGAATCCGCCGGCAGTCACCAGCAGCGGCTGCGCCCTGACCGATCGCAAGGCAGCGAGGGTGAGGCTGACCACCAGCACTGTAGTGAAAACCGGCCAGTACCAGGCCCAGCCCCGCAACACTCCGTTCAGCGACAAGGCGGCCCCGGCTATCGAAAAGGCGATGGAGCCTGCCATCACCCACGGGTAAGGGCCGACCCGGGTGCGTGCGGCCGGGGTTCCTGCTGGCGGCTGTTGCCGGCCGGTTCCGGGGTTCCTGGCCGGTGCAATGGTCATCGCGCCACCCCCGCTCCGCGCCGGATCTCCGTAGCCGGTGGCTCCGGCACGGCAAGGTCCTGGTCGAACAGGTTCCATGCGGCCGCCACAGAGACGCCCGGAGCCACTGCCCCCGCCCGCCAGCCTCCTTGGCGGAGCTTCTCCAGGGCGTCTTCGAACTCCGCCGGCCGCTCCGCCACCACGATGGCGAAGGCGTTGGTGCCGTAGCCTGCTGCGGGGGCAAGGGACAAGGCCTCCAATGGTGAGATCCTGCCCAGGACGGCAATGACCGGTCCCCGCATCCGGTGGGCAGAGAGCTTGTCCATGAGGTGGTCATCAAAAGGCGGGGGCCCCGCCTCCTGGTGGCCGTGGGATTCCTTAAGACCGAAGAACTCCCTGCTTGCGGCGTCGCCGCGCAAGTGGTGGTGCCCCGTCAACTGGATGGCAGCAAGGCTCTCGGCGATGGACTGGAGCCCGGAAGCCCCGCTGTACTCCTCCAGTTCGGGCTCCGGAGCCGACGGCGAATGCAGGAATGCCGGTTCCCCGCGCACATCCAGGAGGCGCAGGCCGTAATTGCGCTCGGCAAGATGGGCGCTGATGGACATGGCCGCAACGACGGCCCACTCGAAGGTTTCGCTGCTGATCATCGTGTGGCCGTCCTGGGCCGCATTTCCTGCCGGAGCGGCGCCGGAGCTGCCGGAAAACGTCCCGAACCGGTGGTCCAGGATGATGGTGGCCTCGGGCGTGGTGACCGATTCCTCCTGCCGCACCATCAGCTCACCATGGCGTGCCGTGGCCGCCCAGTGGACCCGGCGCATCGGGTCGCCATGCCGGTATTCGCGGGTCATCACGTCGTCGTCGCTGGGATTGGCCCGGATCCTTGTGGCCGTGACGCCGTCGTTGCCCCGGGCGCCGGCCAGCCCCGTCAATGGAAGGACGACGGCGGCGGGCGTCACGGTGAGTGTGTCGCCGTCGTCAATTGCCTGCCTGTGCAGGGAAAGGCCGAACGGGTCGGTGAACTCCGCCGTCACCGGTCCGATCAGGAACTGGCCGCGCTGGGCGGAGCGAAGGTGGTACTCGTACCTGCTGGTGCCGCCGGTGGCGGACCGGGAAGGGAACCGGAAGGCGGGCGACTCGCCGAACCTCGGCGGCAACCGTTCCTCCATGGTGGCGCGGCCGCTTGCTGCTCCGGTCCGTGCCACGGCAAGCCTCACAGTGCTGGGTGCGGACGTCTCCACCGGGGAGGGATTGAATTCGCGGTAAACCTGGAAGCGGGGTTTGACCAACCGGATCCCGGCGAGCGAAACCAGCGGGAGTGCGAAGAGGAGCACGGCCAGGCTTAGCAGGTCCCTGCGGCCCATTACGTGCGCGGCCCCAAGTGCTGCTGCCGCTGCGGCCAGCATTCCCCAGCCGCGCCGGGTGAAGAGGTTTCGGGGCAGTCGGTCCAGCAGCGCCATGGAAGCCGCCTAGTGGTTCCTGCTCAAGCCTGCCACGGGAGCGTTCCGGCCGGTGCCGGCCGAAGCCCTGGCCCCGGTATCGGTCGGCGTCTGCGTGACAGGCAACCGGGACAGGATGCCGCGGAGGACGCTGTGCGCGTTTTCCCCTGCGCCCGCCGCTTTCCGCTCAAGGATGATCCGGTGCGCCAGGACAGCTTCGGCAACGTCCACGACATCGTCCGGCAGGACAAAGTCGCGGCCGTCCAACGCCGCAGCGGCCTTCGCGGCGCGCAGCAGCTGCAGCATCGACCGTGGGCTGGCACCAAGGCGAAGCAGCGGGCTTTCCCGGGTGGCCCGGCCCACCGATACGGTGTATTCCTTGACCGCCTGCGAGACATAGACCTGCTGGACGGTGGCGATCATGGCGGCCACGTCAGCTGTGGTCACCACCGGGGTGACGTTGGCCAGCGGTGAGGCCGACTGGTGGGTCTCCAGCATTTCGATCTCGGACTCCTTGTCCGGGTAGCCCATGGAGATCCGCGCCATGAAGCGGTCCCGCTGGGCCTCAGGCAAGGGATACGTTCCCTCCATCTCGATGGGATTCTGCGTTGCCACCACCATGAACGGCTCGTCCAGCCGGTAGGAACGGCCGTCCACCGTCACCTGGTGCTCCTCCATGCACTCAAGCAGCGCCGACTGGGTCTTCGCTGACGCCCGGTTGATCTCGTCGCCGATGACGATGTTCGCGAAGACCGCGCCGGGCCGGAACTCGAAAAGCCTGGAGGACTGGTTGTAGATGGACACCCCCGTGACATCGGAGGGGAGCAGGTCCGGGGTGAACTGGATCCGGTTGACAGTACAGTCGATGGTCCGGGCGAGCGTCTTTGCCAGGAGCGTCTTGCCCACGCCCGGGACATCCTCCAGGAGCAGGTGGCCCTGGGCGAGCAGGACCGTCAATGCGAGCTTCGCGGCGTCCGATTTCCCGTCAATCACCGTATTAACCGTTGTCAGGATCCGCTGGCTTGCCTCGTGGAAGGAGATGGCATCCATGGCAGCGGGCCGGTGGCCGTTCAGGTGGCTCAAGGGCTCTGCGACTCCGGCAAGATTGCGGTTCACAGCGCTCACATCGCTGGCAGTGCGTCGGTGGGATTCCATCGGCAACCTTTCAGCCCGGGGTTCTCCCGGACGGGACAGCTGGCCCTGCCTTCGCCCGTCGGTGGGCGTCCGCATGTGTTCATACCAGACTACTGACTCAACTGCCGCAGCAGACAGAGAGTTCCAACAAATAGGGGGCCACACTGTCGGTTTAGGCTTGATGGATGTTCAATCCGCTGATCCCCGCCGCTTACCGTGCTCCTGTTGCCGGCGGTACCCCGGAATCCGGTGGTTCCCGGCAGCGGGATTTCCCCCCGGCTCCTGAGCCCTTGCCGGTGCCTGTCATGGACAACCACACCCACCTTGATTTTCCGGATGGGGAGGCGCCAGTGGGGATCAAGGACGCGCTGGACGCTGCTGCGGCGGTGGGTGTCCAGGGTGCCGTGCAGGTGGGCTGCGACCTGGAATCATCCCGGTTCACGGTCCAGGCGGTGGACCTGGATGAACGGCTGCTGGGGGCAGTGGCGCTTCACCCCAACGATGCTCCGCGTTACGCCGCACGCGGCCAGCTGGAAGAGGCGCTGGCAGAAATCGAGCAACTGGCTGCCCATCCCCGGATCCGTGCCATCGGCGAAACAGGGCTTGATTTCTTCCGGACCGAGGGGGAAGGCCTGGCCCACCAGCGGTACTCCTTCCGCCGCCATATTGACATCGCCAAGCGGCTGGACCTGACGCTGCAGATTCACGACCGTGATGCGCACAGTGACGTGGTGCAGGTACTGAAGGAGGAAGGGGCCCCGGACCGGGTGGTTTTCCACTGCTTTTCCGGGGACGAGGAACTGGCGGCGACGTGCAACCGGGAAGGCTGGTGGATGTCCTTTGCCGGCACGTTGACGTTCAGGAACGCGGCCAACCTCCGGGCTGCGCTCGCCGTCGCGGACCCCGGGCTCCTCCTGGTGGAAACGGATGCTCCCTTCCTGACTCCGCATCCCCACCGGGGACGGCCCAACGCGAGCTACATGGTTCCTTACACCGTCCGCGCCATGGCTGAATTGACAAACCGCGACCTGGCCGCGCTTTGTGCTGGAATCAGCCAAAACACCGTGCGTGCCTACGGGAAATGGGATTAAGAACATATAGCGTGCTCACTGGCAAAACACATACCTGGTATGCGGATTTGTTGGCGGGTTTATAACGCTACGGTTACAGTGGAAAACTATTAGCCGGGGTCGGGGAAGGCCACCGGGTAAGTTCACTCCTTTTGCAGCAGGATCTGCCGGCTTGTTCCGGCCTGCCCGCGGCAAGGAAGTGTGGCGGCGCGACGATGCCCGGACTACCCCTCATGGAGGAAAGTGCCGGGCATTTCACTGCGCTCTCCCCGTGCCCGGACGGAGCTAAAGTTACGGGCAATCGTGGTCAAGTTCTTCACAACGGACGGCAAGTTCAGCTTTATCAAGGTGGGAACCCAGCTTCTGGTGCTTTGCGCGCTGGTGGTGGGGCTCGTGGCCTTCGTGGGCAATAACAAAACCATCACGCTGAACGTTGATGGCAAGGTAACTTCCGTTCAAACCTTCGGTGGCACAGTGGGGGAGGTCGTCAAAAGCGCCAATCTCGAACTGAAGCCGGCGGACCGGGTCTCCCCGGCCATCGACTCCACCGTCCGGAACGGCACGGTCATCAACGTGAACCAGGCCAAGGAAGTCAAAGTCAGCCTTGACGGCTCCGAAAAAACGGTGAACACCACCGCCCAGGACGTTGAAGGTCTGGTGACCGAACTCGGTGTCGCAAGCGCGTCGTCGGTTTCCGTCCCCAAGGACGCCCAGCTCTCAGTGGCAGGATCCTTCGTTTCCATTTCCACCCCCAAGTCCGTGAGCATCGTTGCCGACGGCAAGGTGCAGACGGCCACCACCACTGCCGCCACCGTGGGCAAGGTCCTGGAAGATGCCAATCTGACCCTCGGAGCCAATGACAGGTCCTCCCAGCCCGCCAATGCCAACGTGGTCAACAACATGGTGATCAAGATCTCCCGTGTTGACACCGGCCAGACCGCGGTGACCACCGAGGAAGTCCCCTTCAAGACTGAAACGGTCGAAAGCGCTGAGCTTTTGAAGGGTGAAAAAGAAGTCACCCAGGCCGGTTCCGCAGGCAAGGTGGAGCGGACCTTCAAGCTGGTACTCGTCGACGGCCGCGAAGCGTCCCGCACCCTGGTCACCGAATCCGTTACCGCGCAGCCCGTGACCGAGAAGATCACGGTGGGAACCAAAGCCAAGCCGGTGGCCCAGGCCGCTCCCGCAGCCAGTGCCGGTGCCAACAGCGGTGCCGCGGCTCCAGCCATGATGAACGAGGCCATGTGGGACAAGATCGCCCAGTGTGAATCAACCGGAAACTGGTCCATCAACAGCGGCAACGGCTACTACGGCGGCCTCCAGTTCGACATCCAGACCTGGATCGGATCAGGCGGCGGCGCGTACGCCCCGAACGCCAGCCTCGCCACCAAGGCCCAGCAGATCGACATCGCCAACCGAGTCTACGCCCAGCGCGGCCTGCAGCCCTGGGGCTGCGGCTGGGCTGCCAGCAGCTGACGCCAGGCGCAACTGCACCACAGCGCACGGCGCAAAGGCACCACAGCGCACGGCACAACTGCGCCGGACCGCACGGCGGCCGGGTCCGGATCTTCCGGGCCCGGCCCCGGCATTTAAACGCCGAATCGTCCGGCGGGCCGGCCTTGGCGCGCGGGATAGGATACCTAGGTGACTGAACCCATCCCCGCCGCGCCCGCACCGCTGTTTGGTGCCTCCGACATACGCCGGCTGGCGGAAGAGATCGGTATCCGGCCCACCAAGACCCTGGGCCAGAACTTCGTGATCGACGGCAACACCATTCGCAGGATCGTGGCGGCGGCCGGTGTTGGACCGGACGAAACAGTGCTTGAGGTGGGCCCCGGCCTCGGGTCGCTCACCCTCGGCCTGCTGGACGCCGCGGCCGCGGTGGTGGCAGTGGAAATCGACCCCGTACTGGCCGCGAAGCTCCCGGAAACGGTCAAGGAATGGCGCCCCGCCGCCGTCGGAGGCTTCCACCTGGTCCAGGCCGACGCCATGAAGGTCACAGCACTCCCCGTCCGGCCCACCGCGTTGGTGGCCAACCTGCCCTACAACGTGGCCGTGCCCGTTGTGCTGCACCTCCTCCAGCATTTCCCCAGCCTTCAACACGGTCTGGTGATGGTTCAGGATGAGGTAGCTGACCGGCTGGCGGCTGCACCGGGGTCCAAAATTTACGGCGTGCCCTCAGTGAAGGCCGCTTGGTACAGCAGTATGCGCAAAGCCGGCGTAGTCGGCATGAATGTCTTCTGGCCGGCACCCAAGATCCACTCCGGGCTTGTGTCCTTCACCCGCCATGAGCCGCCGGCCACCACCGCCACCCGCGAGCAGGTTTTCGCCGTGGTGGACGCCGCCTTCGCGCAGCGCCGCAAGACCCTGCGGGCAGCCCTTGCCGGCTGGGCGGGCAGCGCCCCGGAGGCGGAACGATGCCTGGTGGCTGCCGGCGTGGACCCCACGGCGCGTGGTGAAGTGATTGACATTGCGGCCTTTGCGAGGATCGCCGAAGCACGCGAGGCCCGCCCGTGAACGCCCTCCCGGGACGGTTCGCCGCCAGGACCGTACGGGCCAAGGCGCCGGGCAAGGTCAACGTCTCCCTGGACGTCGGACCGCTCCGGGCCGATGGCTACCATTCGGTGGCCAGCGTCTACCTCGCTGTGTCCCTATACGAGGAGGTGGCGGCTACAAGCACCGAAACGCCGGGGATCACCGTCAGCCTCAGCCCGGACAGCACGCTGGATCTGGACGCCGTCGACATTCCCCTGGACCAAAACAACCTGGCCTACAAGGCGGCAGCCATCATGGCGGACGTCTCCGAGCGCACAACAGGTGTCCACCTGGAGATCACCAAGCGTGTGCCCGTAGCAGGCGGCATGGGCGGCGGGTCGGCGGACGCCGCCGCAACGCTACTGGCCTGCGACGCACTCTGGAACAGCGGCCTCTCGCGGGAGGAACTCGCCCACCTGGCTGCCGAGCTCGGCGCCGACGTCCCTTTCTCCCTGCTGGGCGGAACCGCCGTCGGCCTGGGGCTGGGCGACGAACTTTCCCCGGCCCTTGCCAAGGCGCAGACCGACTGGGTCCTGGTCACGGCGGACTACGGCCTTCCCACGCCGGAGGTGTACAGGACGTTGGACAGGTTGCGGGCCGCGGAAGGCATCGAAGGTGCCGAGCCCACCGGCGTGGACCCGCAGATCCTTACCGCCCTCCGCAGCGGGGAGGCAGAAGCGCTCAGCCGCGTCCTGGTCAACGACCTCCAGCGGGCAGCCATCGAGCTGGCGCCTTCATTGCGCGATACGCTGGGAATCGGTGAATCGCATGGTGCCGTTGCAGGGATCGTCTCAGGCTCCGGCCCCACTGTGGCGCTGTTGGCCGATGATCCCGTTGCCGCAGAAGGCCTGGCGGAGAAAATGCGGCGCTACGGCCTGACGGCCCTCGCCGTCCACGGCCCCGTTCCCGGGGCGCGCATCATCTCCGACACCCTCCTGTAAGACGTACATTTCCCAGCAGCAGAAAGCAGTTCCCTTTGGCACACCTTCTTGGCGGCGAAAACCTCACCGTCTCCTACGCAACCCGCACCGTCCTGGACGGCATTACCCTCGGGCTTGAGGAGGGTGACCGGATTGGCATGGTGGGCCGGAACGGCGACGGAAAGTCCACCCTGATGCGCCTGCTGGCGCTGCGTTCCACACCCGACTCCGGCAGGGTCACCAAGCGCGGCGATGTGAATGTGGGGTACCTGGACCAAAGCGACGTGCTCGACGGCGACTTGACAGTGGGTGCCGCGATCGTGGGGGACCAGGCGGATTACGAATGGGCGCGGAACCCGCAGATCCGCGAGATCATGGGCGGGCTAGTGTCCGACGTCGATTGGCACGCGAACGTCCACGCCCTGTCGGGCGGGCAGAAGCGGCGTGTGGCACTGGCCAAGCTCCTGATTGAGGACCACGACGTCATCATGCTGGACGAGCCCACCAACCACCTGGACGTGGAGGGTGTGGCCTGGCTGTCCCGGCACTTGAAAACCCGTTGGCGTGCCAACCAGGGCGCCTTCCTGGTGGTCACCCACGACCGCTGGTTCCTTGATGAAGTCTGCAACAAAACCTGGGAAGTCCACGACGGCATCGTGGATCCCTTCGAAGGCGGCTACGCGGCCTATGTCCTGGCCCGCGCTGAGCGGGACCGGATGGCGTCCGTGGTGGAAGGCAAGCGCCAGCAGCTGGTCAAAAAGGAACTCGCCTGGCTGCGCCGCGGCGCCCCCGCCCGCACCGCGAAGCCGAAGTTCCGGATCGAGGCGGCGAACGCCCTCATCGCCGACGTTCCCGAGCCCCGGGATTCCATGGCCCTGAGCAAGATGGCCACGGCCCGCCAGGGCAAGGACGTGCTGGACCTGGAGAACGTTTCCCTGGACTTCCAAGGCAGCGACGACGGCCGGAAGCTCTTCGACAACATCACCCTCCGGCTGGCCCCGGGCGAACGGCTGGGGCTGGTGGGCGTCAATGGTGCCGGCAAGACCACCCTCCTGAAGCTCCTCAACGGTGAAATCACCCCCGACGCCGGCAAGGTCAAACGCGGCAAAACGGTGGTGACCGCGGTGCTCACCCAGGAGGTCAAGGAGCTCGACGACGTCTCCGACCTGCGCGTCATCGAGGTCATCGAGCGGGAGAAGCGGTCCTTCAACGTCGGCGGCAAGGAATTCAGCGCGGGCCAGCTGGTGGAGCAGCTTGGGTTCACCAACGAAAAACAGTGGACCCCGGTCAGGGACCTCTCCGGCGGTGAGCGGCGCCGCCTCCAGCTGCTGCGGCTGCTCGTGGGGGAGCCCAACGTGCTGATGCTCGACGAGCCCACCAATGACCTGGACACAGATACCCTCGCAGCCGTGGAGGATGTGCTGGACGGCTGGCCCGGCACGCTGGTGGTCGTCAGCCACGACCGGTACCTGCTGGAGCGCGTCACGGACCACCAGATGGCACTGCTCGGCGACGGCAAGATCCGCGGCCTGCCCGGCGGCGTGGACCAGTACCTCGAACTGCGCGAGTCCGCCCTGGCCGGATCAACCATCACGGGCGGCGGCAACCCGGTCACCAGTGGTGGCTCCGGCGCCGCAGCCACGGCTCCCGCCGGCCCCTCCGAAGCCGAGAAACGGGACGCCCGCAAGGCCAAGAACCGCATCGAGCGCCAGCTCAAGAAGCTCGATCAACAGGAGAAGAAACTCCACGACGACATGGTCAAGAGCACGGAGAAGTCCGACTTCGACGCGCTCGCCGGACAAAACAAGCAGCTCAAGGACCTGGCCGACGAAAAGGACGCCCTCGAACTTGAGTGGCTGGAAGCCTCCGAAGTCCTCGGCGAATAGCTCTCTTCGAGTGCGGCCTGAGTGCGGCTTGGATGCCGCTCCGGCGAGCAACGTCGCCTCACGCCGTGGACCAGCGGGCATGGCCGACCGGAACCTTCGGCAGTCGGGGGCCCCCGCAACTCCACCAACGGAAGCTCGGCAAGAGCGGTGCGGGGGGCCTTCGCGTAGGAGCGCATCGCGGGCCATCGGGCCCATAAGGTCGCCCAGCGACCGTTGGAGCCCCGATGCGTCGTAAGCGTCGTCCCGAGGGCCCCGACGCGAGCTTGCGAGTGTTGGGAAGGGACTTACGCGCTAAGCGACGGCGAAGGTCTCCTGTGCCGCGAAGGTAACCACTTGCGCCGCGAAGGTGAGCAGAGGACAGGTGTCCCGCTCGCGACCGGACCACTAGCCCTCGGACTTGAGTTCCGGGTCCTTCTTCAGGCCGGTCAGGCCGTTCCAGGCGAGGTTTACCAGGTGTGCCGCGACAGTGTGTTTGTCGGGCTGGCGGGCGTCCTGCCACCATTGGCCGGTCATGGCCACCATGCCGACAAGCATCTGCGCGTACATGGCGCCGTCCTGGGCGCTGAAGCCGCGGCGGTCGAACTCGTCGGAGAGGATGTGCTCCACCTTGGCGGTGACGTGGGACAGCAGGGTGGAGAAGGCGCCTTCGGGTTGGGACGGCGGGGCGTCCCGCATGAGGATCCGGAACCCCTCAGTGCGGTCCTCGATGTAGGTGAGCAGGGCAAGGGCGGCACGCTCCACGAGGACGCGCGGCTTCGCCTCCTCGGTGAGGGCGGCATTGATGGCATCCAGGAGGATCCGGAACTCGAAGTCCACCACCTGGGTGTACAGCCCCTCCTTGGATCCGAAGTGTTCGTAAATCACTGGTTTCGACACGCCGGCGCACGCTGCGATTTCCTCGATGGTGGTGCCGTCAAGTCCGCGGACTGCGAAAAGACCACGTCCGACGCCGATCAGCTGGCTCCGACGCTGAAGGCCGGTCATCCGTGTCCGCGGAGGGTTGCTGCTCACATTTCCATCATGCCCTACCCTTCCCGGCGGAATTGCGCGGGGAAGGCAGAGGAGTGGCCCGGGAACGGGGCATCAGTCCGGGAGCAAAGCCCCGTGTCGCGCGGCGCCCCGAACCCGTGGCAAAATAGGGACTTGTGCCCGGGGCTTACGCCGTCGGCACGGTCCGCTCTGGTGTAATGGCAGCACCCCGGCCTTTGGAGCCGTGGAGTATAGGTTCGAATCCTATGGGCGGAACTGCTGTGCCAGGAGCGTTCAGTAGCGTGACAATCGGTGCCCCGCCGGCCTGGAGCCTGGCGGGCACCGCATGTGCCAGCGAAACCAAAGCAAGGAGAGCCCGTACGTGATCCCCGAGAAAACCGGCCCGGCCGCAGTCATCGTTCTGGCGGCAGGCGCCGGTACCCGGATGAAATCGCGTACCCCCAAGATCCTGCATGAGATCGGCGGCAGGTCCATGGTGGGCCACGCCCTCCTGGCCGCCCGCAGCATCAGCCCCCGCCAGCTCGCCGTGGTGGTCCGCCACGAACGCGACTTGGTGGCACGCCACCTCGCGGACGTCGATCCGGCCGCGGTGATTGTGGACCAGGACGACATCCCCGGCACCGGGCGTGCAGTGGAGGTGGCCCTCCAGGCCCTCGACGCGGAGCAGAACCTCACCGGAACCGTTGTGGTGACCTACGGCGACGTGCCGCTCCTCTCCGGCGGCCTGTTGGCCGAGCTCGTGGCCACCCACGAACGGGACGCCAACGCAGTCACCGTCCTCACGGCGGTCCTCGACGACGCCACCGGCTACGGCCGGATCCTCCGCGGCGACGACGGCACCGTCACCGCCATCCGCGAACACAAGGACGCCTCCGACGCCGAGCGCCTCATCCGCGAAGTCAACTCCGGCATCTACGCCTTCGACGCGGCCGTTCTCCGCGACGCGCTGGCCCACGTCACCACCGACAACTCGCAGGGCGAAAAGTACCTTACCGACGTGCTGTCACTGGCCCGGCGGGCAGGCGGCCGCGTGGCCGCCGTCGTCACCGCCGACCGCTGGCAGGTGGAGGGCGCGAATGACCGCGTCCAGCTCGCCGCCCTCGGCGCTGAACTGAACCGCCGCATCGTGGAAGCGTGGATGCGTGCCGGCGTCACGGTGGTGGACCCGTCCACCACGTGGATCGATGCGTCCGTGACCCTCGACGAGGACGTTCGGCTCCTGCCCAACACGCAGTTGCACGGCGCCACGAGCGTGGCGCGGGACGCCGTCGTGGGTCCCGATACCACCCTGACCGACGTCACGGTGGGTGAGGGTGCCAAGGTGGTCCGGACCCATGGTTCCGGTGCGGTCATCGGTCCGGACGCCGCCGTCGGGCCCTATACGTACCTGCGGCCTGGCACCGTCCTGGGCGAAAGCGGCAAGATCGGCGCGTTCTACGAAACAAAGAACGTCACCATCGGCCGCGGTTCCAAGCTGTCCCACCTCGGCTATGCCGGTGACGCCGAAATCGGCGAGGACACCAACATCGGCTGCGGAAACATCACGGCCAATTACGACGGCGAGAAGAAGCACCGCACGGTCATCGGCTCCGGCGTCAGGACAGGCTCCAATACAGTCTTCGTTGCCCCGGTCACCGTGGGGGACGGCGCCTACAGCGGCGCCGGCGCGGTGATCCGTAAGAACGTCCCGGCGGGTGCGCTCGTGGTGACGGTTGCAGCGCAGCGCAACACCGAGGGCTGGGTGGCGGCAAACCGCCCCGGAACGCGCTCGGCCGAACTGGCCCAGGCAGCCACCACAGATTCCTCAAGTACCCCGGCATCTACAGAAGAGGGCAAGTAATAATGAGCGAAATTACGGCGCGCGGCGAAAAGAAGCTGGTGCTGGCCACCGGCCGTGCCCACCCGGAGCTGGCCCGGGAGATCGCCAAGGAACTGGGTACTGAGCTGCTCCCGGTGGACGCTTACGACTTCGCCAACGGTGAGATCTACGTGCGCGCCGGCGAGAGCGTCCGCGGAACCGACGCCTTCGTCATCCAGGCGCACCCGGCCCCGTTGAACAACTGGCTGATGGAACAGCTGATCATGATCGACTCGCTGAAGCGGGCCTCCGCCAAGCGCATCACCGTTGTTTCGCCCTTCTACCCTTACGCCCGCCAGGACAAAAAGGGCCGTGGCCGCGAGCCCATCTCGGCCCGCCTGGTGGCAGACCTTTACAAGACCGCCGGTGCGGACCGCATCATGAGCGTGGACCTGCACACCTCCCAGATCCAGGGCTTCTTCGACGGCCCCGTGGACCACCTGATGGCCATCCCGCTGCTGGCCGACTACATCCGGACCCGCGTTGATGCGGAGAACATCACGGTGGTTTCGCCGGACACCGGCCGGGTCCGCGTCGCCGAACAATGGGCGGAACGCCTCGGCGGCGCCCCGCTGGCGTTCGTGCACAAGAGCCGTGACCTGACCGTTCCCAACCAGGCCGTTTCCAAGACTGTGGTGGGCCAGATCGAAGGCCGCACCTGCGTCCTGATCGACGACATGATTGACACCGGCGGAACCATCTCCGGCGCCGTTAACGTGCTGAAGAACGCCGGGGCCAAGGATGTCATCATCGCGGCCACGCACGCAGTCTTCTCCGAGCCGGCGGCCCAGCGGCTCTCGGAGTCCGGCGCCCGTGAGGTAGTGGTAACAAACACCCTCCCGCTCTCCTCGGCGCAGCGCTTCCCGCAACTGACGGTGCTGTCCATCGCGCCGCTGATCGCACGCGCCGTCCGCGAAGTGTTCGACGACGGCTCCGTCACCAGCCTTTTCGACGGCAAAGCCTAGCGGGTCCGGTGGTTGAGCTTGCCGGCCCCATCTATGGTTTCGACAAGCTCAACCACCGGAGCCGTTTTCAGGAATCGGGTCCGGCGCTGGTAGACTCTTCAGCGATACCTTGGCGAGGGAGAGCCCCGGTAACCGCCAGGCGCGGGCACCGGACTGCAGTCTCCGTTATCGACTGGGTCTGAATCTCCCTTCGAAGTGGGCCGTCTCCGGGCGGCCTGGCGGTGAAGGTCGCAACAGACCTCCGCCCTTGCTGAACACCGTTTAGTTTTCAAGGAGATATCCATGTCTGAGCAGAAGCTTGCAGCAGAAGTACGCACCGAATTCGGCAAGGGCTACGCCCGCCGCGCCCGGATGAACAACCAGATCCCCGCGGTCATCTACGGCCACGGCGCAGAGCCCATCCACATCACGCTGCCCGCCAAGGCAACCACCCTGGCCGTCCGCACCGCCAACGCCCTGCTGTCCCTGGACATCAACGGTGAAGGCCACCTGGCACTCGTAAAGGACGTCCAGCGCGACCCCATCAAGCAGATCATCGAGCACATCGACCTGCTGACGGTCCGCCAGGGCGAAAAGGTCACCGTTGACATTCCGGTTCACATTGTTGGCGAACTTGCTCCCGGCAACGTCTTCAACCAGGAACTGACCGTCATCTCGCTTGAGGCAGAGGCAACCCACCTGCCCACCGCCGTCGAGGTAAACATCGAGGGCCGCACCGCCGGCCAGCACATCCACGCTTCGGACCTGGTCCTGCCCAAGGGTGCCGTCCTGCTGGCCGACGCTGACGCGCTCGTGGTGAACATCTCCGAGGCCACCGAAGCCGGCGAAGAAGGCGCAGAAGAAGCTGCCGGCGCCGCTTCCGAGGCTGCAGCCGAGTAATTTCGCTTCACATAGTGCCAGTGGCCGGATCCCCATGGGGTCCGGCCACTGGCATGTGTGCCGCCCGCAGCCGCGCCGCCACCGGAAACCGCCCACCTTAGGATTGACTCATGACTGACACCTGGCTGATTGTTGGCCTCGGAAACCCCGGACCGCAGTACCACGGAAACAGGCATAACGTCGGGCAAATGGTCCTCGACGAACTGGCTGGCCGAATGGGAGCGGGATTCAAGACACACAAGGCGCGTGCCCAGGTGGTCGAAGGGCGGCTTGGCATCGGTGGCCCCCGGGTGGTGCTGGCCAAACCCATGAGCTACATGAACGTCTCCGGCGGCCCCGTCTCGGCCCTGGCCAACTTCTACGGCATCGTACCGGACCAGGTGGTGGCCGTACACGATGAAATCGACATCCCCTTCAACACCGTAAAGCTCAAGCTGGGCGGGGGAGAAGGCGGCCACAACGGGCTGCGGGATATTTCCAAGGCGCTCGGCACCAAGGACTACCTCCGTGTCCGGGTGGGCGTTGGGCGGCCGCCGGGACGGATGGACACGGCAGACTTCGTGCTGCGTGATTTCGGTACCGCCGAGCTCAAGGAGCTGCCCTTCCTGCTGGATGAGGCGGCCGATGCAGTGGAGTTGCTGGTGCGGGACGGGCTGCTGGCGGCGCAGCAGAAGTTCCATCCTGCGAAGTCTGAGCGATAGCAACATAAAAACTTAAAGTCGCCCGAATCTGTTTCCTTGTCTGCACGACGATGTACTCTGTCTCCAAGGCGGGGGAGCAATGGGGCTACATCCCGCTACCAGGGGACGTAGGGGATAAGTTCATGTCAATCGAGCCACTCAGCTGGGGACGTGGGTCAACACCTCAGGGCGCTGGGCTGCAGACCGAAACCTCCGGGACACCAGGGGGGCAACGGTGGTCTGCTCCTGCCCGCAGCGCAAACCTTGAGGCCGTCCGGGCGGCGCTGACCACCGACGATTCCCTGGGCGTTGTTATCACCGGCGGCCGCGGGGTGGGGAAATCATCACTTGCCCGGGCTGCAGTGGCGGATCTTGGCCCCGACGCGTGGTCGCTTCAACTGCGGAGCGGCTCCACCGGCGCCAACACACCCTACGGTTGCCTCTCCTTCCTGCTGGCCCGCCTGCCGCAGGCGTACATGGGTTCACCTACAGCCATCCTGCGGGGGATCACCTCGCTGATCCGGAGCGACGCCGCCGGACGGCCCTGCATCATCACCCTTGATACGTCCGGGACCATCGACGACATGAGCGCCGGGGTGCTCCTGAACGTGCTCCTGACGGGCACCGCCAGGATCATCGCGATCGCACCAAAGATCAGCGACCTTCCCGCCGACTTCCACTGGCTGCTCACGGACCGGCGCCTGACCGAGGTCCGGCTCAGCAACCTCAATGAGCTGCAAACACGCCAGGTGCTGTTGTCCCTGCTGGGCCACCGGGTCTCCGCCTCTTTGGTCAACACCTACCACAACATGGTGGGCGGCAACCCGCTGCTGCTGAAGGCTCTGGTAACCGAACAGAAGCTCTCGGGTAACCTCGTCCTGTCCGACTCCGTCTGGACCCTTCGCGACAAGGTGGTGCTCGACGGCGCTGCCAGCCTTGATGACATTGTCCGCTCCCGCTGGTCCAGGGAGACGCCGGAAACCCGGGACGTCATCGAAATGATCTCCTGCGCGCGGCGGGTGGAACTGTCGCGGCTTACAGCCATCTACAGTGCCGACGTCGTGGCGGACATGGAGGACGGGGGCCTGCTGGAGATCGACGACTCCGACCACCGCTGGGTGTCCTTGCGGGAGAAATACATCGGCGATGTTGTGCGCTCCTGGCTGAGCATTGCCCGGAGGCGTGAGTTACGGAGCGTCCTCCTCGGAGGGACGGAACCGGAGCCGGCCGAGATGACGGTCGAGGAGCTGATGGCCTTCGCCGCCTGGACCCATGAATGCGAGGCCGAGCTCAGCCCCGCACTGGCCCTCGCTGCCGCCGAAGCTGCAGTGCAGCTCTTTGACCCCCGCTCCGCCCTGGCCTACGCGGACATGCTCAAGAGGACAGACCCGGAGTGGGTTCCGGCCCAGCGGCACAAGGCCGCCGCATACCTTCAGCTGGACCTGCCCGTCCAGGCCTTGGCTGCCCTGGATGACATCTCGCAGCCCGAACTGGACAGCGTGGGAGTCGAAGAGTACGCACACGTCATGGCGGCCAAGGCGCGGGTGATGCTGTGCCTGCCGGAGCAGGCAGGCAAGGTTCCGGCCCTTCTTGCCGAGGCCCGGGAAAGGCTGGATGCGGCGCGGAGCGAGGCCGCCTGGCCGCACCCGGCTGCAGCCGCCGCAAATCGGGTAGCACTGAGCGGGTTCGAATACCGTGCCTTCGCCGGTGACTATGCCGCCATGATTCCGGAGCTTAAAGCAGCAGCGGATCCCGCCCTCAATCCGGACACCTCCTACCGGATGCAGGCTTCCGTCATCCTGATGACGGCACTGTCCCTGACTGGGCGGGAAATGGACGCGCTGAGCCTGATGCGGCGGCTTGGCGGACAGATCACGGACGCATCGCACGTGGTGGGCCTGCGCGAGCAGTTCACCCGGGAGGCCTTCGTGGTGCTGCTAACGGCGGGACAGTGGCGGCGCTGTATTGACCTTGTGGGACCTCACATCGGCGGGGAATCAGACCGCATGTCTTACCGGAGCGCCGCGTCTGAACTGGCCGCCGGTCTGGCCTACGTCTATTCCGGCCGTGGTGGCGCTGCCCTGGACCCGTTGATTTCGGCTGTGGCCCAGCTCGAGCTCCAGCCCGGCCAGAGCGCCCTTCGCTCGGCGTATGCCGCAACGGCCCTGGCGTATGCCCAGACGGGGAACGCCCCCCAGGCGCGCAAGTATCTTGGCAAACTGCAAAGGACTTCCGGCACATCCGGTTTTTCCGCCGAGAACATCATTGAATTCTGCGCCCAGGTTGCCGGACGTTGGCTGGGTGACTCCGAATCCGTTGCCGGGCTGAAGCAGTCAGCCCAACGGAACGTCAACGCAGGGATTTACACCATGGCCGGGATCAGCCTGCTCGCCGGCACGGTCAATGGCAGCGACTCGGACTTCCGCCTCCTGGAGGACATCGCCGGGCACCGGCAGGGCCCTTTGGCAGAGGTCTCCCGCCTCATTGCCGTAGGCAGCAGGACCAAGGATGCCAAAACCCTCCTCGCAGCCGGCGAACTGGCGGCCACGCTGGAGCTGGACGCGGTAGAGGCCCGCTGCATGGCGTTGGCCGTGGACTTCGCCAGGCAGGACGGGGATGCGGTTTCAGCCCGGACCGCCCAGGCCCGGCTGGACATCCTGGCGGCAACCGTGGAAAATCTTCCCATCGTGCCCAGCAGCGGCAGCCCGCTGCTCACCGCGCGGGAGCGCCAGATCGCGCGGCTCGCCGGCCGGGGAGCCTCAAACCGTGATATCGCCCTGGAAATGGGTGTATCAGTCCGCACAGTTGAAGGCCATTTGTACCAGGTCTTCACGAAGCTCGGCGTAACTTCCAGGGGTGATCTGACTGGACTCGTCTAATGGCCACAAACCTGCCACGCCCCACCGCGCCCTCACGGGGCGGCGGGAGCCCCTGGAACGGATCTGCAATATTGTCCGGAACGGCACCAGCCACGCCATTTTCCTCATGGCAGGGCCCGGCATCGGAAAAACGTCCCTGACGGAGGCGATCGCCGAGCGTCTCGCCGGGCAGCTGAACATCCTGCAGATTCACGGCAGCTCCGCCCTCGCGGCCGTGCCCTTCGGCGTCCTTACCCCCTATACGGGAGACCTCACCGCTGAAGAGTCGGTCTCGCCGGTAGCGGTTCTGCGTTCAATGTGGACCTACTTCGAAAAGCTCAAGGCAGGCAGCGGCGCCCCAGTCCTGCTGGTGGTGGATGACGCGCATCATCTGGACGAAGCCTCCGCCGGCGTAGTGGCGGACCTCATCTCTGCCGGTTGGGCAACGGTGGTGGCTGCAGCCAGGCCCCGGCCCGGCCTCCCACAGCCGCTGGACCAGCTCTGGTACGACGGCCTTGCCGAACGGGTGGACCTGCGGCCGCTGAACCGGGAACAGATCGAAGAGGTCCTGGCCCATGTCCTTGACGGGACGGTCCCGCCGGTTACGGTTGACTCCATCTGGCACGCATCCGGCGGTAACCCGCGGATCCTGGACGCACTGCTGCACGATGCTGCCGAAACAGGAGTCCTGGCCAAGCGGAACGGCATCTGGGTACTGCTTGGCCCCCTGCCGGCCGACGGCCCCCAGCTTACGGCCGTGGTGACCAAGGACCACCTCCGGAGGGGACCGGAGGAACAGGAGGCCCTGAAGCTCATCGCCCTGGCGGGGCCGGTGGGCCGAAAGGTGATCGAGGACATCAGCGGGGCCTCCGTGGTCCGGTCCCTCCTTGACCAGCAGATGGTTTCCGAGAGCTCCGGTGTTCCCGCCGAGCTCTCCATATGGAACGCTCTCTTCGCCAAAGCAATCAGGAACACCCTGTCAGTGTCCCGGAGCCTGCAACTGCTGGAAAGGATCCGCGCCCATCAGGACGCCGCTGCCCTGCGCGGCGAGGGCATGCTTCGCTCCGTTGAGTGGGCCTTTGAGGTTGGCCTGCGGATCCCTGACCACGAGATGCTTCATGCCGCCCGCGAAGCGTTGCGGCGGTTCCGCAACGACAGCGCCCGCACCCTAGCAGCCAAAGTACGGGATCCCGCACTGGTGCCCCTGGCCCAAGCCCTCCAGGCCCGGGCCCTCTATAACGAGGGCGTGTACGGGCCGGCTGCCGACCTGCTTGACGCCTGCTGGCGGAAGCTGTCCGATACTCCCGAGGGTCCCGCCGTCGTCCTGCTCCGGACGGCCGCCCACCAGGCGAAGGGAGCACCGCTCAGGGCCTTGGCCGAGGACATGCGCGAACACGTCCAACAGCCGGTTGACGGGGACCCGTTCGCGCCGGATCAGCTCCTGCGCGTCCTGCGCGTCCTGCGCCTCCTGGAGCTGGGCGCGGAAGTGGACGCCGAAGCGCTGGCCGCGGAGGTCAGGGAGATCAGGAGCACCACCTCGGCGGATGCGGGAGGCGAACCGGTCAGGGCCTTGGGGGAGGCGCTCCTGGCACACGCCCTGGCTGCTGCCGGCCGTGCCTCCGAGGGCCTGGACTCGGCGCTCCTGGCCGCTTCCGAGTTGCCTCCGCTGGAAGACAGCCTGTTCTTCTACACGGAGTTTGTGCTGGGCCGGCTGGTGACCGACTACCTTGCCATGGGGGAATGGGAATCGGCCGAGCGCGAACTCAACAATTACGCCGCCAGGCACTCTCCGGGGGCCGCCACCTTCAACGGCAGCCTCCAAGTACTGCGCGGGTACTCACTCCTGCGGCAGGGCCGGATGGAGCGTGCGTACCAGGTGCTGCTGCCGGCCGTGGAGGCACTCCGGCTGAACGACCCGCTGCAGCTGTTCCGCTTGGGTTCAGCCCTGGGTTTTTATGTTGCGGCAAGGCTGGGGGACACGGCCCAGGCGCAGCGCCTGGAACAGGACTACAGCGACGCTGCGGCAGGGGGCCCCGCCCACGAACTGCTCGCCGCGTCCTACAAAGCCGCTGCCGCCGAATACCTGTCCCGGGACGGCAAGAACCTCGCCGCGCTGCATACGCTCGCCACTACGGCCGAGGCCACTGCGAGGGCCGGAACACTGCTCGAACTCCTGGCCATCTGCTGGGATCTGGGCGACCCTTCGGTCATTCCGATGGTGCAGACGGTCGCCCGGACGGTGGAGGGCCGGTGGGCGGAGGCGATGCTGACCCTGGCCACCCGGTGGGAAGAGGCTGACGGGGATGCCTTGATGGAAACGGCCTCCGCACTGGAGGAAGCGGGGTTCGTGAACCTGGCACGGGAGGCCTACGCCCGCGCCAGCACCCTCCTGGAGCAGGCCGGGGAACGCCGGCGCTCCCGGCAGGCCGTGGCCCTGCGCGAAAAATGCGACCACGAACTGGGAGAAAGGTTCCGGGAAGGCCGTTTTATTGCCGCGGCTCCCGCCGTCCACCTCACCCGGCGTGAACAGGACATTGTGGGACTGGCCGTACAGGGCCTCACGGACCGTGAAATCGCCCAGCGGCTCATGGTGTCTGTGCGAACGGTGGAGGGCCACCTGTACCGCACGTACGTCAAGCTCGGCGTGCGGAGCCGGGATGAGCTGGAGTCAGCCCTGCCCAAGTAGGCCTTCACCATGGAAACCGCCCCGGTTGGCTTCCCTGCAGGGGCCGGTGTGGCCTGCCCGTGATCTCTGTCCGCATGCCCCGCGGCGCTCTCGACGTGATTCCCGAAGCCTTCCGGGAATCAGGGCCCCACAGGTAGTCCCACGCAGGGGAATTCGAGTACACCCTACTCGTGTGCAGGATGGCGCCGGAGTATTTACTTATGGAAGCAAAGCAAACGGCACGAAAGAAGCCGCAGCTGCGAGAACAAAATCAAGGCCTTGTATCCAACAAACTTCCGGTCCCTCGGGGCCGGGCGTGGACGGGGCCGGCGACGTCAGAGTCTTCTGAGACCGAGACTCTCCCCCCAGCCGTCGCCGGCCCTCCATTCCGCGGGCTGAAGCCCGGAGCGACTGTGGCGGCTGCCCCTCCGGGCGGCCGCCACAGTCGTGCTGTGGGACAATTGAGTGTCATCCGTTGGCATTTCAAGGAGTTTGTTTTGGCCGTAGTATCAACGCCAGCCACACTGGAACGCGCCTTGCCGGTCATGGACAACGCCGAAGTGCAGCGCATCCGCAACGACTTCCCGGTCCTGGACCAACTGGTCAACGGACGCCCGCTGATCTACCTGGATTCCGGAGCGACGTCGCAGAATCCGCTCAGCGTCATCGAAGCCGAGCAGGAATTCTACGAGCAGCGCAACGCGGCGGTGCACCGCGGCGCCCACCACCTTGCAGTCGAGGCCACCGAAGCTTTCGAGGACGCCCGGCAGACGCTGGCCGGCTTCGTTGGCGCCGACTACTCCGAGCTCATCTGGACTTCCAACGCCACCGAAGGCTTGAACCTCCTCAGTTACGCCCTGTCCAATGCCGGGTTGTGGGCTGCGCAGGGCCGGGGCGACGGCCGGCTCAAGGAGCTCGCCCTGAATCCGGGTGACGAAATCGTGGTGACCGAGATGGAACACCACGCCAACCTCATACCCTGGCAGGAACTCGCCTTCCGCACCGGGGCAACCCTGCGGTACATCCCCGTCGACGACGACGGCAGCCTCCGCATGGACGTGGCCCGCGACACCGTGAACAGCCGGACAAAAGTCCTGGCCTTCACGCACGCCTCCAACGTCCTGGGCACCATCAACCCCGTCCGTGAACTCGCAGCCCTGGGCCGGCAAGCCGGAGCCCTGGTGGTACTTGACGCCTGCCAGTCCGCCCCGCACATGCCGCTGAACGTCAAAGAGCTGGATGTGGACTTTGCGGTGTTCTCCGGGCACAAAATGCTCGCACCCACCGGAATCGGGGTGCTCTACGGGAAGCAGGACATCCTGGATATCCTGCCGCCATTCCTGACGGGCGGTTCCATGATCACTACGGTGACCATGGAGCGGGCCGAGTACCTCCCGGCACCCCAGCGCTTCGAAGCCGGAACCCAGCGGATCTCCCAGGCGGTGGCGCTGGCCGCGGCAGTGAACTACCTGACGGAAACGGGGCTGGACCGGATCCACCAGTGGGAGGCTGAGCTCGGCCAGCGGATGGTCACCGGCCTGGAGTCCCTTCCCGGCATCCGGGTCCTGGGGCCTGCGGCGGGGCAGGACCGCATAGGGCTCGCCGCATTCGACGTTGACGGCGTGCACGCCCATGACGTGGGGCAGTTCCTTGACTCGCGGGGGATTGCCGTGCGCGTCGGCCACCACTGCGCCCAGCCGCTGCACCGCCGGCTGGGGCTGACGGCCACCACCAGGGCAAGCGCCTACCTTTACAACACCACCGACGACGTGGACCAGTTCCTGGATGCCGTCGCCGGCGTGCGCGCCTACTTCCGCGCCTAAGCCACCACACACCCTGAAGGTAAAACCATGAGCCTCGACCAGCTGTACCAGCAGATCATCCTCGACCACTCCAAAGCCCGCCACGGCAGCGGCCTGGCCGCCACCGAGGCACCCGGCGGCGCCACGACCGGCCAATCGCACCAGCTCAACCCGGTCTGCGGCGACGAAGTGACCCTGCGCCTGGCAGTCACTGACGGAAAAGTGGCACAGGTTGCCTGGGACGGCGCGGGCTGCTCCATTTCCATGGCGTCCGCCTCAGTCCTGACAGACCTGGCAGAGGGCATGACAGTAACCGAACTTCACGAGGTGATTGACAGCTTCCGCGAGGTCCTGAGGTCGCGGGGAAAGATCCACGCGGACCCTGAACTGCTGGGCGACGCAGCAGCCTTTGAGGGAGTGGCCCGGTACGCGGCACGGGTCAAGTGCGCCATGATTTCCTGGGTTGCCGCCGAGGACGCGCTCAACCAGGCTGCCTAGCAACCAAACCGCCTGGGCGCCAGCCTGCCTGGCGGCATAAAAGGCTCCGGCCCTCCTCCCCAGCGGGACGAGGGCCGGAGCCTTTTTGAGCAGGGGGCCTAGCCGGCCAGCCCCAGAATACCAATCACCGCCGTGGCTGCGCCGAGCACCATCGAGATGCTGACCAGCACCACGTGGACGGTGAGGAACCTGGTGGCCTTGCCGGCGGCGTCCCGGGCGCGCGGATCCTTCATGACCCGGCGCAGGAACTGCGGCCAGACCACCAGCGACCAGATACCGGCAACAATCAGGACGAGCGCGGCAAAGACAGGCAGTTCCACGCGGCTAGTGGCTTTCCAGCCAGGCCTGTGCCTGCTTGGCCTGCAGGTTCAGGGCCTTGGCAACCATCGGCTCGGCGGCGTCGGCGATTTTCCCGCCCAGGAACGGCACCGAAGACTTCACGGCACCTTCAAGCTCAACGCGGGTGCCGCCGTCGGCAGCAACGAGCCGCTGTACCGCGGTGACGTCGACGGGGGCGCCGGCAATCTTCAGCGAAATGCTGCTCTGCCGGGAACCGTCCGCGGCGGGGGCATCCCAGTTCTCCACCTGGGTCACTTTCAGGTGCTCGCCCACGAACTTGCGTGCGATTTCCGGCAGGCGGGTGGTGGGCAGGGTCCGCACGGAGGTGGCGCTGAAGGCGCCGGCAACATCGCCGTCGACGGTGAAGGATTCAAGGCTGCCGCCTACGAGCTGGCTGACGTGGCGCTGGAAATCCTCGTTCACCAGGACAGCTGCAACGCTGGGGACGGAGTGCGGAAGGGTGGTGGTTGCGCTCAGGGCCAATGGGTCCTCCTGGGACGTGGGGGTCGGATTAGGCTCCAAACATCCTACGGGGTCCGGGCGCCGGGCTCCGCATCCACCAGCTTCCGCGCCGCCCCGGTGATGTTCCTGGCCATGGCCGGGAAGATCAGGCTGTGGAACGGCAGGACCCCCAGCCAGTACAGCCGCCCGCTCAGCCCTTTGGGGAAGAAAATGGCCCGCTGCCGGTACCGGCTGCCGGTCCCGTCCGGCTCAACGGACAGCTCCAGCCAGGCACGTCCCGGGGCCCGCATCTCGGCGCGCAGCCGCAGCAGTTTTCCGTGCTCGATCCGTTCCACCCGCCACCAGTCCACCACTTCACCAGTGGCCAGCGTGTGCGGATGCCGGCGTCCCCGCAGCAGCCCCGCCCCGCCCGTCAGCTTGTCCAGCCAGCCCCGCACCTGCCAGGCCAGCGGCAGCGAGTACCAGCCGTTCCGCCCGCCGATGCCCTCGATGACCGTCCACACCCGGGCCGGATCGACGTCGCCATGAAAGGTGCGTTCGTCGATGTACACCTTGTGCCCCGCCCAGTCCGGGTCACTCGGCAGGGGATCGGCGGCAGCACCGGCGCTGGCCCACGTGGTCTCCACCTGGCCCTCGCGTTCCTTCCCGAGGGCCAGGGCGACGGCGGTGCGGTAGGGGGTCAGGCCGCCGTCGGGCTGCGGGATGTACTGGTCGATGTCTTGCTCGTTGGACACGGCATCGTGCTGCAGGGACTGGACCAGCGGCACAGCCATGGACAGCGGGATGGGGGTGGTCAGGGCAACCCATAGCCCGGCCAGCTTGGGTGCCGGAACGGGCAGTGCCAGCACCGGCCGGTACGGCAGGCCGGCTTCCGCGGCGTACTCCTGCATCATGCCGGCGTACGTGAGGACCTGGCGGCAGCCGACGTCGAAGGTACGGTTGAGCGGGCCGTCCAGTGACGCCGCGGCGACGAGGTAGTACAGGACATCGCGCACCGCGATGGCCTCGATGCGGTTCCGGACCCAACTGGGCGCCGGCATCAGCGGCAGCGTTTCGGCGAGGTGGCGGATCATCTCGAAGGACGCCGAACCCGAGCCAATGACCACCCCGGCCTGGAAGACGATGGCATCCACCGGGCTGTCGAGGAACACCTGGCCGACAGCCTCGCGGGAGCGCATGTGGGTGGAAAGCGCCACGCCCTGGGGGTGGAGCCCGCCCAGGTAGACGATCCTGGCCACGCCGGCGGCGGCCGCGGCGTCGGCAGCCGTCCGGGCCATGGCCCGCTCCTTGGCTTCAAAGCCGGCCCCGGCGGCCATGGAGTGCACCAGGTAGTAGAAAACCTCGACGCCGGCCAGCGCCGCCTGCAACGCCCCGCCGTCGTCCAGGCTGCTTTCCACCACCTCCACCTGGTCCCGCCAGGGGACGCCCGCGATCTTGCCGGGAGAGCGCACCAGGACTTTGACGCTGTGCCCCTCATCCAGGAGCCTGGGCACCAGGCGGCCACCGATGTAGCCGGTGGCGCCGGTCACCAGGACAGTTTTGGCTGAATCCCGGGTCCTGCTGGTTCCGCTCATGCTGTTCCCTTTCGTCGGTGTCCCTTGTCCGGGGTCTCTTGTCCTGTGTCTCTTGTCCTGCGTCTTTCACCTTTAGCAGTTCGGAGCCGCGGCGGCTTTGGACGGCTGGCATGTCGCTGGCTGGGGGTAGGCTGGGATCACCCGGGATTCGCAGCGAATTTCGGGTTTTCGCGTTGCCTGCTTTTTACGTAACACCACAGGAGCTTCTGCCATGAGCCTTCCCGGCCCGTCCACCGCCGGCAAACCCAGCACGGGCACATCCAGCACCGGCAAATCCAGCACCGGCAAACCCAGCGTAGGCCCTTCGCTGGAGGGACTGCGCCGCGCCCTCGCCGCGGACCAGACTTTCGCCCGGGTCCGCGCCGAGGCTGCCCGGGGCTTCGCCGTCCGCGGCCAGGACTACCAGATCAGTGCGCCGGCCGGGCTGCGGCCGGTGCTGCTGGCCGAGATGGCCGACGGCATTGCCGCCGCCGGGGGAGGGAACGGCGCCGGGCCGGGCGTGGTACTGGCCGTCACCGCAACCGGGCGCGAAGCGGAGGATCTTACCGCGGCGCTGCGCGCCTACCTGCCTGCTGCTTCGGTAGCTGAATTCCCCAGCTGGGAAACACTCCCGCACGAGCGGCTCTCGCCGCGCTCGGACACGGTAGGGCGGCGACTGTCCGTCCTGCGCCGCCTGGCGCACCCGGAAAGTTCGACGGCGGGGCCCCTCCGGGTGGTGGTGGCGCCGGTCCGTGCCGTGGTCCAGCCCGTGGTGGCCGGCCTGGGTGAGCTGGTCCCCGTCACCCTGAGGGTGGGCCAGGAGAAGCCGTTCACCGAAGTGGTCCGCAGCCTGGCTGACGCCGCTTATGCCCGGGTGGACATGGTGACCCACCGCGGCGAGTTCGCCGTGCGCGGCGGGATCATCGATGTTTTCCCGCCCACCGAGGACCACCCCGTCCGGGTCGAATTTTTCGGTGACGAAGTGGACCAGATGCGCTGGTTCGCCGTCGCCGACCAGCGCTCGCTGTCCTCACCCGGGCTGCACCACCCCACCGAACTGCACGCACCGCCCTGCCGGGAAATCCTGATCACTCCGTCCGTGATGTCCCGGGCCGCAACCCTCAAGTCCCAGCTTCCGGCCGCGGCCGACATGCTCGAAAAGATTGCCGGCGGGATTGCCGTGGAGGGCATGGAATCCCTGGCCCCGGTGCTGGTGGACGCCATGGTCCCGTTTGTGGAGCAGCTGCCCGCCGGTTCCATCTCGGTGATCATTGAACCGGAAAAGGTCCGCACCCGCGCCCACGACCTCGCCGCCACGAACGAGGAATTCCTCGAAGCTGCCTGGTCCACGGCCTCCGACGGCGGGACCGCGCCGCTGGACCTCAGCTCGCAGGCAAGCGCCGCGCTCCATTCGGCCAGTTTCCGTTCATTGACCGAAACCAGGACCTCGTCCCTTGAACACGGCGTTTCGTGGTGGTCCATCACCTCGCTGGCCCAGGACGAGGAACTGCTGCCCGAGATCGACGTCCTGAACCTGCACGCCCGCGAACCGCGCGGCTACCAGGGCGACGTCGCGGAAATGATGGACTTTATCGGGTCGCACGTGCGGGACCAATGGCGGATCGTGGTGGCCACCGAGGGCCCCGGCCCCGCCCAGCGGCTGGCCGAACTGTTCCACGACGCGGACATCCCCTGCGCCCGGGTGGACAGCCTGGACCACGAACCCCAGGCGGGCATCATCGAGGTGACCACTGCCGCCGTCGGACGCGGTTTTGTCCTGGACGGGCTGAAGCTCGGCCTGCTCACCGAAGCAGACCTCCTGGGCCGGACCTCCGCGGGGTCCACCAAGGACATGCGGCGCATGCCCTCCAAGCGGCGCAATGCGGTAGACCCCCTGCAGCTTGTCGCAGGCGACCATGTGGTGCACGAACAGCACGGAATCGGCAAGTTCGTGGAGCTGATCCAGCGCAAGGTGGCTGGCGGCGGCGACGGCGTGCGCGAGTACCTCGTGCTGGAATACGCCCCATCCAAACGCGGCGCCCCGGGCGACCGGCTGTTTGTTCCCACGGACCAGCTGGACCAGGTGACGCGCTACGTCGGTGGCGACACCCCGGTGCTCAGCAAAATGGGCGGCGCGGACTGGGCCAGCACCAAGTCCAAGGCCCGGAAGGCCGTCAAGGAGATCGCGGGCGAGCTGATCCGGCTGTATTCGGCCAGAATGGCCTCCCGCGGGCACGCCTTTGCCCCGGACACCCCGTGGCAGCGCGAGCTCGAGGAAGCCTTCCCCTACGTTGAGACGCCGGACCAGCTGACCACTATCAACGAGGTCAAGGCGGACATGGAACGCGAGATCCCCATGGACCGGCTGGTTTCCGGCGACGTGGGTTACGGCAAGACGGAGATCGCTGTGCGTGCCGCGTTCAAGGCCGTCCAGGACAGCAAACAGGTGGCCGTGCTGGTGCCCACCACCCTGCTGGCCCAGCAGCACTACGAAACGTTCACCGAGCGGTTCTCCGGGTTCCCGCTGCGGGTCAAGGCCCTGTCCCGGTTCCAGGGGACCAAGGAAACCAAGGAAACGGTGGAGGGCGTCAAGAGCGGCACCGTGGACGTGGTGATCGGCACCCACCGGCTGCTGTCCAAGGACTTCGAGTTCAAGGACCTCGGCCTGGTGATCGTGGACGAGGAACAGCGCTTCGGGGTGGAGCACAAGGAAGCCCTGAAGAAGATGCGCACCAACGTGGACGTGCTGGCCATGAGCGCCACCCCCATTCCGCGTACCTTGGAGATGTCCCTGACCGGGATCCGGGAAACGTCCACCCTGGCCACCCCGCCGGAGGAACGGCACCCTGTCCTGACCTACGTGGGACCCTATACGGACAAGCAGACCTCCGCTGCCATCCGACGTGAGCTGATGCGCGAAGGGCAGGTGTTCCTGGTCCATAACCGGGTGTCCACCATTGAGCGGACCGCCGCCAAGATCCGCGAACTGGTCCCGGAGGCCCGGGTGGAGGTGGCCCACGGGCAGATGTCCGAGAGCCGCCTGGAGCAGATCATCGTGGATTTCTGGGAGAAGCGCTTCGACGTGCTGGTGTGCACCACCATCATTGAAACCGGCCTGGACATCTCCAACGCCAACACGCTGATCGTGGACGGGGCGGACAAGTACGGCCTGTCCCAGCTGCACCAGCTCCGCGGGCGCGTGGGCCGTGGCCGGGAGCGCGCCTACGCGTACTTCCTGTACCCCTCCGAGAAACCGCTGGGCGAAGTGGCGCTGGAGCGGCTGAAGGCCGTGGCAACCCACAACGAACTGGGCGCGGGCATGCAGCTGGCCATGAAGGACCTCGAAATCCGCGGTGCCGGCAACCTGCTGGGCGGCGAACAGTCCGGGCATATCCAGGGCGTGGGCTTCGACCTGTATATCCGTCTGGTGGGCGAGGCGGTGGCGGACTTCCGCGGCGAGGCCGAGGAGAAGGCCGCCGAGATGAAGATTGAATTGCCCGTCAACGCGCACCTCCCGCACGACTACGTGCCGGGGGAGAGGCTCCGCCTGGAGGCGTACCGCAAACTCGCAGCCGCCCTCACCAACGAGGCCATCGACGAAGTCCTCGCTGAGCTCGTGGACAGGTACGGCGAGCCGCCGCTCCCGGCGCAGAACCTGGTGGCCGTGGCCCGCTTCCGGGTGGGTGCCCGGGAAGCCGGCCTCTCCGACGTCGCGCTGCAGGGCAACTTCATCAAGTTCTCACCTGCCACCCTTCCGGAATCCAAAGTCATGCGCCTGAACCGGATGTACCCGGGATCCCAGTCCAAGCCGGCCCTGGACGCCGTGCTGATTCCCAAACCGAAAACGGCGAAGATCGGCGGCCGCGACCTGCAGGACGCCGAAATCCTGGAATGGGCCAACGGCGTCATCCGCAACATCTTCTCCGACCAGCCTCTCGCCGCTCCGGCAGTCAGCGGTTAGGACGTGATGGGAGGACATCACGCCGCATCGGGAGCCGCGGCGTGGGTAGCTATTGCTTCAACGGGGCCGTACACCCTGGGCTGGTATCCGCTGGACGCCACCGGCATCCTGATCGGCGGGATGGCGACGGCGGGCACCGCCCTGGTGTGCGACTGGGACCACCGGCACAGCACCGTGGCCAATTCCCTGCCGCCGCTGTCCAACGTCATTGCGGTGGGCATTGAAAATGCCAGCGGGGGGCACCGGCAGGGCACCCACTCCGTGCTCGGGGCTGCCTTCTTTGTGCTGCTGGCGACGTTGGCCGGCCAGGTCCAGCTCCAGACCGACTGGGGCCTGCTGTCCGTGGGGGCCGGGCTGCTGTGCATGTTCATGATCAACATCGCGGCGAAGGCGCTCAAGCTTTTCCCGAAGTCCGGGTTCCTCACCAACTGGATTTTCGGGCTGGTGATGGCCGGACTCGTCACCTGGTATGCCCCGGACCAGTGGACCTGGCTTCCGGTCTCGATGCTTACCGGTGTGGCCGTCCACATCATCGGTGACCTGGTGACTACCGGCGGGGTGCCCCTGCTCTGGCCGCTGGTGATCCGTCCGCCCAAGGTGCTGCGCCGGATGCCGCTGCTGCGCACGGTCTGGCGGCCCAACGGCGCCCTGTCGCTGCCGCTGCTGGGGCGTGCAGGGTCGAAGCGTGAATGGCTGCTGCTGATCCCCGTCAGTGCTTACGCCATGGTGGGGTTGTGTGTGGCGGGCTGGTCAATAGCCCACACTCACTGGACCAGGGTGGCGGCCGCGGCCGAAGCCTGGACCCGCATCTGGTTCTGAGCCTGGGGCGCCTGGTGCCAGGCCTGCGCAGGCACCAAACGCGAGAGACCCCCTGGACATCGTCCAGGGGGTCTCTTGTCTATGGGATCGGGAATCCCAACTGTGCAGCGCTTAGTGTCGTTCTGGAGTGTCAAAACGGCACTTGGTGCTACTTACGTGGGATTAGTGCTCGCCTGCGGAGTCGGAGCGTCCGAGGATGGTCTGCGGGATCCAGTACGCGAGGGCGAACAGCCCCAGGCAGGCGGCCATGGGCCAGGGGTTGCCGAGCGTGAGGAAGGACAGCGAGTAGATGGCGCCCAGGAACAGTGCCATGCAGACCACGAAGAGAAGGATGCTTGTGCCGAGCTTGTTCTCGTTCTGGGGGGTCCGGAGAGCCCCTTCGTGAGACGCCGGGCCCTGGCTGGAAGCCGTGATCTTGCTGGACATTCGTTCCTCCTTGGCCCCGCGGGCCTCGATCTGTGGCGGCTCCGGTTGCCGTCAGTAGGAGGACGAACCCTGTTCACCCTTGACGATGGCGATGCCGGAGCTGGCGCCAATACGTGTTGCACCTGCAGCAATCATAGCCTGCGCATCCTCGAGGGACCGCACGCCGCCGGAGGCCTTGACGCCAAGGCCGGGGCCCACCGTGCGGCGCATCAAGGCCACATCCTCCGCCGTGGCGCCGCCGCCGTTGAAGCCGGTTGAGGTCTTCACGAAGTCGGCGCCTGCCTCCAGGGCGGCTTCACAGGCCAGGACCTTCTGGCTGTCGTTGAGCAGCGCCGTTTCGATAATGACTTTAAGGACGGCGCCGCTGGCATGCACAGCCTCCGCCACTGAAGCAATGTCCTCAACCAGCGCGCCCTTGTCCCCCGCGCGGGCGGCCGCGATGTTGATGACCATGTCCACCTCGTCCGCGCCGTCCAGCACCGCGCCGCGGGCCTCGAACGTCTTGACGTCAGTGGGCGTGGCACCGAGCGGAAAGCCCACCACCGAGCAGGTCAGGACGCCGGAACCCCTGAGAGCCTTCTTTACGGTCTTGACCCAGAGGGGATTCACGCACACTGACTTGAAGTGGTATTCGGCCGCTTCCGCACAGACCTTCAGGACGTCAGCCTCACCGGCCTCGGGCTTCAGCAATGTGTGGTCGATGAAGGACGCTATGCTGCCCGGACCCGGGGCGCCGGCGGCGGCTGTTTGAACGGAAGGGGTGGCTTCGTTGCTCATGATGGTCCTCTCGGAGGGGCCGGTGGGCCGTGGCGTTGTAACGCCCGTGACTCGTTTCGGGAACCATCTTGCCACAGCGGTGTGCCCCAAGAATTCCGCAACGACCTGGGCACTATCGGAGCAACGCGGGGTCACCTCCGGCCCATCCTGGGCCCCGCATCGGGCGCGACGTGACCCCGCGTTGCTGCTCAGGCGGCGGCCGGCAGTGCGGGCGGAGCGGCCGGAGCGGATGCCGCGCCCAGGAGCTGGGTGGCGCAGGCGCCCGCCGCGGAAGCCGCGGCCACCAGCAGGCCCAGGCGGACGCCGTCGAATGCCGCCGCGTCACCGATCGCCCAAATGCCGGGGATGGACGTGCGGAAGTCCCTGCTGACGACGATCCCGCCGGTAGCCGCGGTCTGCAGGCCCGCGCTGGCGGCGAGGCCGTCCCGGGACACCCGTTCTTCGGCCAGGACCACCAGGTCTCCGTTCATGCTGCTGCCATCTTCAAAAACAACGCCGGAGGCCGTGAGGCCTGTGGCTGAGGTACCGGGAACGACGGCGGCCGGCCGGGCGGTGGTGCGGATGGGCCGGACGCCCCTGGCGCGGAGCACCGCTTCTGCCTGGCCCGCGGCAGCACCTGTGCCCACCAGGATCCCCAGCGGGCGCCTGCCCAGTTCCTTGGTGACTTCGCTGACGGCCTCGCCGATGCGGGCAGCGTCATCGATCGTGGAGTAGCTCAAGCAGCGGTTGGCACCCTCCACGGGGCTCGCCACCGGTGCTGATCCGGTGGCGATGACCAGCTGGTCGTAGCTGAATTCCATGCCGTCCGCCGTTGCGATGGTCTGGTTCTCGGGGTCGATGTGGCTGGCCGGCTGGCCGAACCGGACAGAGACCTGGGGGAGAAGCGCAAGTTCGAGGAGTTCCTCGGGGGTATCGTCCCGGTTGCTCAGCACGGTGATGGTGCCGGAGAACCTGGCACGGTGAAGCTGGCTGACGAGGGCCTGGGCAGCGGGGCCCGCCCCCGCGATGACGATGCGGGTGGCGGGGGCGGTGGAGGTGGAGGGTGCCGGAGCGGACATGTGCTGGCCCTTTCGCTGGCGGCCGGTGACCGGCCGGAAGTTCGTGATGCAACCCAGCGTAGGGCCCTGCTTTTTCCGTAGTGTTTCCCCGCAGTTGCCGTTTAACCAGGCCGTGTTCGCCAGTTTTTACCGGCCGGTAACAGAACCCGTGACGCAACTCTCATCCATTCGCCCACCGACACATTGCGGGCCCTGAAGGTTGAGCTAGACGCGGATGCGGTAGCCGCGCTTCACCACTGTCTCCACCAGGCGGCCGTCCGGCAGCGAGGAACGGAGCCGGCTCACGGTCATATCCAGCGCGTGGACGGAACCGCGCAGTTCCAGCAGGTCGGACAGCGATTCGCGGGACAGGACCGCGCCGCCCGCCCCCAGCAAGGCGCGGAGCAGCAACAGCGGGGCCGGTGCCAGTTCCACGGGCTGGCCGTTGATGCGAAGGCTGCGGCCGCGCAGCTCGATGTTGCCGGACCTGGTGTCCAGCCGCCGGACGTGGTTCAGGGCAAGGTGCTCGCACACCAGCCTGATAAGGGCACCCATCCGGAAGCGTTCCGGAATCAGGGGTGTTATGCCCGCGTCCAGCAGGGGCTGCGCGGTGACCGGACCCACCACAGCCGTGGTGACGTTCGTCTTCAGGCTCTCGATCAGCTGCTTGTAGACGCCCATTTCGTGGGCGGTGCTCCACAGGGCGTCGACGGCGGGTGCACTCGTGAAGGTGAGGACGTCCAGGTTTCCGCTGCACACCGCCTCTATGAGGCGGGGAAGCCTGTCCTCGCCGTCGGGCTTCACCCAGCGGTACGGGGTGACCGTCAGGACGGTGGCGCCGGACATGCGCAGGCGCTCCAGCTGCCGGACGTCCGTGTAGCCGTGCAGTTGCACGGCGACGGTTTTGCCCCGGACGCCCTCGGCGAGCAGCATGTCCACCAGTGTTGCCGTGGTTTCGTCGCTGCTGATTCCGACGTCGGCAAGGCCCGCCGCGCGCACGGCACCGCGGGCTTTGGGCCCACGTACGAACATCCGGCAGGCGCCGAGGGTTTCCAGCAGCTCGTCGCCGATCCCGAAGGAATCCGCCGCTTCACACCAGCGGCGCATGCCGTAGGCGGTGGTGGCGATGCAGAGGTCCGGCTTGGCAGCGATGATGGCCCGGGTGTCGTCGATGAGGCGCATGTCCTCCTGTACCGGGGCGATCTTCAGGGCGGGTGCGTGCAGCACTTCAGCGCCGCGGCGTTCGAGGGCCTCGATCAGGTCCTGGGACCGCCGGTCAGAGGTGACACCGATGCGGAAACCCTCCAGCGGCGCTTCTGCCGCGTCCGGCGTTTCTTCGACCTGCGGTGATTCGGCCGGTGCAAGTGCATTCATGGAGGTCAATCCTTTCACGAGCCCAGCAGCGAGGCCGCCAGCCTGTCCAGGTCGGCGGCGGCCTCAGCATGCCCGCGGTTGGCTTCCGCCACCCGGACCACCTCACCAATGACCAGCACAGCCGGGTTGCTGCAGCCTGCGGCTGCAGTGGTGATGGTGCCCAGGTCCGCGATGGTGGTGCGCTGCCCGGGCCGGTAGCCGCGTTCAACAACGGCCATCGGCATGTCGGCGCGCATTCCTGCCCGGCGAAGGCCAGCGGCGAGCTGGTGGAGGGTACCGATGCCCATCAGCACAACGATGGTTCCGCCCAGGCCGGCCAGGTGCTGGTGCTCCTTTTCGGTCAGCGGGGCGTGCCCGGAGACCACGGTGAACATGTGGCTCACTTCACGGTGCGTAACCGGGATCCCGGCGGCTGCGGGGACGGAGATGGCGCTCGTGACGCCGGAGATGACGCGGACCGGGACGCCTGCCGCCACGCAGGAGGCAACTTCTTCCCCGCCGCGGCCAAAGACGTAGGGATCGCCGCCTTTGAGCCGGACCACGTTGTTGCCGGCGAGGGCGCTTTCCACCATCAGCTTTTCGATGTCGCCCTGGCTGACCTTGTGGTGCCCGGGCTTCTTGCCCACATCCACGAGTTCGGCGGAGGTCAGGGACGGCAGGTCCTGGCAGGGGGCCAGGCGGTCATAAAAGACGACGTCGGCATCGCGCAGCGCCTTGACGGCGCCGACGGTGAGCAGTTCGGTGGTTCCGGGGCCGCCGCCTACCAGCGTGACGTGGCCGACGGGCCCGGCGGCCGGTTCCGCGGCCACGGGGATGCCCGCTGCGCGGCACCGGTCCAGAAGCGCCTCCCAGCCGGCCTGGCCGTCGTCCACCGCGGCGACCAGGAAGGGGCGCTCGGGGAGGGGGCCGTCGTGGCCAGCACCCTGGGGGGTGCTGAGGCGGTAGACGACGGCGCCGGCGGCCTCGTAGCGGCGTACTGCCTGCCGGGCTGCGTGGTCCGAACCGGCGACCAGGACGTCGCGGCCGGTGAGGTCGATGGTGAGCTGCATGCTTATGCCTCGTTCCTGATGGGTTCCGACGTGCCGGGCCGGACCGGGATGGAAGCCCCGATCAGGACCTTCCCCTTCTCTTCCGGGGTGGCCGGGCGCATCTGGCCGCGCTCGTCCGGGACGAAGGTGATGGAGTCGTCCTTCTGGTCCGGGGCGTTCACGAAGGAGCGGAACCGGCGCAGGCGCTCGGGGTCCTTGAGGGTGTCTGCCCATTCGTCGATGTAGGTGTCAACGTGCTTGGCCATCGCGGCTTCGAGGTCCTCGGCAATGCCCAGGGTGTCCTTGACCACCACGTCCTCAACGTGCTTGATGCCGCCGTCGAGCTCTTCCTGCCAGCGTGCGGTGCGCTGGAGGCGGTCGGCGGTGCGGATGTAGTACATGAAGTAGCGGTCGATGTACTTGATCAGCGTTTCGTCGTCGAGGTCCTTGGCCAGCAGCTGGGCGTGGGCCGGGGTGGCGCCGCCGTTGCCGCCGACGTACAGGTTCCAGCCGTCGGCGGTGGCGATAACGCCCACGTCCTTGCCGCGGGCTTCGGCGCATTCACGGGCACAACCGGAAACGCCCATCTTGAGCTTGTGCGGGCTGCGCAGGCCGCGGTACCGCAGTTCCAGCTGGATGGCCATGGCCACCGAATCCTGGACGCCGAACCGGCACCAGGTGGAACCGACGCAGGACTTCACCGTGCGCAGGCTCTTGCCGTAGGCCTGGCCGGACTCGAAGCCGGCGTCCACCAGTTCCTTCCAGATCTCCGGGAGCTGTTCCAGGCGGGCGCCGAACATGTCGATCCGCTGGCCGCCGGTGATCTTCGTGTACAGGTTGTACTTTTCGGCCACGGCCGCGATGACGCCGAGCTTCTTCGGGGTGATCTCGCCGCCGGCGATGCGGGGGACCACGGAGTAGGTGCCGTCCTTCTGCATGTTGGCCAGGGCGCGGTCGTTGGTGTCCTGCAGGGTGCCGCGGCCGGCGTCCAGGACGTAGGCGCTGTTCTGGCTGGCCAGGATGTTGGCGATGGTGGGCTTGCAGATGTCGCAGCCGGCGCCGGTGCCGTACTTGGCCATGATCTCTTCGAAGGAGGAGAGCTCCAGGACCCGGATGGCGTCGAACAGTTCCTGGCGGGACAGTTCGATGTGCTCGCAGAGGGCCTTGGAAACCTCGACGCCGGACTTGGTCAGTTCGGTTTCCAGCAGTTTCTTCAGCATCGGCACGCAGGAACCGCACTGGGTGCCGGCGCGGGTGCAGCCCTTCAGCTCACCCAGTTCCTGGACGGGGGCATTGCCTTCGCAGGCGCCGCAGCCGTTGATGGCATCGCGGATGCTTCCGGCGGTGACGTTGTTGCAGGAGCACAGCGTGGCGTCGTCCGGCAGTTCGGTTTCAGGGGCGTCGCCGCCGCCTGCCGCGCTGAGGAAGGCGCCGGGCTCTGCGGGAAGTTCCCGGCCCAGGAGCGGACGCAGGCTCATGTACGGTGAGGCGTCGCCCACGAAGATGCCGCCCAGCAGGGTCTTGGCATCGTCGGTGGTAACGATCTTCTGGTAGACGCCGCGGGCGGGGTCGGCGTAGACGATCTCGAGGGCGTGCTCGGTCTTGGCGAAGGCGTCGCCGAAGCTGGCGACGTCGACGCCGGAAAGCTTCAGTTTGGTGGCGGTGTCGAAGCCGGGGAAGGTGGCATCCCCGCCGTGGAGGCGGTCGGCCACGATTTCAGCCATGGTGTTTGCGGGGGCTACCAGGCCCAGGCACATGCCGCCATAGTTGGCCACTTCACCGATGGCCCAGATTCCGGCTACCTCCGTGGCGCAGTAGTCGTTGATGACCACACCGCCGCGCTGGCCCAGGCTGAACACCTGCTCCTCGCCTTCGGCAGCACGGAAGAGCTCATCGCGCGGCCGGACGCCAATGGCGACAATCACGATGTCGGCGTCGATGACCCGGCCGTCGGCCATGAGGACGCCGGTGACCTGGCCGTCGTCGTCGGACAATACTTCCGACGGGAAGACGCCGCCGTGGACCTGGAAGCCCTTGGACTTGATAAGCCTGCCCATTGCCTGGCCTGCGCCCTCGTCGAGCTGCGTGGCCATCAGCCACTGCGAACCGTCAATAACAATCGGGTTGGCGCCCAGCTGCTCGGTGCCGGCGGCCGATTCGAGCCCGAGAAGGCCACCACCGATGGTGACGGCGTTAACCTTGCGGCCCAGCTTCTCAGTCAGGCCCGTGATGGCCTCATTGATGGCCCACACGTCTTCGAGCGTGCGGTAGACATGGGTGTGCTCGGCGCCGGGGATGGGCAGGCGGGCCGCGTTCGAGCCGGTGGCCACCACCAGTTCGTCGTATTCGAAGACGTTGCCGGCAGCGGTTTCCACCGTCTTGGCTTCGGCATTGATCCTGGCAACCCGCTCACCGGTCTTCAGCTCCAGGGAAGGGTGGTCCCACATCGAAGCGGTCCCCAAGGTGAGGTCCACGTCTTTCTCGGTGAGGGCCTTGGACAGCGCGACGCGGTCGTAAGGGAGGTGGGCTTCCTCGGTGAGGACCGTGACATGCCAGCCATCGAGGCCGCGGGCATGCATCGCGTCCGCAAAACGGTGGGCCGCCGGGCCGCCGCCGGCGACGACGATGCGGCGCGGAGTCTCTGTGCTTGAAGTCTGTTCGGTCACTGATGGGCCTTTCGCATGGGCCGCAGGCAGTTTTCCCGCAGCCTTCTCTGACGAGCTGTCCATCCAGACTAGGGAGACGCAGTTTCGCTTCAGTTTCCCAATTGTTTCGTCAACTTAACTTCTGCATCACGGGCACGTTTCCGGCGGCGTGAGGTGTCTTTTACGCACTGGACACATTCACTGCACCCCTCTGAAACACCCGCGGCCTAGCGTGGAACACGGCCGCAGAGGCAGCCGAAGGCAAAAGAAAACACGCACAGGATGAGGAGCCAACATGACGGCAACACTGGAACTTGGGGCACTCGCAGCAGCCACCGACGAGGCCGCACCGGGCATCACCACCGGTTGGCACCGCGTCTGCCTGGTGGACGACCTGGAACCCGCCTGGGGCGAAGCGGCCCTCGTGGCAGGACGCCAGATTGCCCTCTTCCGCACCGGCCCCGCTGAGGTTTTCGCGGTGGCCCACGAGGACCCGGCGACCGGAGCGCACGTTATGGCCCGGGGAATCCTGGGATCACGCGGGACGCGTCCCACCGTTGCCTCGCCGCTGCACAAAGAGGTCTACGACCTCGAAACCGGCGAATGCTTCAGCACCCCGGGCCTGAGCATCGCAGCGTTTAACACCCGCGTGGTGGACGGCTTCGTCGAAATCGAGCTGTAGGAACGCGCAGCCAAAACCCAGGAAAAAAGGGTGCCCGAACGGGCGCCCTTTTCTGGTTTTGGAAACCCCGCTAAAGCCCCAGCGCCTCTCTGACGTCCCGCAGTACTTCGTCCAGCGCGGCCCGCACGGCCTGCCTGGCTTCCGGCAGTTCGGCCGCGGACCCCACGTGGTGGATCACCTCGAGGTAGCACTTGAGCTTGGGCTCTGTGCCGCTGGGCCGAATGATCACCCGGGTGAGGTCGCGGGTAATGTACAGGAGCCCGTCCGTCGGCGGAAGCTGCGCAGTCCCCTCTGCCAGGTCCGTGAAAACCTCCACTGCCGATGACCCGAAGGATTCCGGCGGGCTGACGCGGAGCCGGTTCATCATCGCGTCCAGCAGTCCCAGGTCCGCGACCCTGATGCTGAGCTGGTCGCTGGCGTGCAGGCCATGCTGCAGGTAAAGGTCGTCCAGGGTGTCAAAGACGGTCTTCCCGTCAGCCTTCGCGGCGGCAGCGAGTTCCGCGATCAGCAGCGCCGCCGAGATGCCGTCCTTGTCCTTTACCAGTTCCGGCGCGACGCAGTAGCCCAGCGCCTCCTCGTAGCCGTACAGCAGCCCGGGCACGCGGGAAATCCACTTAAACCCGGTCAGCGTTTCCTCATGCGCATAGCCTGCAGAGGCCGCGATCCGCGCCAGCAGCCGCGAGGACACGATCGAGTTCGCGAACACGCCTTGCCTGCCTCCGCCGCCTGTGCTTCCGCCGCCTGTGCTTCCACCGGCCGCGGACAGCCGCGCCGCTATGTGGGCGCCCAGCAGGGCGCCCACTTCATCCCCCCGGAGCATGCGCCAAGCACCCGTATCCGGGTCCTTCGCCGCAACTGCCGCCCGGTCGGCGTCGGGATCATTGGCAATAACGATGTCGGCATCCAGCCGCTCAGCCGTTTCCAGGGCCAGGTCCAGTGCCCCGGGTTCCTCGGGATTCGGGAAACTGACGGTGGGGAAGTCCGGGTCCGGCTTGGCCTGTTCCGCCACCAGGGTGACGTCGGTGAAACCGGCCGCATCCAGCACGGCCAGCGCGGTTTCACCGCCGACGCCGTGCATCGGGGTGAGGACGATGCGCAAATTCCGGGCAGGAAAGTATTCGGGGAGGGCGAGCGCAGCAGTTGCCTGTTGGTATGCGGAGGCCACGGACCCGTCGAGCACGGTCCAGCCGCCGGGGGCAAGGGCAATGGATTCGAGCGGGCCTACGGCGTTGATCCTCGCCGCGATCCCGGCGTCATAGGGTGCCACGATCTGGGCGCCGTTGCCGCTGTCCGTCACGGCATGGCGGCCCAGATAGACCTTGTAGCCGTTGTCCTGCGGGGGGTTGTGGCTGGCTGTGACCATCACGCCGCCGTCGCATTCCAAAGCCCGCACGGCGTACGCCAGCAGGGGAGTGGGCAGCGCCGACGGCATCAGGAAAGTCTCGATGCCCGCCGCCGTGAAGATCGCCGCGGTTTCCGCCGCGAAGATGTCCGAGTTATACCGCGCATCATAGCCGACGACGGCGCGTGCCCGCGTTCCCGGTGACGCCTCGCCCACCGCGCGGAGCAGAAAGTCCGCCAGCCCGGCAGCGGCGCGCCTCACCACCACACGGTTCATCCGGTTCGGCCCGGGCCCCAATGCCGCGCGGAGTCCTGCGGTACCGAACTGCAGCGGTCCGCGGAAGCTGTCTTCGAGTTCCTGGCGGGCTGCCGGTGAGCCGTCTTCCACCAGCCGGACCAGCTCAAGGAGGGATGCCGATGTTTCGGGATCCGGGTCTTGGGCAGCCCATGCACGGGCTTCATTGAGCAGGCGGAAATCGGCATCGGAGGACGTCATGGGCACAACGCTATCGTCATTGGCCCTCGAACTCCCGCCGTCTACTGCGTGTGCCTTAGAGCCGGGCGATGATTTCGGCGAGCAGCTTGGAGATCCGCGGGCCCGCCGCCTGCCCTGACTCGAGGACTTCCTGGTGGCTGAGCGGCTGCGGGCTGATGCCTGCGGCGAGGTTGGTGACCAGCGAGATGCCGAACACTTCCATGCCTGCGTGCCGTCCCGCGATGGCCTCCAGGGCAGTGGACATTCCCACCAGGTCGGCGCCAATGCGCCTGGCGTACTGCACCTCTGCGGGGGTCTCGTAGTGCGGGCCGGGGAACTGCACGTAGATGCCTTCGTCCAGCGTTGCATCCACTTCGCGGGCGATTCCGCGGATCCGGGCAGAGTACAGATCTGTCAGGTCAACGAACGTGGCGCCCTCCAGCGGTGAGGCCGCGGTGAGGTTTATGTGATCACTGATCAGCACCGGAGTGCCCGGCGCCCAGTTTTCATTCAGCCCGCCGCAGCCATTGGTGAGGACCAGGGTGCTGCAGCCTGCCGCCGCCGCCGTCCTGATGCCGTGGACTACGGCGCGCACGCCCTTGCCTTCGTAGTAGTGGGTCCGGGCGCCCAGGACCAGCGCCCGCTTGCCCTCGTTGGTCAGAACGGAGCGGATGGTGCCCACATGCCCTGGCACTGCCGGGGCGTGGAAACCCGGGACTTCCTCGGCAGACAAGGTAGCGGTGGTTTCACCGATGAGGTCGGCGGCTTCTGCCCAGCCGGAGCCGAGCACCAGGGCAACATCGTGGCTGTCAACGCCGGTTTCCTCGGCAATGTAGTCGGCGGCGGCACGCGCGGCAGCGAAGGGATCCGTGTTCAGGAAGTCTGTTGTACTCACTGGTACAAGGTATCCCGCCGCTCCTGTCGGGCCCACCCTTTCGCGGGTTTGGCCCCAGAGAACGCTTTCTTTGGTGGTCCGGGGAGGATGCAGGAGAATGGGTTTTTGTGACTACGCATCCAGATTTCAGTTCACCCCGGATCGCAATCCTGGGAGGTGGTCCGGGCGGATATGAGGCCGCCATGGTGGCCGCCTCGCTCGGAGCGCAGGTCACCATCATCGAGCGGGCCGGGCTCGGCGGATCCGCCGTGCTGACCGACGTCGTCCCGTCCAAGACCCTGATCGCCACCGCGGACCTGATGACCCGCGTTGCTGAGGCGGGCGAGCTGGGAGTTAAGTTCGACGTCGACGGCGGCGACTTTGTGCCGGTGATGCGCGCGGACCTCAAGCACATCAACGACCGCCTCCTGAACCTGGCCCGCAGCCAGTCAAAGGACATCCACGACGGCCTGGCCGCCCAGGGCGTGCGGATCCTGACCGGTTCGGGCCGGCTAACGGATAACCACACCATCGAGGTGCTGACGGCGGAGGGCACCGAGACCGTGGAAGCGGACACGATTTTGCTGGCCGTGGGCGCCCACCCGCGTGAGCTGGCCACCGCCCGTCCTGACGGCGAGCGGATCCTGAACTGGACCCAGATCTACAACCTGGACGAACTTCCCGAGGACCTGATCGTGGTGGGCTCCGGTGTGACCGGAGCCGAATTCGCCTCCGCCTACAACGGCCTTGGCTCCAAGGTGACCCTGATTTCCAGCCGTGACCGGGTGCTTCCGGGCTCTGATGTGGACGCCGCTGTGGTGCTGGAGGAAGTGTTCGAGCGCCGCGGTGTCCGCGTCCTGTCCCGTTCACGCGCCGAGGCGGTGGAGCGGACGGACGACGGCGTGGTGGTCACCCTCAGCGACGGGTCCAAGGTCACCGGAAGCCACTGCCTGCTCTGCCTGGGCTCCATCCCCAACACTGCGGGCATTGGGCTTGAAGAAGCGGGTGTGGCGGTCAGCGAGAGCGGACACGTTAAGGTCGACGGCGTCTCCCGCACCACCGCCCCCAACATCTACGCCGCCGGCGACTGCACGGGGGTGCTGCCGCTGGCTTCCGTCGCGGCCATGCAGGGCCGCATCGCCGTTGCCCACTTCATGGGCGACGTGGTCACCCCGCTCAAGCTGCACCAAGTCGCCTCCAACATCTTCACCTCACCGGAGATCGCCAACGTGGGGGTTTCCGAGGCGGAGATCGATTCCGGCAAATACCAGGGCGACGTGGTGAAGCTTTCACTGCGCAGCAACGCCCGCGCCAAGATGCGGAACGCCAAGGACGGGTTCGTGAAGATCTTTGCGCGGAAGGGCTCCGGAACGGTGATCGGCGGGGTGGTAGTGGGTCCCAACGCGTCCGAACTGATTTTCCCCATCTCCATCGCCGTGAAGCAGAAACTGCACGTGGACGACGTCGCCAGCACCTTCACGGTGTACCCGTCGCTGACCGGATCCATTTCGGAGGCCGCACGGCGCCTGCACGTTCACCTTTAGGCGCGGTGCGGAAGGTCTGGACCCCTCCCGCGCCTACTGCATAAACTCCTTCAAGGACCGGCCGGGAATTTCATCAGCGAATTTCCCGGCCGTCCCTGCATCAGCCGCCAACGCAAGGAGACTCCCATGGAATTGCAGGACGTCAAATGGAACGGGCAGGCGCGCGAGAAGATCCTCCTGGACGCGGACCGGGCCCTGCAGGAAGCAGTCCGTGAGGCAGCCTCCTCCCTGGCGAATGCAAACAAGGACGAGGTGTACAAGTTCCTGTTTGAAAAGCTGAAGGACCAGTTCGTCGACTTCCAGCCCGGACCGGATCTCACCAAGTACGCCGAGGCCGTGGCCAACGGGGAGTTCAACGGCGCTGCCACCGGTCCGGGCAGCACCGCGGCAGAGGCCGAAGGCTAGGGCCAGGCCATGTCTATGGCCCTGGTGCGGCCACGCCGCGGAAAAATGATCGGTGGAGTCTGCGCCGCGCTCTCGGCCAGGTTCGGGCTCCCGAAATTCCTGGTACGGCTTGGGTTCGTCATCTTCGGATTGGTGGGAGTTGGCGAGCTCGTGTACATCGCGCTGTGGATCCTGATCCCGAAGGCGCCGGCGTAGCGCCGCCGGGCAACATGCGGGCACGAACGCCGCATGCATGGAGCCGGGCCGGCGCCCCGGTTCCTGCAGGGGCCGACTGCCCCCGGCCGGTTAGGAACAGGCGTAGGGCGGGACGGCGTCCCCGGCTCTGAAGGGCTTGAACCAGTGCCCGATGCCCGGTTCGGCGGGGGTATCGTGGGCCGCAGTGTCCGGGCTTTCCGCGTACAGCGACTCACTGTCGGCATCCTCCAACAGGACTTCCTCAACCTGTGCGCGCCAGTCCTCCGGGAGGTCCAGTTCGTAGATGTCCTCGGTGATTTCCGCCTGATCGAGCAGGCACCGGACCGCCAGTTCGGCGGCGAGGCAGCCCGGGGCTATCCAGCCGCGGACCAGGGAAGCGGTGACATCCGCGGCCACCACAATAAACTTTTGGGTGAACCTGGCATCGTAGCTGGACGCGAACCGGGGCGGCAGCGAGGACAGCACCGACGTCTTGGCTATGGCGGAGGGGGTGGCGGCATCCAGCGTGCTGAGCGTCTCGAGATCGCGGAAAAGCTGGTCGATGAGGACGCTTGAGGAGTTCCACAGCAGGCCAGCCAGCAGATGCGTCTGACGAACAGCCTTCTGCCGCTCTTCCCGCGGGACCGCGGCCATTTCTTCCAGGTCTTCCGGGTCGAACTGGAGCCGCTGCTCCGGGGTCATGTCGTCCGGGTGGGGATCAAGGCCCAGCAGTTCCAGGCCCAGCCCGGTCAGCTTCCCGGCGTCGGCCAGCAGTTCATCAGTGATGTCGTCGTCGTCGGCGCTCATGGCCCCGATGCTACCGGCCAGCGGCCGGCTGCCCGATTCCTGTTACGCGCCGAACGGTACTTTAGACTCTGGGGCCCGGCACCGTTGCGGCGCCACACTGATGCCATGAATAGCCTGCTGATTCTGATCCCCGGGGCCAAACGCAGCCTTGCCTGGATCGGGCCGGTGCATCCGTCCCGGCCTGCTATGGCCGCAGTGCTCGCACTGTTCCTCGCCGCATGCTCCCCGCCAGCGGGCCAAAACGGGCCAGCATCGCCAGACGGGTCCTCCTCCAGCACCGGCAGCCCGGCCTGCGGCCTCATCACCCCGGAAATCGCCGCGAAGGTCGAACCCGGGCTCGTGCCTGTGGGCGAGAACAGTTCAGCCAGGCCGCCGGGAAGCAAGGCTTACCAGTGCACCTATTCCAGCAAGTCCAAGGAGGGAGGGATGACGGCCCTGTCGGTGGCGCTCACGTCCCCGGCATCAGCCGCAGACATCTCGAAAGCGAAGTCGACGTCCGACTGTTCACCCGTTACGGGCATCGGCGACTTCGCCTGCCTGCAGTGGACGGGCTACTTCCGCGGTGAGGCCGGCGGCGCGTCCGCGAATGTCGTGCTGACGGCAGTCCGGGGCAACGAGACCCTCGAGATGCCCTACGTGACCGGACCGCCGATGGCGGGCGGCGGAGTCCCCGACGGCGATGCGATGGCCCGGGCGCTCTCGCAGGCAGCAGTGGATGCCGGCTGGGGCAACGGCGGCCCACTCAGCGTCCCCGCGGCCCCGGCCGTCGGTGCTCCGGCCACGACCAACAACCCGGTGTGCGCCCTGGTCAGTCCCGAGGAGGTGCAGCGGGCGTTCGGTGCCAAGGCCCCACCGCAGATCCTCCCGTACGAGGTCAGTTGCCGTTACACGTTTGGTGAGCTGGGCACGCCGGGTCCGGACTCCCTGATTTTCTCGATCGAAGTCCTGAGGGGCGCAGCGTCAGCACTTGTCGGCCCTGGCGCTCGCGGCGAGCCGCTGGACGGCATCGGGGACAGGGCGTCCTACTCCGAGACAACTGAACCCGCGGGCCCGAAGTCCCTCCGTCCGGCCGGTGACGTGCCGATCACCATGTGTTGATATCCGCCGTGAGGGGCCAGGACCTGGCGACCTTCACCGCCCAGGTCCTGATCTCCCCGACGGGGCCGACGGCCGAGCAAACGAAGGAGCAGCTCATCGCCCTGGTGCGCGGCATCGAATTCTGATGCCGCGCCGGTGGCTCTGACTGGGCTCAACCTCACAGCGGGGACGTGCCGGGGAAACGGACGGAGCGGTCAGGCAGCAGCCGCCTGGAAGTGTTTTTCGATGAGCCCTTTGATGTCCTCGTGGCAGCCGCCGCAGCCGGTGCCGGCGCGGGTGGCCTTGGAAACTTCGCCCACGGTGGAGCAGCCTTCTTCCACAGCGCCCCGGATTGTTGCCCCGCTGACTCCGGCGCAGCGGCAGACGGTGCCCTGCGGATCGGCCGCCACGCCGGGAAGTTGGTCGGGCCCATCCAGCCTCAACAGCAGCGACCTGTCCGCGGGCAGCTCGGCGCCGCGCTCGAAAAGGCCCACCAGTTCGGCGGCAGTGCGTGGCATACCCACGGCTACCAGGCCTTCCAGGACCCCGCCCCGGGTTGTCATCTTCACATAGCGGCCGTGCTCCGGATCCGCCCACTGCGCAATCTGCAGGCGTGGCCGCCCGTTCACTGCGCCGGCCGTGAGGATCTCCTCGTCCCATGGCTCGGCAGCGTTGTTTCCGGCCACTGCCATGTTCATGCCGCGTGCCTTCAGGACGATGACGCCGGCCTGCTCGGCGGGCAGCTCAGGCAGCAGGCCGGCGTCCTCCTCGGCGCCGGCCGCGAGCAGGGTCAGGTATTCGGCCAGCCATTCGGCCTGGCGCCAGCCCGGCCCCACCAGCCCGGACGGACCCTTGGCGTTCCGGCACCGGGCGCAATCCGGTTCGGGGCAGCGAACTTCGGCGCAGTCGCCGATGGCGAAGATATGCGGTTCATGGTGCGCCCGCAGCCGGTGGTCCACCAGGATCCCGCTGGACGTGGAGAGCCCGCAGCCTTCGGCCAGTTCGGTGCGCGGGCGGACACCACACGAGATGACCAGGAGGTCGCCGTCAATCGCTGATCCGTCGTCGAGCAGCAATGCCGAGAACCCGCCGTCGGCCGCGTTGTGCTCCACCCCGGTGGAGCGCGCGTTGCCGGCCATCCGGACGCCACAGCGGCGCAGGCTGGCGGCGAGGACGGCGCCGCCGCCGCGGTCGATGTTGCGGCCCAGGGGGTGCGGCCCGTTGTGGACCACCGTGACGGTTGCGCCTTCTTCCGCTGCGGCCAGGGCCGCCTCCAGGCCCAGGACACCGCCGCCCAGGACCACCACCCGCTTGCCGCCCTCCACAGCGCTGCGCAGCACGTCCGCGTCACGCAGGTCCCGAAGGGCTGTGACGCCGGCCGGGAGGACCGGCGACGTAGGGTCCGGGTTGATGCCGGTCAGGTTGGGAATCACGGGACGCGATCCGGTGGCGAACACCAGGCGGTCGTAGCGGGCCACGGAGCCGTCGGAGAGGAGGACCTGCTGCCTGGCCCGGTCCACGCGGCGGACGCGGACGCCCAGCCGGACGTCCACGCTTTCCGCGGCCAGGGCGTCAGCATCGGAGAGCGCCAGGGCATCGGCGGTGGTCCGCCCTACGCCCAGATCGGCGACAAGCACCCGGTTGTAGGCCGCTTCCGCTTCCGCGCCCACCACCGTCAGGTTCACATGGCCGTTCCGGACGGCAGGCAGGAGCTCATCAACCAGCCGGGCGGCCACCGGGCCGAATCCCACAATGACAATCTGCTCGCTCATGAGGCCTCCGTCGTTTGAAGCACGTGGGTTGAAACGGGGGTGGCAGCCGGCCGCACCCACACTTTGTTGAACTTGAACTCGGGCATCCCGGACGTAGGGTCCGTGGCCGCCTCGGTGAGGCGGTTGGCGCTTTCGAGTTCGGGAAAGTGGAAGGGCAGGAACACCGTGTCCGGCCGGATTGCCGTGCTGAGCTCGGCCCGGCACAGCACTTCGCCGCGCTCGTTCGCCACCGAGACAAGTGCTCCTTCGGTGATGCCCATCGACGCTGCGGCGGCGGGGTGGACTTGCAGCTTCGCCTCCCGCCGGGATTCGAGCAGCTCTGCCACCCGGCGGGTCTGGGCTCCGGACTGGTAGTGCTCCAGGAGGCGGCCGGTGATGAGCGTCATGGTCGTCGCGGCCGCATCCGGGTTAGCGGCCGGAGTACGACGGCGGCGCGGCGCCACCGGGACCATCACAGCCTTGCCGTCTGCGTGCGCGAACCTGTCCCGGAACAGGCGCGGCGTTCCCGTGCCGCCTTGGGGGTAGGGCCAGTAGGCGGCCTCGCCGCGGTCCAGCATGGCATAGTCGATGCCGGAGTAGTCGGCCAGGCCACCGGCCGAGGCCAGCCGGAGTTCCTCGAAGACCGTTTCCGGGTCCTCGCTGTAGGTGGACGGGGCATCGAGGGCTTCGGCCAGCCGTGCCATGATCCACAGTTCGCTCCGGGCTCCGGCCGGAGGCGTCAGGGCGGGGCGGCGGCGCAGTACCCGGCCTTCGAGGTTGGTGAGCGTGCCTTCCTCCTCGGCCCACTGGAGCACGGGAAGAATAAGGTCTGCCTCAGCCGCGGTCTCGGACATAAAGAAATCGCAGACCACCAGGAAATCCAGGCTGCGCAGGCCGCTGATCACGGCGTTGGCGTCGGGCGCGGCCACGGCAATGTTGGAGGCGTGGACGAAAAGGCAGCGCACGCCGTCGGGCTTTCCCAGCGACTGAAGGAGCTGGACGGCCGGCAGTCCCGGGCCGGGAATCAGGTCCTCCGGGACGCCCCACACCCTGGCGACGTGCTCGCGCGCGGCGGGGTCGGTGATCTTGCGGTAGCCGGGGAGTTGGTCGGCTTTCTGGCCGTGCTCGCGGCCGCCCTGGCCGTTGCCCTGCCCGGTGAGCGTGCCGTAGCCGCTGCGGGCCGAACCCGGCAGGCCCAGCAGGAGGCTGAGGTTGATGGCTGCCGTGGCGGTGTCGGTGCCGTCCACGTGCTGCTCCACGCCGCGCCCGGTGAGGATGTAGCTGCCGCCTTTGCGGGCGCCGGCGGCGAGCCGGTGGGCGGTCTCCCGGATGAGGTCGGCGGGCACGCCGGTGATGGACTGGACGCGTTCCGGCCAGAAGGAGTTCACGCTGCGGACCACGGCGCTGTAGCCCGACGTACGTTCCTGCAGGTAGGCGGTGTCCGCCAGGTTTTCGTGGATGACGACGTGGGAGATGCCCAGGAGGAGGGCGAGGTCGGTGCCCGGCAGGGGCTGGAGGTGGAGGCCGCCGCCGTCGGCGGTAAAAGCCGCCGTGGCTGACCGGCGGGGGTCCACCACAACCAGCCCGCCGGCGTCGCGCGTTCCCTTCAGGTGCTGGACGAAGGGCGGCATGGTTTCGGCAACATTGGAGCCCAGCATCAGGATGGTGCTGGCGGTGTCCAGGGCTTCGAGCGGGAACGGCAGGCCGCGGTCCAGCCCGAAGGCGCGCATTCCGGCCGCCGCAGCGGAGGACATGCAGAAGCGTCCGTTGTAGTCGATGCGGGAGGTTCCCAGGGCGAGCCGGGCGAATTTGCCCAGCATGTAGGCCTTTTCGTTGGTGAGGCCGCCGCCGCCGAAAACGCCCACTGAATCGCGTCCGTAACGGGCCCGGGCATCCTTCACTGCACGCGCAGCGAGGTCCAGGGCCTGGTCCCACCCGATGGGGCGGTGGACGCCGTCGGGGCCCTTCAGCAGGGGCTCGGTGATCCTGCCCGGGTGGTTCAACAGCGTGGCGGAGGTCCAGCCTTTGCGGCACAGGCCGCCGCGGTTGGTGGGGAAGTCCCGTCCGCTGACCTCGAGGGGTGCCTTGAGGGCGGGCCGTTCCCCGGCGGCCGCTGCGGACACGGGGACTGACCCCGGCTGGACGGCCGGGGTCAGTTCCGCTGGAGACGTGAGCGTCATGGCGCACTGCAAAGCGCAGTAAGGGCAGTGCGTGTCGGCGCTTTTGGTCATGTTAGACGTGTCCCATCGCGTTTCGGTTGGCGTTGCGGATGTAGCAGAACCAGCAGACGGCCAGCATCAGGACGTACGCTCCGACGAAGCCGTAGAAGGCCGGGGTGTAGGAGCCGCTGGCAGTGTTGGAGGCGTTCAGTACCTGCGGGATCACGAACCCGCCGTAGGCGCCGATGGCCGAGATCAGGCCGAGCGCCGAGGAAGCCAGGCGCTGGGTGGCCACCGAGTTTGCCCCCTTGCGTGCCGCGCGGCTGGAGGTGGCAAAGATGACCGGGATCATGCGGTACGTGGCGCCGTTTCCGAAGCCGCTGGCAGTGAAAAGCATCAGGAAGAGGACCAGGAAGAGCCAGAAGTTCTTCAGCGGCAGGGTCCAGATCATGGTGAGGGTGATGACGGCCATGGAAGCGAAAGCGGTCACGGTCATCCGGGCGCCGCCCATGCGGTCCGCCATGCGTCCGCCGTAGGGCCGGGCCAGGGAGCCCACCAGCGGGCCGAGGAAGGCCAGGGACAGCGCCACGGTGCCCACTCCGATGGAGGAGAAGGCGGGGAAGTAGTCCTTGATCAGCTTCGGGAACACGCCGGCGAAGCCGATGAAGGAGCCGAACGTGCCGATGTACAGCAGGGCCATGATCCACAGGTGCGGTTCCTTCAGCGCTGCCACTGAACCGGCGATGTCACCTTTGGCACTGGTGAGGTTGTCCATGTACTTGAAGGCGCCAAAGGCTGCCAGCAGGATGAACGGGACCCACATCCAGCCCGCCAGCGGAAGGTTGACGGTGCCCGCGGCGAGCAGGGTGATGGCAATGGGCACGGCGAGCTGTGCGACGGCGGCGCCCATGTTTCCACCGGCGGCGTTCAGGCCCAGGGCCCAGCCCTTTTCACGGGCAGGGTAGAAGAACGTGATGTTCGCCATGGAGCTGGCGAAGTTGCCGCCGCCGAAGCCTGCGAGGGCAGCGACGAGGAGCATGACGCCGAACGGCGTTTCCGGGTTGGAGACGCAGAGCGCCAGTCCGGTGGTGGGGATCAGGAGCAGCAGCGCGGACACGATGGTCCAGTTCCGGCCGCCGAAGCGGGGAACCATAAAGGTGTAGGGGATGCGCAGGGTGGCACCCACCAGGCTGGGCATGGAGATCAGCCAGAAGATTTCAGAGGTGGAGAAGGTGAAGCCTGCCGCGGGCAGCTGGACCACCACAATGGACCAGAGCTGCCACACAACGAAACCGAGGAATTCGGCGAAGATTGACCAGTTGAGGTTGCGGCGGGCGATGGTGCGGCCGCCGGATTCCCACTGCTCCTTGTTCTCGGCATCCCAATTGGCGATCCAGCGGCCGGGGCGGAAGTCAAGGGCGGGGGCATCGGTGGTGCGGGTAGAGCCGGGCTGTGCGCTGGCGGATGCGGCGGCGGTTCCGGGCCTTGCAGTGGGGTCAAGATCAAGGGAATTGCCGGGGCCGGCATCAGCGGTGCGGTCAACAGTCACGGGGTACCTCCTTCGGGGGATGTTGTTCCTCCAAGGTAGGTAAGGCGCGTTTCACGGACCGACGCCGTGTGTTAACGGGCTGTGACATTTGCCTATCGGAGCCTCTTGGGGACCGTTAGGCTTGGTGGAGCCGTCAAAAATGAGACGCATGGCACAGGTCCGGATAGTGGACCTTTCGTCCATTGACTGGACTGCGGGAACTAAGATTGAACTCTAACTATTTCGAGCCGGACCCCCTGTGCGCGGTCCGCCAGGTTCTCATGAAAGCGTTTACCTATGTCTTCCACCGATACCTCCACGGTGCCCGGATCCCCGCGGCCGGTGAACTCGCGCGGCCGCGTGATTGTTGCCAGCCTGATCGGCACCACGGTTGAGTTCTACGACTTCTATGTTTATGCCACTGCGGCGGTGCTGGTATTCCCGCAGCTGTTCTTCCCCAGCGCCAACGAAACCACGCAGCTCCTGAGCTCCTTCGCCGTCTTCGGCGTAGCGTTTATCGCCCGCCCGCTGGGGTCCATCGTTTTTGGCCACTTCGGCGACAAGTTCGGCCGCAAGGGCACCCTGGTGGCTTCGCTGCTGACCATGGGAATCGCCACCTTCCTCATCGGCTGCCTGCCCACCGCCCTGGTGCCCGGCTGGGGGTTCTGGGCTCCGGCCCTGCTCGTGGTGATGCGCTTTGCCCAGGGCCTGGCGCTGGGTGGTGAATGGAGCGGTGCCGCCCTGCTGGCCACCGAGAACGCACCGGCCAACAAGCGCGCCATCTATGGCACGTTCCCGCAGCTGGGTGCACCGATCGGCTTCATCATCGCCAACGTGATCTTCCTGGTGGCCAACTACACCCTGTCCCCGGCTGACTTCCAGGCCTGGGGCTGGCGCGTGCCGTTCCTGCTCAGTGCAGTCATGGTCATCATTGGCCTTTACGTCCGCCTCAAGCTGATTGAGACCCCCGCGTTCACCAAGGTGCTCGAGTCCAACGAAGTGGCCAAGCTGCCCCTGGGCCGGGTGTTCAAGACCAGCTGGCGCCAGCTGATCTTGGGCACGTTCATCATGCTCGCCACCTACGTGCTCTTCTACCTGATGACCACCTTCACCCTGACCTACGGCACCCGCGCCTCCAGCCTGGACGCTGCGAAGGCCGCGGCCGAAAAGGCCGGGAAGCCGATGACCGAGGCAGCCGCAGCAGGCTTTGTTCCCGGCCTGGGCTACACCCGCAACGACTTCCTCTGGATGTTGATTGCCGGCGTCGTCTTCTTCGGCATCTTCACGCTGGTCTCCGGACCGCTGGCCGAGAAGTACGGCCGGCGCAAGATGCTCATCGCCGTTACCGCCGGCATCTTCGTCTTCGGCCTGCTGTTCGTTCCGCTGTTCAGCGGCGGATTCGTCGGCACCATGGCCCTGCTCGTCATCGGCTTCTCCCTGATGGGCCTGACGTTCGGGCCCATGGGCGCGCTGCTGCCTGAGCTGTTCCCCACCAACGTCCGCTACACCGGGTCTGCCGTGAGCTACAACTTCTCCAGCATCCTGGGTGCTGCGGTGGCACCATTCATTGCCGTGGCGCTGTGGGAGCTCGCTGACGGCAGTCCGGTGCTGGTGGGTGTGTACCTGACCGCCATGTCCGTGCTGACCCTCATCGCACTGTTCGTCAGCAAGGAAACCCGCGACCTGGACTACGAGAACAACGTGGCCTGACACTGCATCCTGCGCGTTCCAGCCCGGTTTGTGGCTGCGGTGCCCGGCACGATCCCCGTACCTGCGGGGACTGTGCCGGGCATTTCGTTGTCCGGGCAGCAGCAACCGGGCAGGAACGTTCGACGGCGGGCTGCCGCGGCTACGTGGCGTAGCGGGCCACGAAGTTCTTGAGGATGTTCATCGGTTCCGTGACCGCGAACTGGCGGGCGTTCGCCATCAGCTCTTCGGCGGACTCGGGTGGGAAGTAGCCCGCGTGCCGGTAAATGTCGATGCGGGTGCAGAGGCCTTCGGCGTCCAGCTCGGGGTGGAACTGGGTGGCATACAGGTTTTGCCGGATGCGGAACATCTGGACGGGGCAGGCCGCTGACCGGGCCAGCAGCACGGCATGCCGCGGCAGCGCCGTACAGGCTTCCTTGTGGCCCGTGAAGGCGGTGAACCGCCGTGGCATCCCGGCGAGTACCGGATCCTCCAGGCCGGCGTCCGTCAGCTCAATCTCCGCGGCGCCCAGCGGCTCGCCGTAGGTCCTGTCGATCACGGCGCCCTGATGCGTGCCCAGCGTCCCCACCCCGTAGCAGGCGCCCAGGAACGGGAAGTCCCGGGCCACCAGCTCGTCCAGGAGCCCGGACAGCTCACGTTCCACGCGGTGCTGTGCAGGAGTCTTGTGCTCCGGCGGGTCGCTGGACGTGAACGGGCTGCCGCCGACGATGACCCCCGAATACCCGGACAGATCGAGTTCGGGCAGGGGAGCGGCTTCCAGCCTGACGCGCCGCAGTCCGGAAGGTTCCAGGCCGCCGTACCTCAGGTAGGCGGCATATTCGTCCTCGGCTGCGGCGTCTTCGGCCCTGGACGCCAGGAGCAGGAAAGGCAGCATGTGCTAAGTGTGCCTTTTCCGCCCCGGCCTGTCAGCCTCCAGCTGAGCCTGTCAGCCTGTCAGCTGCTGGCGGGCTGGCTCAGGGAGCGGCGGGCTGGCTCAGCGAACGGCGCGACTGGGGACGGGCAGCAGGGTCTGCGTGCCGGTGCACCAGTTTCCAGTACCCTTCCTCGCGGCGGAAGACGCTGGTGACCCGAAGGGCAAATTCCTCGGGGACGGCGGCATCGTCCAGGCGCGCGCGAAAATGTTCCGTTTCCACCAGATAGGCGGTGTCACGGGCCGTGTAGGAGGTGACCGTGTCAAACCCCAGCATCTGGCCGTCCTGGAACTGCCGTGCCGCCTGGTCCAGCCGGGCTTCCACCTGCGCCCACCCGCGGGCGATGCCGCCAAAAGGATTGGCGAGGGTCACGTCGTCGAGCCGGGAGTACAGCTCCTTGACGGGTTCCGGGTTGCCCCGGGTGATTTCGGGGACGGCAAGGTGGTAGCGGTCCACTTCTTCTTCAAAACTCGGTGCGAGCACGAGGGGCCTCCGGGCGCTAGTCTTCGATGGTGGCGATGACGGCGCCCGCGGACACCGTTTCGCCGGCTGCTGCGGTGAGGCCGGTGATGGTTCCGGAGCGGTGAGCGGTCAGCGGCTGCTCCATCTTCATCGCTTCGAGGACCACCACGAGGTCGCCCTCCGCCACCACGTCGCCGTCGGTAACGGCGACCTTGACGATGGTGCCCTGCATGGGTGAGGCCAGAGCGTTGCCGGTGGCCGCGGCCGTCCCGCCCAAGCGGGAGCGCTTCTTCGACTTGCCCGGTTTGGCCGGAGCGCCCGCGCCGGTGGTTCCCACGGAACCGAGCGATGCGGGGAGTACCACCTCGAGACGTTTGCCGCCCACCTCAACTACTACGCGCTGCCGGTCCTCGGCAAAGCTGTCGGTGCCGGCACCGCCGTCGGGGGTCCAGGCCGGGAGGTTGTTGACGAACTCGGTCTCGATCCAGCGGGTGTGGACCCGGAACGGGCCTTCGGCCGGCGCGAATGCGGGATCCGAAACCACTGCGAGATCGAACGGGATCACGGTGGGTATGCCCTCGACCACCATTTCCTCGAGGGCGCGGCGGGCCCGCTGCAGGGCTTGCCGGCGGCTGGCTCCGGTGACGATGAGTTTGGAGAGCATGGAATCGAAGTTGCCGCTGATGACGTCACCCTGCTCCACGCCCGAGTCGATGCGGACGCCGGGGCCGGTGGGGTTTTTCAGCACCCGGAGAGTGCCGGGGGCGGGCAGGAAGTTCCGGCCCGGGTCTTCGCCGGTGATGCGGAATTCGATGGAGTGCCCGCGTACTTCGGGGTCGTCGTAGCCGAGTTCCTCGCCGCGTGCCAGCCGGAACTGTTCGCGGACCAGGTCGATGCCGGTGACTTCCTCGGAGACACAGTGCTCCACCTGCAGGCGGGTGTTGACCTCGAGGAAGGAGATAGTGCCGTCCTGGCCGACGAGGAATTCGCAGGTGCCGGCGCCGAGGTAGCCGGCCTCTTTCAGGATGGCCTTGGAGGACTCGTAGAGGCGGCGGTTCTGGTCTTCCGTGAGGAAGGGGGCGGGGGCTTCTTCCACCAGTTTCTGGTTGCGGCGCTGCAGTGAGCAGTCCCGGGTGGAGACCACCACAACGTTGCCGTGGGCATCCGCCAAGCACTGGGTCTCCACGTGGCGGGGCGCATCCAGGAACCGCTCGATGAAGCATTCGCCGCGCCCAAAAGCAGCGGTAGCTTCACGGACGGCGGATTCGAAGAGTTCGGGAATTTCGTCGCGGGTGCGGGCGACCTTGATGCCGCGGCCACCGCCGCCGAAGGCGGCCTTGATGGCCACGGGCAGTCCGTGCCGGTCCACGAAGTCGAGGATTTCCTCGGCGGATTCAACCGGGTCGGCGGTGCCGGGAACGAGGGGTGCGCCGACTTTTTCGGCGATGTGCCTGGCCTGGACTTTGTCGCCAAGGGCCGAGATGGCTTCGGGTGAGGGGCCGATCCATGTGATGCCGGCTTCAATCACGCGGGCCGCGAACTGGGCGTTCTCGGCCAGGAACCCGTAACCGGGGTGGATGGCGTCGGCGCCTGACTGGCGGGCGGCGTCGATGATCTTGTCCATCACCAGGTAGGACTCGGCGGCGGTGTTCCCGCCCAGCGCGAAGGCCTCGTCAGCAAGGCGGACGTGGAGGGCATCCCGGTCAGCGTCAGCGTAGACGGCCACCGAGGCGATGCCTTCGTCACGGGCGGCGCGGATGATGCGCACGGCGATTTCACCGCGGTTGGCGATCAGCACCTTTGTGAGGGTCGACTGCGGGGGATGTGCGGACTGCTCCAAATTTGCTGACAAGGCGTCTCCTTCTTTCCTTCAGGGAGCCTAGCGCGGTTTTGAGGGTTCCGCCGATATTACTTGCGGATTCCGCGTGTAAAGCGCCAAGGCTTTGTAGGGAAGCTACAAGACCCACCGAAATCGGGTCCTTTAGGAGGCTCCCCAGAGTTCGGTGATCCGGACCTGCGCGTGGGCCAGCAGACCCCGCAGCGCGGACACGGAAAGTCCGACGACGGTGTGCGGGTCGCCGTCGATCTTGCGGATGAAGGCGCCGCCCAGGCCGTCGATGGTGAAGGAGCCGGCGCAGTGCAGCGGCTCACCCGTGGCAATGTACGCGTCGATCTCCGCCGCGTCCATCTCCAGGAAGGAAACCTCTGCCGAGGCCACCGTCCCCAGGGTGGCGCCCGTGCCCGGCGCCGCATCGCCGTCGGGGTCGGTATCGCGGCAATCCACCAGCCAGTGGCCGGTATGCAGCACACCGGTGTTGCCGCTCATCCGCAGCATGCGTTCCCGGGCGACGGCGGCAGTGTACGGCTTCCCGTGCGCCTCGCCGTCGAACTCGAAGACGGAGTCGCATCCGAGCACCAGCGCACCCTCGGCTTCCGGCAGGGCCGCGACTGCCTCGGCCTTGGCGCGTGCCAGCAGCAGGGCGGTGTCATGCGGGTCGGTGACGCCGTACCGCGCCTGGACGGCGTCCTCGTCAACGTCCGATACAAGGACGGTATGGCGGATGCCGGCCTCGGTGAGGAGCTTGGTGCGGGCGGGGGACTGGGAGGCAAGAATCAGGCGGACCACGGCTCCAGCCTAATTGACCGGCTCCGGCCTAGTGGACCAGCACCTCCGATGCCGGTGCAGTCTCGGGCCGGTTCAGCTGGGCGCCTTCCACGTCGACGTCCGGCAGGATCCGGTCCAGCCAGCGCGGCAGCCACCAGGACTTTTCGCCCAGCAGGTACATCACGGCCGGAACGATGGTCATGCGGACCACAAAGGCATCAAGCAGTACACCGAACGCCATGGCGAAGCCCAGCGGCCGCACCATGGTGAGGTGGCTGAAGATGAAGCCGGCGAAGACGCTGACCATGATGATCGCGGCGGCAGTCACGACGGCGGCGGCGTGGCGGAAGCCCACCCGGACGGCCTGCTTCGCGGTGGAGCCGTGCATGTACGCCTCGCGCATTCCGGAGGCGATGAACACCTGGTAGTCCATAGCCAGCCCGAAGAGCACACCGATGAGGATGATGGGCAGGAAGCTCAGGACGGCGCCAGGGTTGGCGACGTCGAACACGCCGCCCAGCCAGCCCCACTGGTACACCGCCACCACGGCGCCGAACGCCGCGGCGAGGGAGAGCAGGAAGCCGCCGGTGGCGAGCAGCGGCACCACGATGGAGCGGAAGACCAGCAGCAGCAGGATCAGGGAAAGTCCGACGACGATGGCCAGGTAGGGAGGCAGGGCGTCGCCCAGCTTCGTGGAGACGTCCACGTTGCCGGCGGTCTGCCCCGTGAGGCCCATCGCCACGCCGTATTCGGACTGGATGTCGTCGTTGAGGCCGCGGAGTTCGGCGACCACCTGGACGGTGCTGGCGCTGGCCGGGCCCTCCTTGGGAATGACCTGGAAGACGGCGGTGCGGCGGTCCTCACTGAGGGCAACGGGCACGGCTGCCACCACGTTGTCCACGGCGCGGAGCTTGTCCGCGACGTCGTACTGCAGGGCCTGGGCCTCTGCCTCGTCAAGGTTTGCCGGGAACTCGCCGACGGCAACGATGGGGCCCGTGACGCCTTCGCCGAAGCTTCGCGCGGTGAGGTCGTACGCCTGGTAGGCCTCTGACTCCACTGGCTCGGAACCGCCGTCGGGGAGTGCCAGCTGCAGCTGGGTGGCGGGGAGCGCGAGGGTGCCCAGCAGCAGTACGCCGGCCAGGAGTGCCAGCACCGGATGACGGGTGACCAGGCCGCCCCAGCCGCGGGTGCTCCGCTCGCGGTCCTGGGCTTCATCGGCTGCTTCATGGCCTGGTTCGGCATTGTGTGCCGTGGCCTTGGCCCAGGCACGCTTCGAGATGATGCGGCGGCCGATCAGGGACAGCATGGCCGGGGTCAGGGTGATGGCCACCAGCACGGCTACCGCCACGGTGCCGGCCGCGGCCAGGCCCATCACGGCGAGGAAGGGCAGGCCCGGCACCACCAGGGCTGCGAGGGCGATAATGACGGTGAGGCCTGCGAAAACCACGGCGTTGCCGGAGGTGCCGGTGGCGCGGGCCACCGATTCCTCCAGGCCCATTCCGGCCAGCAGCTGCGTCCGGTGCCGGTTGACGATGAACAGCGAGTAGTCGATTCCGACGGCGAGGCCCAGCATCAGGGCCAGCATGGGGGAGATGGAGCTCATGTCGAACAGCCCGGAGAGGGCGAAGGTAATTCCGACGCCAACCCCAACGCCCACGATGGCCATCAGCAGCGGCAGCCCGGCGGCAACAAGGGTGCCCAGCATGATGATCAGGACCAGGGCAGCCACGGCGATGCCGATGATCTCGGCGGCGCCGAAGAGCTCGGAAATGTCCTCAGTGATCTCCTTGCTGGCGTAGGCGGAGACGCCGGCCGCCGACGTTTCATGGGCAATGTCCTGGACCTGCTTGCGGACCTCCGGGCCCAGGCCGTTGATGGAGGTGTTGAAGCGCACCTGTGCCACGGCGGCGCGCCCGTCCTCGGAAACAAAACGGATGGCCGAGGACGCTTCGGCCTGGCGCTTGCCCAGCTCCAGCTTGGCCTTGCCGGCTTCGAGTTCCCGGGTCCCGGCGTCGAGCTTTTCCTGTCCTTCTGCCAGGGCGGCCTTCTGCTGGCCAAGCTGTGCCTCAATGAGGGCCGCGGGCGCTCCGGCCGCGGCGAGCTGCTGCTCTGCTGCGGCCAGCTGTGCCGACCCTGCCTCAAGCTGGGCGCGGGAGGCGTCCAGCTGTGCCTGGCCCGCGGCCAGTTGCTGCTCGCCGTCGATGATGGCCTGCCCGGCCTGGTCCACCTGCGCCTGGGTGGCGAAGGGATCCACGGTGCCACGGACATTGGGCACGGTCTCAAGCTTTTTCAGTGCATCCGTGACGGCGGCGCGGCTCCCGGCGGTGAAGCCGCCGTCGGGCGCTTCAAAAACGATCGTTGCCGTTCCTCCGGACGCAGCGGGAAGCTCTTCCTTCAGTTTGTCCGCGATCCGCTGGGTTTCCGTACCGGGAATCTGGAAGTTGTTGGACAGCGTGCCGTGGAAGGCGGCAGCTGAACCGCCGACAGCAAGCAGGACAGCCAGCCACAGGGAGATGACCAGCCAGCGCCGGCGGTAGGAGAACTTGCCCAGGCGGTAAAGGAACAGTGCCATGAAGGAAACCGATCTGATCAGGAGGAAACCGAGGCGGAAGAGGCGGAACGTGAGGGGGCAGGCCTGCTGCCTGCGGTGAAACCGGAGCCCAGCAGCGCCATGGCGTCGATGAGCAGTTGGCGCAGTTCGGCAAGGGAACCGGCGGAAAGGTCGGCACCGCGGCGCGTGAACCAGACCTCCAGGGCGGCTTTGCCGCAGGAGATCACGGCACCGGCCAGCGCGCGGACATAGAGCTCGTCCACGCCTGTTTCAGCCCCCGCCACCCGTTCACGGGCCACGGCGATGATTTGTTCGGTGCAGTGCTCCCAGGCCTCCAGCTCGGAATGCGACATCAGCGCGCTTTGCTGGGTGAGCGTAAACAGTTCGGCCAGCGGTGCCACGGTCATAGGGTCTGCCAGGGCCATCAGGGCTGCCTGTGCCGACTGCAGGATCGGTTCGTCGGCCGGCCGCAGCCGGAACTGCTGGATGGCGTTGTCCAGGAAGCCGTGGGTGACGGACGCGAGGGCAGCATCCGTGCTGCTGAAGTAGTTGAAGAAGGTTCGCCGTGAAATTCCCGCGGCGTCCGCGATGTCCTCCACCGTAAAGCTGCCCGGGCCACGGCTGCGCAGCAGGGCCAGCGCGGCGTCCGTGATGGCCTGGCGGGTGGCGGCCTTGTTCAGCTCGCGCCGTGAAGGGGTGGTTGCCCGTGTTTCTCCGCTGCCGCTGTCGGTGCCCATAGTCATTACACTATGTGCAAGTTTGCACGATGGGCAAGTTTTTCGCCTTCATCATTCACAGGAAGATGAAAGGTTCCCGACAGCTGTTGCAGATCCTGTTCTCCGATGCTTGGAGTGTCCCGGGAGGGATGAACCATCAGGAGCCGTTACTGACGGCAGATCCAGGAGACAAAAAATGTCACGCACAAAGAAAATGACCCTCGGCTTGTCAGCCACGGCGCTGGCCCTGGGTGCCGGAATCGGCGTTGCCGGCATGGCCTCCGCCACCAACGTGCCAACGCCCACTCCCAGCGCGAGCTCCAGCGCCTCGGCCGACGGAAACACCACCACCACGCCCGGGGGCATGGGCAGGCACGGCGGCCGAGGTGGCGAGCGGGGCGTGGCCCACGCTTCGGCGCTTGCGGAGAAGCTTGGCGTGGAGGAGGCCAGGGTGACGGAGGCGCTTCAGGCCTTCCGCGAGGCCAACAAGCCCGCCGCCCCGCCCGCCGAGGGTGAAAAGCCGGACCAGGCCGCCCGCGATGCTGCTTTGGCGAAGTCCCTGGCCGGGTCCCTCGGGATCGAGGAGTCCAAGGTCACGGCCGCGCTGGAGGAGCTCCGCACCGAGAAGCAGGCGGAGAAGGCCTCGGCCCTGAAGACGCGGCTCGACCAGGCCGTGACGGACGGAAAGCTGACGCAGGCGGAAGCCGACGCCGTCACCAAGGCCGTGCAGAACGGTGTCATCGGCGGCGGCCACTGAGCCGGCGGATTAAAGCAGAAGAAGTCCCCGGGAATTTCCCGGGGACTTCTTCTTACTGGCAGTTCTTACTGACAGGGGTGAGCAGAGACCCGTTAGGCCTTCGCGTCCGCCAGTTCACGCGACGCGGTGTCGGTGGAGGTTCCGTCGGACGGGGCGGCAGCGGCAGTCTCCGCACTGTCAGCAGAATCGTCAACAAAAGGAGTGCCGTTGCGGGGTGCGTTGTACAGCCGCTCGTCCAGGATGCCCTGGCGCTTGGCCACGATGGTGGGGACCAGCGCCTGGCCGGCGACGTTCACCGCGGTGCGGCCCATGTCCAGGATGGGATCGATCGCCAGCAGGAGGCCGACGCCGGCCAGCGGCAGTCCCAGCGTGGAGAGCGTCAGCGTCAGCATGACGACGGCGCCGGTGGTTCCGGCGGTTGCCGCGGAGCCCAGGACGGAGACCAGGGCGATCAGCAGGTACTGGCTGAAGTCCAGCTGGATGCCGAAGAACTGGGCCACGAAGATTGCCGAGATGGCGGGGTAGATGGCCGCGCAGCCGTCCATCTTGGTGGTGGCGCCCAGCGGGACGGCGAAGGAGGCGTAGGCGCGGGGGACACCCAAGCTGCGTTCGGTGACGCGCTGGGTCAGCGGCAGGGTACCCACCGAGGAGCGGGAGACGAATGCCAGCTGGACGGCCGGCCACACGCCGGAGAAGTACTGCTTGACGGACAGGCCGTGGGTGCGGACCAGGATGGGGTAGACCGCGAAGAGAACCAGGGCCAGGCCCACGTAGATGGCGAAGGTGAACTTGCCCAGGGAACCGATGGTGTCCCAGCCGTAGACTGCAACGGCATTGCCGATGAGTCCCACGGTGCCCAGCGGTGCGATGCGGATGATCCACCACAGCACCTTCTGGATGACGGCCAGCGCGGAGGCGTTCAGGTTCAGGAACGGCTCGGCAGCCTTGCCCACCTTGAGGGCGGCGACGCCGACGGCGATGGCGATCACCAGGATCTGGAGCACGTTGAAGCTTACGGAGGTGGTGACGGCGCCCGATTCGGCAACGGTGGAGCTGGCGCCCAGGCCGAGGAAGTTCTTGGGGAACAGGCCGATGAGGAAGGACCACCAGTCACCGGACTTGCCGGAGTATTTGGCTTCGCCGGTGATGCCGGTGTTGGCGCCCGGCTGCAACAGGACGCCCAGGCCGATGCCGATCAGCACGGCGATCAGCGAGGTGATCGCGAACCACAGCAGGGTGTTCCAGGCCAGCTTGGCGGCGTTGGATACCTGGCGCAGGTTGGAGATGGAGCTGACGACGGCGGTGAAAATCAGGGGCACCACTGCGGTCTGCAGCAGGGAGACGTAGCTGGAGCCAATGGTCTGCAGCGTGGCGCCGAGCCCGTTGGGGCTCGCTTTGGTGCTGCCGGTGTACTTGGCCAGCAGGCCGAGGCCCAGCCCGACCATAAGGGCTGCGATGATCTGGAAACCGAACGAGCCAGCCCACTTGGGGAGCTGGAAGCCGGTCTTTGCGGATTCGGGGGAACGGGTTTGAGTGCTCACCCGAATACGTTAGGCCCGCGTCCCATATCACGACGAACGCATGTTGAGAAATATTACGTGCGCAAGATTGCGTCACCTAGGACAAATCCGCGTGAAATCAAGGGTCTCGAGGCGTTATGTTACTTATTCCCGGCCGGAGTGTGGCAAACGTCTCGTACTGGAAGGGGTGGGTGGGCGGCATCCGGCAGCGCGCGTCAAAGCGAGGTACGAGCAGCGCGCCGAGGATGTTGCCCTCCCGCTCCGAAGGGGCGACTACAAGAGTGCCCGCCTGAGGGTATCCAGTCCCACGGAGCCGATGTTCAAAGCCCGGGTGTGGAACTCCTTCAGGTCGAAACCGGGCCGGGCTTCCAGTTCTGCGCGGATCTGTTCCCAGAGGCGCTGGCCCACTTTGTAGGAGGGTGCCTGCCCCGGCCAGCCGAGGTAGCGGGTGAACTCGAAGTTGAGCTGGCCTTCGCTGATGGGCAGGTTCTTTTTCAGGAATTCGTAGCCTTTTTCCGCAGTCCAGGTGCCGGAGCCCCAGCGTTCGGGGACCTGCAGTTCGAGGTGGACGCCGATGTCGAACACTACGCGGGCTGCCCGCATCCGCTGCATGTCCAGCATGCCCATCTGGTCGCCAGGATCGTTGAGGTAGCCGAGTTCCTGCATCAGTTTCTCGGCGTAGAGGGCCCAGCCTTCGCCGTGGCCCGAGGTCCAGCAGACATTCCGGCGCCATTTGTTCAGCAGTTCGCGGCGGTAGGTTGCAGTGGCCACCTGGAGGTGGTGGCCGGGGACGCCTTCGTGGAAAACGGTGGTGGTTTCCGCCCAGGTGGTAAACGTGTCCTCGCCGGCGGGCACGGACCGCCACATGCGGCCGGGGCGGCTGAAGTCGTCGGAGGGGCCGGTGTAGTAGATGCCGCCTTCGTCGGTGGGGGCGATGAGGCACTCGAGTTTCTTCATGACGTCCGGGATCTCGAAGTGGACTCCGGCGAGCTCGGCCACGGCCTTGTCCGAGAGTTCCTGCATCCACTCCCGCAGGGCCTCCTTGCCCTTCAGCTGGCGGGCGGGATCGTTGTTGAGGATGTCCTTGGCTTCGTCGATGGTGGCACCGGCCTTGATGCTGTTCGCCACTTGTTCCTGCTGGGCAATCAGCCGGTCCAGTTCTTCCACGCCCCAGGCGTAGGTCTCCTCCAGGTCCACGGTGGCACCCAGGAATGAGCGCGAGGCCAGGGCGTAGCGGGACCTTCCCACGGCGTCCTTTTCGGGCGCGGCGGGCAGCAGTTCCAGGCGGAGGAAATCGGCCAACCCGGCGTAGGCGCTGCGGGCGGCGGCAGCACCGGCGTCGAGCTCTTCCTGGATGGCGGCAGGCAGGCGGCCGGCGGCGGTGGACGCTCCCGCCGCCAGTTTCGCGAAGAAGCCGTCCTCCGCCGCGTACTTGGTGACCTGCTCAATAACGATCTTGACCTGGCGCGCGGCGGACACCCGGCCGGCGTCCCGGGCCTGCCGGAGTGACTCGCTGTAGCCGGCGATGGCTGCAGGGACGTTGCGTGCCCGGCCGGCGATGTGCTGCCAGTGCTGTTCCGTCTCTGTGGGCATCAGGTCGAAGATGGCGCGGATGTCCTGGGCGGGTGAGGCGATGTTGTTCAGGTCCGCGTACTCCCAGCCGGACGCGTGGATCAGCAGCTGCAGGCCCAGCCGCTCCCGCATGGCATCAAGGGTGACGGCGTCCACGTCGTCCTCCGGCTCGAGGCCCTCAAGTTCTGCCAGGGTTTTGCGCGCAGCCTCGGCGAATTCCGCGATGCCGGCGGGGGAGAAGTCCTGGTATCCGGTCTCGTGTCCGGGAACGCCAAGGGTGGTGGCGAAGGACGGATTAAGCCTGATCAGCGTGTCCGTGTAGTTGTCCGCGACGGCATCGATGCGGGTTTTCGGGCGGGCGGCAGGTGCAGTGTCTGTAGTCACCCCACGACACTAACTGTGCCCCGAAGGTTCCGAAAGGAGGCGGGGCCCGCCTTCTAGCCGCCGCTTCGCTTCCACGCGCCGGGTCCCGGGGTGGGCGCCAGCCGCAGCTGCTGGCGGCGGACCCAGTGCCGGACCGACGGCTTGTCCGCACCGGCCGGTTCGTCGCCGCCCAGTGAAAGGACGACGGCGGTCAGTGCCGCCAGCTCCTCGGCCGTGGGGTGGCCTTTGACAACAGACAGCAGCGGTGCGGAGGTTTCGACGGGCTCAACCACCGGGGTTTCGGCAGGCTCAAGCGCCGCCTGTTCGGGCTGGGTGGGGATCACAGCGGGATGTTCCCATGCTTCTTTGTGGGCAGGCTGGCGCGTTTATCGCGGAGCGCCCGCAGACCCTTGATGATTTTGGTCCTGGTTTCGGCGGGGGCGATGACGGCATCAACGTAGCCAAGCTGGGCTGCCTGGTACGGGTTCAGCAACTCTTCCTCGTACTGGCGGATGACCTCGGCCCGGCGCGCTTCGACGTCTCCGCCGGCCTCGGCCACTGCGGCAAGATCACGGCGGTAGAGGATGTTGACGGCCCCTTGTGCACCCATGACGCCGATCTGCGCGGTGGGCCAGGCGAGGTTGAGGTCGGCGCCCAGCTTCTTGGAGCCCATCACGATGTAGGCGCCGCCATAGGCCTTGCGGGTGATCACGGTGAGCTTGGGAACGGTGGCCTCGGCGTAGGCGTACAGGAGCTTGGCGCCACGGCGGATGATGCCCTGGAATTCCTGGTCCTTGCCCGGCAGGAAGCCGGGAACGTCCACCAGGGTGATGATGGGGATGTTGAAGGCGTCGCAGTGGCGGACAAAGCGTGCAGCCTTTTCCGACGCGGCGATGTCCAGCGTGCCGGCGAACTGCAGGGGCTGGTTGGCCACGATGCCCACCGTGTGGCCTTCCACCCGGCCGTAGCCGATCATCACGTTGGGGGCGTACAGGGCCTGCATTTCCAGGAAATGGCCGTCGTCCACGATCTGCTCAACCACGGTGCGCATGTCGTAGGGCTGGTTGGCCGAGTCCGGGATGAGCGTGTCCAGGGCGAGGTCGTCGTCGTCGACCTCCAGCGCCTGCTGGTGCTCGAGGACAGGTGCCTCGGAAAGATTGTTCGACGGCAGGAAGTCCAGCAGCTCGCGGACGAACTCGATGGCATCGGTTTCGTCCTGGGCCAGGTACGTGGACGTGCCGGTAGTGGCGTTGTGCTGGCGGGCACCGCCAAGCGTTTCCATGTCCACGTCCTCGCCGGTGACCGTTTTAATCACGTCCGGGCCGGTGATGAACATGTGCGAGGTCTTGTCCACCATCACCACATAGTCGGTGAGCGCGGGGGAGTAGGCCGCGCCGCCCGCGGAGGGTCCCATGATGAGGGAAATCTGCGGCACCACTCCTGAGGCGTGGACGTTGTTGCGGAAGATATCGGCAAACATGGCCAGGGAAGCGACACCTTCCTGGATGCGCGCTCCGCCGCCGTCCAGGATGCCCACCACCGGGCAGCCGGTCCGGAGTGCGAACTCCTGCACCTTGACGATCTTCTCGCCGTTGACCTGGCTCAGAGAGCCGCCGTAGACGGAGAAGTCCTGGCTGTAGACCGCTACGGGGCGGCCGTCCACGGTGCCGTAACCGGAGACCAGGCCATCACCCAGCGGCTTCTTCTTGTCCATGCCGAACGCGGTGGAGCGGTGAACTGCCAGGGCGTCGAACTCAACAAAGGAGTCAACATCGAGCAGGAGGTTGATGCGCTCGCGGGCGGTGTTCTTGCCGCGGGCATGCTGCTTTTCGATCGCTTCGGGGCCGGAGGGCTGTTCGGCACGGGCCTGGCGGTCGCGGAAATCGGCGATCTTTCCCGCTGTCGTTGTCAGATCGTGGCTCATCAAATATCTCCGGCTCTGTAGCAGATTGGTCCAGTGGCGCTGTTATTGCTGGCAGGTCTGATGCGGGAGTTAAGTAGCATCCACACAAAAACCGACCCCTGCTGGCTAGTCTAGTGACGCTTCTGGCGCCGGCTGCTGTAGAAAACCTACAATTTTCTGCCGTGCCGCAGCCCGGCGGAACAAGTTACTCGTCGGTAACATAACTGGGTTAGAGTGGCTCCATGACTTTGAGCAACGACGCTTGGGACTCACCCGCGAGCCCCTACCAGGCAACGGGTTCCCTTCGGGGACGCACCCTTTTGATCTCCGGTGGAAGCCGCGGAATCGGGCTGGCCATCGCGGCTCGTGCGGCGCGGGACGGTGCCAACATCGTACTGATGGCCAAAACCGGCGAGCCGCACCCCAAACTTGCCGGCACCGTCTACACGGCGGCAGAGCAGTTAGTGGCGGCCGGCGGCCAGGCACTTCCCCTGGTGGGTGACGTCCGGAATGACGACGACGTGGCGCGCGCTGTCTCCGCGGCCGTGGACCGTTTTGGAGGCATCGACGTCGTTATCAACAACGCCTCCGCCATCGACCTGTCCCGTACCGACGCTGTGGACATGAAAAAGTACGACCTCATGCAGGACATCAATGTCCGGGGGACGTTCCTGCTGTCGAAGCTGGCACTGCCCGCCCTGCGCGCGTCCGGGGCCGGGCAGATCCTGACCCTCTCGCCGCCGCTGAACCTTGACCCGCGCTGGGCCGGTAAGCACCTGGCCTACACCATGGCCAAATACGGGATGAGCCTGACCACGCTGGGGCTTGCGGAGGAGTTGAAAGCGGACGGGATCCGCGTCAACTCGCTCTGGCCCTGCACCCTGATCGACACCGCAGCCATCCGGAACATGCCGCACGGAGAGCAGATGGTCCAGGCGGCGCGCGGGCCGCAGATCATGGCTGATGCCGCCCACGCCGTCCTCACCGGCGCCAACCTTGCAGCCGGCGGTGCGGCCAGCGGGAATTTCTACACAGACGAAGAAGTCCTGGCAGCGGCGGGAGTGATGGACTTCCGTCCCTACAGCCTGGCCGCTGCAGAGGACCGGCTGGTTCCGGACATTTTCCTGTAGGGACATCTTCCTGCCGGCGAGTTCCGCTGGGGACAGTCGCGTACGCGCAGATTTAGCTCGGTAGGATTTAGCTATGGATGACGCACAGACCCCCGGTACGCCCCTGAGCCGGAGGGACCTGGCGGACGAGCGCTTCCTGTCCGCCACCGGCATCCCGCGGCTTGACGTAGTGGAGTCCACCGGATCCACCAACGCCGACCTCCTCCGGTCAGTGACCGTGGAGCCCGCCGCCTGGCCGGATCTGTCCGTGCTCACTGCCGAGTACCAGACAGCAGCACGGGGGCGGCTGGACAGGCACTGGGAAGCCCCGCCGCTGAGCTCCATCTCGGTATCGGTTGTCCTGCGCCCTGCCAACGCCGAGGGACGGCCGCTGCCCACGCAAAGCTACTCCTGGTTGTCGCTGATCGCGGCACTGGCGCTCCGCGAAACCCTCCTCGAAACAGCCGGCATCCCCGCCGAACTGAAGTGGCCCAACGATGTCCTGGTCCGGGGGAAGAAGATCGCCGGCATCCTGGCGCAGCTGGGCCCCATGGTGGACGGCTCGGTGCCGCCGGTCATCCTGGGCACCGGGCTCAATGTCACACTCACCGCCAATGAGCTGCCTGTTCCCACTGCCACATCGGCGGTGCTGGAGGGCGCCCGAATGGTGGACCGGACAGTGCTCCTGAAGAGCTACCTTTCAAACTTTTCCGTGCTGTACCGCAGCTTCTGCAACGCCGACGGCGACCCGGCGGCAGGGATGGCGGGCGGGCCCTCCCTGCATAAGCGGGTGGAGGCAGTGATGGTCACCTTGGGCAAGCAGGTGCGGGCCCAGCTCCCGGGGGACCACGAGATCATCGGCCACGCTTCGCGGCTTGACGAATACGGTTCACTGCTGGTGGTGGACCGGGACTCCCGCGAACATGTGGTCACCGCCGGGGATGTTGTGCATCTTCGCCCGTGGACTTCCCCGGACGCTTCCGGCCAAGGCGGTTATGCGTAAAGACCTCCTCCCGGGCGAGCAGGTCATTGTGACCACCCGCCCGCAGCCGAGGCAGCTTGCCGGCGCCGCAGTTGCGTTTATTCTCGCGCCGGCGGTTGCTGCCTTTTGTTCCGCCTGGCTGATCCGCGGCGGGGCTACGCGGGCCGTTCCCGCGCTCTCCGGCCGCTGGACCCCATGGCTGGTGGGCGGTTGCGTCCTTGCCGCTGCCGCCGTATGGCTGGGCTTCTGCCTGCCCCGGCTGCTGCGCTGGCACGGCACCCGGTACACGCTGACCAGCAGGAGGCTGGTGGCCAGGTCCGGGATGTGGAAGCGGCGCGACCAGCAGGTGAACCTGGCGTCGGTCCGCAACCTGACTGTCCATGAATCGGTCCTGCAACGCCTCTTCCGCTCCGGGAATATATCCTTGGAAACCGGATATCAGTCAGTGGTGACGTTCCCGGACGTGCCGGAGGCAGCCAGGTTCCGGGACTTCATCCTCGACGCCATTGATGACCTGCCGGATGAGCAGGATGTCCAGCCAGGTGGGTCAACGGATGGCCCCGCCGGAGCTTTGCCGGGGGAAATGAGAGAAGGTGGACGGGATGAACGATGAGGACCAGCAGGAACGCGTCGGATCCATCGCGCCCGCCCCGGCGGCAGAGGCCCACCCACCCACCGGCACCATGTCCGCCGAGCGGCTCGCCATGAAAGCCCTGGAGTCCCGGCTGCTGGGCGGGGAACGCAAGCTCCGCCGCCGCGAAGTCGCTGCCGGCGCAGGACTGTCCCTGTTGTCGGCGCGCAAGCTGTGGCGTGCCCTGGGCTTTCCCAACTTCGGGGACGAGGATGTCGCCTTCACCGAACGCGACCAGGCAGCCCTCTCCACCGTGGTGGACCTGGTGCGTTCCGGCAAACTGACCGAGGAAGCAGCCATCTCCGTCACGCGCTCCATTGGGCAGATGACGGACCGGATGGTGGTGTGGCAGATCGAGGCATTGGTGGAGGACATGGTGCACGAGCAGGGCGTCACCGACGCCGTGGCCCGCAAGCGCCTGGTCAACGAACTGCCCGCCTTGGTGGACGCCCTGGAGGAAGTGCTTGTCTACTCCTGGCGGCGCCAGCTCAACGCCGGCGTCCAGCGGCTGGCGGTCCGCGCCGAGGCCGGGCTGCAGGCAAGCGAAGAAGGCCGCGACGGTGACGAGGACGACGCCCCGCTGCCGTTGGCGCGCGCCGTCGGCTTCGCGGACCTGGTCTCCTACACGAGCCTGTCCCGCCGGATGAACGAGAAAACACTGGCCCGGATGGTGCAGCGGTTCGAGAACAAGTGCGCGGAGATCATTTCCGTAGGCGGCGGCCGGCTGGTCAAGACAGTGGGCGACGAAGTCCTCTACATCGCCGAAACTCCCGCCGCTGGAGCGGAAATTTCGTTGGCGCTGGCCCAGGCCTTCACCGAGGACGAGATCCTGCCGGAAGCCAGGGTGGCCATGGTGTGGGGCAGGATCCTGTCCCGGCTTGGGGACATCTACGGGCCCACCGTCAACCTCGCGGCGCGGCTGACGTCGCTCGCGGAGCCGGGAACCGTGCTGGTGGACTCCATGACGGCCTCGGCCCTGGAGCATGATGAGCGTTTTGTGATGGTGCCCCAGCCTCCCGAGAACGTCCGCGGCTTCGGGGAGATCCTGCCCGTGCGCCTCACCCGCGGCCTGGGCAAGGGGCTTGTCCTGGATTGACCGGCGGCGGCTGCAAAAGGCCCGTCAATGAATTTATCCATTTGATAGTGAATACCGATATAGTCGGAATACACCTGGCCGCCGCATGCCGGGAACCGGCCGTGCCGGAGCCTTACTGGGGGAATAGCACCGTGAAATTTCGCAGACCTGCGCGCTCAAACACGCCCGGAACCTCTGGCGGACGCTTCCGTTCGCGCCGTCTCGTGGGTGGTACTGCGTTTGGTGCTGTTGTTGCTGTGGTGGTGACGGGTGCTGTGTTGTATCCGGGGTTTAAGGCCACTGAGGTGGAGTTGAACGATGGTGGCGTGTGGGTGGTGTCGAAGTCCAGGAACGCGGTGGGGCGGTTGAATTATCCTTCGCGGGTTTTGGATGGTGCGGTGACTCCGGCGTCGACGACGTTTGATATTTTGCAGGATGCCGGGGAGGTGTTTGTTGATGATGAGTCCGGCTCAACGTTGAACCAGGTGTCGCCGGCGAACATGCGCCTGGGCGGGGATAAGCAGTTGCCTGGTGCTGCTGATGTGAGTTTTGGGTCCTCGGTGATTTCGGTGACTGACGCGGCCTCGGGCAAGGTGTGGGCAGTATCGCCGTCCACGGTGAATGGTTTTGATGAGGAGGCGTCCGAGCCGGTGCTGGTGGGTTCGGCGGGGACTGTGTCGGCGGTGGGGGCGGATGACCGGATTTATTCGGCGGATCCGAAGTCGGGTGTGGTGACGGTGACCAGTGTGGACGCCAATGGTGAGGACACGTCGTCGGAGTCTGAGACCTGGGGTGGGTTGAAGGGTTCGGGGGATCTGCAGATCACGGTGGTGGGGGATAAGCCGGTGTTGCTGGATGCGGCGGCGGGGGCGTTGTTCCTGCCGGGCGGTAAGCGGCTGGTGTTGGAGAATGCGCGGGAGGCGAGGCTGCAGCAGGGTGGTCCTGCCAGTGATTTTGTGGCGGTTTCCACGCCGAAGGCGCTGCTGAAGCAGCCGCTGGATGGCGGTACGGCGAAAACGGTGGGGTTCGGCGGCGAGGGCGTCCCGGCGGCCCCGGTGCAGTTGGGCGGGTGTGTACACGCGGCGTGGTCGGGGGCGAACAAGTATGTCCGGGACTGTGTCAACGATGCTGATGATAAGAACGTGGATGTGCCGAAGGCGAGTGCGTCGCCGTCGTATGTTTTCCGGGTGAACCGGGACCTGGTGGTCCTGAACGATGTGAACTCGGGCAATGTGTGGCTGGTGAACCAGAACATGCAGCTGGTCAACAACTGGGACGACGTCATCCCCCCGCAGCAGACCTCTGAGGACGCCGACAAGGACTCCGCTGACGAAGTGCAGCAGACGGTTCTGCCGGACCGCACCAAACCCAACAGCGCGCCCGTGGCCAAACCGGACACCTTCGGGGTGCGCGCCGGCAAGACCACCATCCTCCCCGTGCTGGATAACGATTCCGACCCGGACGGCGACATCCTTACCGTCCGAACCCCTGAGCCGCTCCAGTCCGGCCTGCTCTCACCCATCTACGGCGCCACCGGTTTCCAGGTCAGCATCGGCGCTGACAAGACCGGCTCGGAGGGATTCAAGTACACGGTGGACGACGGCCGCGGCCTCTCCGGCTCCGCCGACGTCACGCTCAACATCATCCCCGCGGGGGAGAACTCTGCCCCGCGGCAGAAACCCAACCGGAACACCACGCTGGTGGTGCAGGCGGGCAAAGTGGTCAGCCAGAACATCCTTCCCGACTGGATCGATCCCGACGGCGACGACCTCTTCGTTGTCGGCGCATCCGGCAGCGACCCCCGTGACCAGGTCAAGATCCGCCCCGACGGGCTGCTCAGCTTCCAGGACTCCGGGTCAGAACCCGGACGCAAGACCGTCACGGTCACAGTTTCAGACGGCCGCTCCACCACGGAGGGCACAGTCACCGTCGACGTGCGGCCGGCGGGGGCCCTCCCGCCGATTGCCAACGCGGACCACCTGGTGGCCGTCGCCGGGGTGGACACGGTGATCGCCCCGCTGAAGAACGACTCGGACCCGCAAGGCGGCGCGCTGCGGCTCGCCCAGGTCACGCCGGACGGCAACTCCACAGCCGTCATGGGCGCCGACCAGCAAACGTTCACGTTCAACTCCACCGCCCCGGGCGCCCACTACGTCACCTACCTCGCCACCAACGGACCTGCCAGCGCCCAGCAGCTGGTGCGCGTCGACGTCGTGCCCGGTGGCGGGGACGCCGCCCCCGTGGCCGTCCGCGACACCGCCCTGCTGCCCAGCGGCGGCAGCGTGCTGGTGGACGTCCTCGGCAACGACTCCGACCCCTCCGGCGGCGTGCTGGTGGTCCAGTCCGTGACAGCCGCGGACGGGCTGCCCCTCAGCGTCGCTGTCCTGGACCACTCCGTTGTGCGGATTACCGACCTCCGCGCCCAGGGCCAGCTGGCCGTCAAGTACACGATCTCCAACGGCAAGTCCTCCGCCACCGGCGAAATTTCCGTACTGGTTGTCCCCGCCCCCGCGAAATTGCAGGCGCCCCAGGCCAAACCGGACGAGGCCACCGTCCGCGCCGGGGACGTGGTCACCATCCCGGTGCTTGACAATGACACCGACCCCAACGGCGGCAAGCTCACCCTGGAACCCGGGTTGGCGCAAACACCGGACGCCGCGGACGGGCGAATCTTCACCTCCGGCCAGTCCGTGCGTTTCATCGCCGGCGGCGTACCCAAAACGGTGTACGCAATCTACAAGGTCACCAACGACTCCGGGCAATCCGACTCCCAGCAGGTGACCATCCGGATCCGGGCCCGGGACGACCAACTCAACAGCCGGCCCGAGCCTCGAAACCTGACAGCCCGCGTTGTGGCAGGCATGACAGTCCGCATCCCCGTGCCGCTGGACGGCGTGGACACAGACGGTGACTCCGTCCAGTTGACCGGCGTGGACAAAGCCCCGGCGATGGGAACGGCGGTGGTCAAGGACGGGTACCTCGAATTCACCGCTGCAGGCAACGCCGCCGGCACGGACACTTTCACCTACCGGGTCCGGGACCGAATCGGCGCCGAGAACACGGGCACGGTGATCGTCGGCATCGCGCCGCAGGAGACCAACAACCAGAAACCGATCGCCATCGACGACGCCGTGGACGTCCGCCCCGGCAGGAAGATCGCCGTCGACGCGCTCACCAACGATTCGGACCCGGACGGTGACCCGGTCAGCCTGGTATCCAACGGCTTCGAAGCCCGCCCCGAGCTCGCCGTCGAAGCGGCTGACGGCGGCAAGGTACTGCTCACGGCGCCCGCCGGTGCCGGCAATGAAAGCGTCAGCTACAAGATCCAGGACGACAAGAAAGCCCAGGCCGGCGCCGTGATCCGGATCCGGGTGAGCCCTGACGCTGCACTCAAGATCCCGCTTGCCAAGGATGACGTGGTCAACCAGGCGGAGACGCTGGGCAAGTCCGCTGTCGACGTTCCCGTGCTGAAGAATGATGCCGATCCGGACGGCGTGGCCTCCGAACTGAAGATCAGCCTGCCTGACGGCAACCCCAACGCCCGCGTCACCAGTGATGGCACGGTCCAGGTCACGCTCGCGCCGGAGGACCAGCTCGTGCCCTACAGCGTCACCGACGTTGATGGCCAAGCCGCGACGGCGGTCATCTGGGTCCCGGGCCAGGGTGAACAGCACCCCACCCTGGCAAGGACCGACGTCGTCGAGGTGATGTCCGGCAAGGAGGTAACCCTTGACCTGGCGGAATACGTCCGGGTCCGGGACGGCCGCGCACCCCTCATTACCCAGGTGGACAAGGTCCGCGTCCAGGGCGCGGAGCCGGACAACGTGGTGGCCGGGAACGGCGGCGCCCTGCGGTACGCCGCCCTCAAGGATTACGTGGGTCCCGGTTCGGTCACCTTCGAAGTGACTGACGGGACCGGACCGGACGATCCGGCGGGCTTCAAGTCCACCCTCAGCATCATCACCAAGGTCATCCCGGACCCGAACGCCAACCACCAGCCCACCTTCAGCGGTGCCACCCTCGACGTGCCAAAGGGCGAATCCGCCACCCTGGAGCTGGGAAACCTTGCCAAGGACGTGGATTCCGGCGACCAGGAAAAGCTCAAGTTCGAACTCGACGGCGCCCTTCCCGAGGGTTTCACTGCCAGCGTGGACAACGGAACCCTGAAGGTGACCCCGGAACCGGCCAAGGACGCCGGCTGGAAGGGAAACATCCCGCTCAAAGTCACCGACGGCCGCTCCGAACCCGTCCGCGCCACGGTGGCCGCCACCGTTGTTGCCTCGAACCGGCCGTTGCCCGTGGCCAACGAGGACGTGGTGGACAAAGCCAACGCCGGCACCTCCGAGACCGTCAACGTGCTCGGCAACGACTTCAACCCGTTCCCGGAGACGCCGTTGCGGATCACTTCCGCGACAGTGGAAACCGGGTCCGCCGCCGGGCAGCCGGCCGTCTCGGACGATTCCATTACCGTTACCCCCGCCAGCGGTTTCAAGGGCGTGATGGTGGTGCGCTACACCGTGATGGACAAGACCGGGGACATCTCCCGGCAGACCGACGGCCGGGTCCGCATCACCGTCCGCGACCGGCCCGACGCGCCGTCCGCCCCCACGGCAACGGATGTCCGGAGCCGGACCGCCGTGCTCAAGTGGACCCCGCCGTCGGACAACGGCGCGGCCATCACCAAGTACACCGTGCGCTCCGGCAACGGCTTCAGCCAGGACTGCGCCACCACCACCTGCACGTTGACCGGGCTGGCCAATGACGTCAAGTACGTCTTCACCGTCACGGCAACCAACGAAGTCGGCGAATCCGATCCGTCGCCGGTTTCCAATGAGATCCGGCCGGACGAAAAACCGTCTCCTCCGGACGCCCCGACGGTTAAGGCCGGCGACAAAAACATGGAGATCGCCTGGCCCGCAGCCAAAACCGAAGGCTCCCCAGTAAAGAACTACAACCTGGAAATCTCCCCTCCGCCGGCCAACGGGATAGCAGTCAAGAACGGCGTCACCGGCCTGAGCTATACCTGGCCGGGACTGACCAACGGCGTCCGCTACAAAGTCCGCGCCCAGGCCGTCAACGAGCTCGGCCCTTCCGACTGGGGCCAGTACTCTGCCGAGGACAACCCGGCCGGCATCCCGGCTGCTCCGGCTGCGCCGACGTCGTCCGTGGCATCCTCGGTGGGAACCTCAAACCAGCTCAAGGTTGACTGGAACGAGCCGAACACCAACGGCGACGCCATCAGGAACTACTACGTCACCATGAGCGGCGGCGGCGGCGCGGACCAGACGCAGGTGGTGGCGGGCACCGTCCGGACGGCCAACTTCACCGCCAACAACTCGGAGGCGTCGTACACCTTTACCGTCCAGGCCGAGAACAAAGCCGGCAAAGGTGCAGTCAGTGCGGCATCGGCTCCCCGAAGGGCCACAGGAAAGCTCGCCCAGCCCACTGGCGTGTCCGCAACCGAGGCCAACACCGGAGGTGCGGGCCGTTCCGTCACCATCAACTTCCGGGAGCTCACCGACGCGGAACGCAACGGCTCATCGTACGCCGAGGTCAGCTACACCTACCGTGCCAGCACCGGCCAGGCCGGGCCCATCAAGCCCGGGCAAACCGTCGGGGGCTTCACCAACGGCGATACCACCGCCATCACGGTGATAGCCAATTCCGCCGTGGCCCCGAGCTCGGATGCCAGCGCCCCGGCAACCGCAAACCCCTACGGCTCGCCCGGCACACCGTCGGCCTCCGGGCAGAACGGGGCGGAGAACCAGAAAAGCCTCAGCTTCAGTTGGAATTCGCCTTCCACCTCGACGAACGATGTGGCCTACACGCAGATCAACATCGACGGCGGGGGCTGGGAGCGGGTGGCCGCCTCCGGCAGCCGGACGGTCAACACGGGTGGTTTCAGCGAACCGCATTCGATTCAGGTCCAGACAGTCAACTCCCGCGGCACCGGCGGTCCAGTGGCGTCCGCCTCGGCGCAGTCCGGCGCGCAGAAGACCAGCTGGGCCACGCGCCTGAACGCCGGTATGGACCGCAGCTGTACCGATCTGCCCGGACCCACGTCCTACGACCCGGTGGCCCGTACCTGCGACGGCCAGAGCGGCTACAACCGGCCGTGGATGTCTTACATGGACTCTTTCACCGTCATGTGCTGGAAGCCGCACGGCACCACCTACGGTGGCGACGGCCAGTGGTACTACATCATGCGGGGATCACCGAACGAGACACGCTGGATCAATTCCACGCACACCTCAATTGGTGCGCCCGCTCAGAGCGGCGTCCCGCTGTGCACCTTCCCGGTAGGAGCCACGCCATAGCCGGGCTGGGCGGGGTACGTGCTGCACGCCGCCGCCGTTGGGCAGAGCTCCCCATCGCGGGGCTGGAAGGGGTTGGGTAGGCTTGCGCCGGGGAAAAAAGAGTCTCGTGCCAATCCCGCGAACGGGCTGCCGTACGGCCACACAATCTGGGGGAAAAGTAACGCTGTGACAAGTCTGCTGGGGAAGCTTGGGCTGAAAAGGCGACACAAGAAGCTCGTGGGTGGTACTGCGTTTGGTGCTGTTGTTGCTGTGGTGGTGACGGGTGCTGTGTTGTATCCGGGGTTTAAGGCCACTGAGGTGGAGTTGAACGATGGTGGCGTGTGGGTGGTGTCGAAGTCCAGGAACGCGGTGGGGCGGTTGAATTATCCTTCGCGGGTTTTGGATGGTGCGGTGACTCCGGCGTCGACGACGTTTGATATTTTGCAGGATGCCGGGGAGGTGTTTGTTGATGATGAGTCCGGCTCAACGTTGAACCAGGTGTCGCCGGCGAACATGCGCCTGGGCGGGGATAAGCAGTTGCCTGGTGCTGCTGATGTGAGTTTTGGGTCCTCGGTGATTTCGGTGACTGACGCGGCTTCGGGCAAGGTGTGGGCAGTATCGCCGTCCACGGTGAATGGTTTTGATGAGGAGGCGTCCGAGCCGGTGCTGGTGGGTTCGGCGGGGACTGTGTCGGCGGTGGGGGCGGATGACCGGATTTATTCGGCGGATCCGAAGTCGGGTGTGGTGACGGTGACCAGTGTGGACGCCAATGGTGAGGACACGTCGTCGGAGTCTGAGACCTGGGGTGGGTTGAAGGGTTCGGGGGATCTGCAGATCACGGTGGTGGGGGATAAGCCGGTGTTGCTGGATGCGGCGGCGGGGGCGTTGTTCCTGCCGGGCGGTAAGCGGCTGGTGTTGGAGAATGCGCGGGAGGCGAGGCTGCAGCAGGGTGGTCCTGCCAGTGATTTTGTGGCGGTTTCCACGCCGAAGGCGCTGTTGAAGCAGCCGCTGGATGGCGGTACGGCGAAAACGGTGGGGTTCGGCGGCGAGGGCGTCCCGGCGGCCCCGGTGCAGTTGGGCGGGTGTGTACACGCGGCGTGGTCGGGGGCGAACAAGTATGTCCGGGACTGTGTCAACGATGCTGATGATAAGAACGTGGATGTGCCGAAGGCGAGTGCGTCGCCGTCGTATGTTTTCCGGGTGAACCGGGACCTGGTGGTCCTGAACGATGTGAACTCGGGCAATGTGTGGCTGGTGAACCAGAACATGCAGCTGGTCAACAACTGGGACGACGTTGTTCCGCCCAAAAATGAATCAGACGAGCAGGACCAGGAATCGGCGGACAACAACACCATCAACGTCCTGCCGGACCGCACCAAACCCAACCGTCCGCCGGAAACCAAGCCCGACGCCGTCGGCGTCCGCCCGGGCCGGACTACCATCCTCAGCGTCCTTGACAATGACTCCGATCCCGACGGCGACGTTCTCACCGCGGCCGTGACTGACTCCGGCCCCAAGGCCGGCACCCTGGAGAACATTTACGGCGGCACCGCCTTCCAGGTCTCGGTTCCGGCGGACGCGAAACCGGGGACGGAGGCGTTCAGCTACAACGCCTCGGACGGCCGCGGCCTCTCCGCCACCGGCCAGGTGACCCTGAGCGTGGTTGGCCCGAAGGAGAACAAACCACCCCAGTTCAAGCGCGGCGACAACACCACCATGCTGGTGGAACAGGGCAAAACCGTCAGCCAGAACATCCTCACCGACTGGATTGATCCCGACGGCGACGACCTGGTCCTCCTGGACGCCAAGGCAGACAATGACCAGGACCAAGTCAAGGTCCGGCGCGACGGCCTGCTGACGTTCCAGGATTCCGGCGCGACCGCCGGGAAAAAGAACGTGGAGGTCACCATCTGGGACGGCCGCGCCACGGTCACCGGAAAAGTGGTGGTGAACGTCCAGCCCCCGGGTGCCTTGGCCCCTGTGGTCAACGCCGACCACGTCACGGCCGTGTTGGGCCAGGACCTTGTCATTGCCCCGCTGAAGAACGACGTTGATCCCAACGGAGGTGCCCTCCGGCTGGCCCAGGTGGAAGCCAACGCCCCCGTCGAGCTGGGCCCCGTCACCGACGGCGGCACGTTCACGTTCCGCAGCACCACCCCAGGTCCGGTCTACCTCACCTACATCGCCAGCAACGGGCCGCAAAGCAGCCAGGGCCTCATCCGGGTGGATGTGGAATCCGGCGACGACACCGGCAACCCCGTGGCCGTCCACGACGTCGCGCTGATGCCAACGGGCGGAAGCGTGCTGCTGGACCCGCTCGCCAACGATTCTGATCCGTCCGGCGGCGTCCTGGTGTTGCAGTCCGTGAAGCTCCCCGAGAGTTCCACTGCCTCGGTCAGTGTGATCAACCACAGCGTCCTGCGCATCACGGACATCCTGGGGACCAAGGATCCCATCCTTTTCGAATACACCATGTCCAACGGGAAGAAGTCGGCCACCGGCAGCGTCTCGGTGGTCCCGGTCCCGGCCCCCGCCGTCGTGGAAGCACCCCAGCCCAAGCCGGACGAAGTGAATGTCCGGGTGAGCGACGTCGTCACTATCCCTGTGCTCGACAACGACACCCACCCGCAGGGCCAGGAACTGACCGTGGATCCAGTCCTGCCGCAGGGGGTGGACCCGGCGGACGGGAAAAGCTTCGTCTCGGAGAACGCCGTCCGTTTCATTGCCGGCAGCCAGCCCAAGACGGTCCGGGCCATCTACAACGCCGTGGACCCGCAGGGCCAAAAAAGGGCCGCCGCCGTGACCATCCATATCCTGCCGCTGGAAGGCGCAGCGAACTCGCGTCCGCAGCCGCGGAACCTGACCGCACGGGTGGTTGCCGGCGGTAGGGTCAGGATTCCTGTCCCGCTGGACGGCATCGATCCGGACGGCGATTCGGTCCAGCTGACCGGCATCGACAGCACCCCGGCCATGGGCACCGCCACCGTCGGCAGCAACTTCATCGACTTCACGGCGGCCGGGGACGGCGCCGGCACCGACACGTTCCGCTATAAGGTGGTGGACCGGCAGGGCGCAGCCAACACCGGCACGGTGACTGTTGGGGTCGCCCCGCGCGGCGAGGTCAACCAGAAACCGACTCCTGTCGACGACGAGGTAAGGGTCCGGCCCGGCCGGCAGATCGCCGTCGACGCCACCGGAAATGATACGGACCCCGACGGCGACCTCATCCGCATCCTGACGGACGGCATCGAAGCTGATCCGGCACTTCAGGCCACGGTGAGCAAGGCCAGCGGCAGGATCATCCTGCTGGCGCCGGGCGAAGCCGGAACCGTCAACGTGCGCTACACCATCGCCGACGACAGGGACGCCTCGGCGCAGGCGGCCATCCGTGTGGTGGTGGACAACGAGGTGCCCCTCAAGGCGCCCATCGCCCGGGACGACAGGGTGACGTCCGCCCAGACCCTGGGAAAGACCGCTGTAGATGTCCCCGTCCTGAAAAACGACGAGGACCCCGACGGCGTGGGCGAAAACCTCCAGATCAGCACGGAGGCCACCACGGCACGGCCCGGCGCGGAGGGCAACATGGTGGTGGACCTTACCGGGCAGCCGCAGCTCATCCCGTACACCGTGGAGGACGTGGATGGCCAGCAGTCGACGGCGGTGATCTGGGTCCCCGGCCTGGGACAGCAGGTGCCTACCCTGGCCAAGGATGAGGTCATCGAGGTCATCGCGGGCCAGGCCGTGAACGTTGACCTGGACGAGTGGGTGAAGGTCCGCGAGGGCCGCTCGCCGCGGCTGACCCAGGCGGACCGGATCAAACTGATCGGCGCCGACGGCGGCGATCCCGTGACCGGGGACGGCACCGGCCTGAAGTACGCGGCCGGTCTGGATTACGTGGGCCCCGGGTCGCTGACCTTCGAAGTGACGGACGGAACCGGCCCGGATGATCCGGCGGGCCTGAAGTCCACGCTCAGCATCCGCACCAAGGTGCTGCCCGATCCGAACAAGAACAATCCGCCCGAGCTCCTGGGCGCCACCGTGGACGTCCCGAAGGGTGACTCCGCCAGCACCGACCTGGGCAAGCTCACCTCGGACCCGGACCGGGATGACGTCGACAAGATGAAGTACGAGCTGGTGGGCGGTTCAACTGCAGGCTTCAACGCCAGCATTGACGGAAAGAATCTTAAGGTTTCCGCGGCGGACTCCAGCGGCACCGGAACCACCGCGGCCGTCCAGGTCAAGGCCCGGGATCCCCGCGGACTCGAAGCCACTGCCACCTACCAGTTGGCCGTGACGGCCTCGAACCGGCCCAAGCCGGTGGCGAATGACGATCTCGAACCCAACGCCGCGGCGGGAAAGCCGGTGACCGTCAACGTCCTGGCCAACGATGCCAACCCCTTCCCGGAAACTGCGCTGAAGATCATCGCGGCCGGGACCGAAACCGGCAGCGGCAACGTGGAAGTCAACGGAGACTCGGTGACCGTGACACCCGCCCCTGGCTTCACCGGAACCATGGTGGTGTCCTATATGGTGGCCGACAAGACGGGGGATTCTACCCGGCAGGCCACAGCCCGCATCCGGCTGACCGTCAAGGACAAGCCCCAGGCGCCCGCCACCCCCCAGGCCCAGAGCGTGGGGGACAGGACGGCGCTGCTGAACTGGACGGCGCCCGCGGACCGCGGCTCGCCCATCACCAAGTACACCGTGTACGGCGAGGGCGGGTTCCAGCAGGACTGCGCGGCCAACACGTGCACGCTCAACGGGCTGGTCAACAACACCACGTACCACTTCCAGGTGACGGCCACCAACGAGTTCGGTGAGTCGGACCGGTCGCCCGCTTCCGCGGAGGTGCGCCCGGACGTCAAGCCCGAGACCCCTCTGGCGCCCTCGCTGAAGTTCGGCGACAAGGAGCTGTCCATCAACTGGACCGCACCGGCCAGCAAGGGCTCGCCGGTGAAGTCCTACGACCTGGAGATTTCACCGCCGCCGCCGGGACAGAACGCCCAGATCCAGAACCTGACCGCTGTCAGCTACGTCTGGAAAGGCCTGCAGAACGGCGTCTCCTACAAAATACGGGTCCTGGCGCGCAATGACGCCAAGGAACCGTCGGAGTGGAGCCCCTATTCGGCCGCCGAGGTTCCCGCCGGCGTCCCGGCGACGCCCACCGCGCCCACTGCTGCCCAGGCGGGTTCGCTCGGTTCGCAAAGCCAGCTGAAGGTCAGCTGGGCTGCGCCCAACAACAACGGCGATGCCGTATCCGCCTACACCCTGACCACCCTCCGGGGTGGGGCAGTGGTATCCAGCCAGCAGGTTGCCGGCACTTCGCAGAACGTCACGGTGGACAACTCCGAAACCAACTACACCTTCACGGTCTCGGCCACCAACAAGGCAGGAACCAGCGGGACAAGCCCCCAGTCGGCAGCCATCCGGGCAGTGGGCAAGCCGGGAACCGTGGCCGCTCCCACGGCATCCCTTGTGGAGACCGACGGAAACGGCGGCAAGATCGACGTGCGCTTCACCGTGCTGACTGACGCGCAGCGAAATGGTTCCGCCCCCGGGGAAATCACGTACCGGTACAGCCTCACATCCGGAGGAGGAAGCGGAAGCATCCCTGCCGGCGGAGGCGTTGTTGCGGCATCGAACGGGACCAACACGGCTGTGGTGGTGTGGGCTGTATCGTCCCGCAGCACCGCTGCAGGGGATGCCAGCGCCCCCTCCAACTCGGTCAACCCCTACGGCCTGGCAGATGCCCCGGTGGTGACAGGTGCCAACAAGCCCGTCGGAGAAAGGTCGGTTTCCTGGACGTGGACCCAGCCCAACGGAAACGGCCGGCCCGTCACCGGTTACCAGTACAGCCTCGACGGCGGCGCCTGGACCAACACCGACGCCCGCTCGTTCTCCACTGGCGCGGGTTACGGCGAGACGCACACCTTGAGGGTACGGGCCATCAGTGCAGGGCAGCCGGGCCGGATCGGCAGCGACACGTCCCGGAGCGGCGCGGCGCCGCCGCCCCCGCAGCCCACCGCATGGAGCATCACCGCCACGCCGGTGCGCAGCTGCACCGAGCCCGGTTACGGCGTCGACAGCTTCCGCGCCGGCAACCCCTCCAGCTGCCAGAGTCCAGGCAAGTGGATGCCGGAAAACCAGCCGGCTGACTCTGACTTCTATGTGGTCTGGTACAAGACCAACGAGAATCCCTCCGGGATCTGGTACCACCTCACCAGCGGTGCGGCTGCCGGCAACTACGTCCGCAGCGACACCACCAACCGCCCCGGCAACCCGCCCGCGGGAATGCCACAGCGATAGGCGCCCGCCGGCGTCGTACCAGCTGACCCGTACCGTTTCCAAAGAAAAGGACCAACCATGACCATGACCACCGAGCAGGCCGCCTGGTTTGCAGACACCTTCGACAAGCTCGTCGCCAACGTGGGGCAGGCAGTCCTGGGCAAAGAACACGTTATCCGGCTGACCTTCACGGCCATGCTGGCCGAGGGGCACGTCCTGTTTGAAGACGCCCCCGGCACCGGCAAGACCTCGCTGGCGCGTGCCCTGGCTGCCACCGTGCAGGGGTCCAACAACCGCATCCAGTTCACCCCGGACCTCCTGCCCTCAGACGTCACCGGCGTGACCATCTACGACCAGAAGACGCAGAAGTTCGAGTTCCACAAGGGCCCGATCTTCAACAACATCGTCCTGGCTGACGAAATCAACCGGGCCTCGCCGAAGACCCAGTCGGCTCTGCTGGAGGTCATGGAGGAATCCCGTGTGACGGTGGACGGCGTCACCTACGAGGCCGGCCGGCCGTTCATGGTGATGGCAACGCAGAACCCCATCGAACAGGCCGGTACCTACCGGCTGCCGGAAGCACAACTCGACCGCTTCCTGATCAAGACGTCCATCGGATACCCGGACCACGCGTCCACAGTCCGGCTCCTAGGCGGCTCGAACCTGAAGGACCGCTCGCTGGAACTCTCCGCCGTCATCACCACCCAGGCAGTGGCGGACATGGCCGACCTCGCCGCCACCGCCCATGTGGACACTGCAGTCCTGGAATACATCTCCCGGCTCTGCGAGGAAACCCGCAGTGCACCGGAAACCCGGCTGGGGGTCTCCGTGCGCGGTGCCTTGGCCATGGTGCGTGCGGCGAAGGTCTGGGCCGCCTCCCAGGGCCGGAACTTCGTCCTTCCGGACGACGTCAAGGAACTCGCCCCCGTGGTGTGGACCCACCGCTTCGTGATGGATCCCGAAGCGGAGTTCTCGGGTGCTACCCCCGAGGCCGTCCTGGCCCGCATCCTGGCGGACGTGGCCGCGCCGCAGCAGCGCACCAACGCCTGACCGCCGCACCCGGCGGCAACTACTCCACCCATCGCAACCCACGAAGGTTCACATATGTCCACCGGCACCCCGTTGACCCGGATCGCCGCGCGCCTCAGGCAACCTTTCCACCGGAACGGCCAGCCCACGCGCCTGCACCCGTCCGCCGTCTGGGCTGAGGCCAGCAGCACTGCCGGGCTTGTCCTGGCCCCTGCCTGGCGTGCAGCCAGGGAGGCGTGGCTCAGGCACGCCTGGCCCGTCCTCTCGGTGGTCAGCGTGCTGGGCTGGTCCGTACTGGCCGCCGCCATCCTGCTCTGGACCGCGGGGCAAGCCTACGGCTGGCAGGAGGCAAAGGCCGCCGCGGTGGCCGCTTTTGTGATGTTCGTGATCGCCGTGGGCTTCATCCTCGGCCGCTCCACGTACGGAGTGGTCCTGGACCTTGCCCGGACCCGCGTCGCGGTGGGGGACAGCGCCGTGGGCAGCATCGCCGTCACCAACACCTCCAGCCGGCCCCTGCTGCCCGCCGCCGTCGAACTGCCCGTGGGCGGTGTCACCGCGGTCTTCCACCTGCCCCGGATGAAACCCCAGCAGGTCCACGAGGACCTCTTCACCATCCCCACCGCACGGCGTGCCGTGATCGTGGTCGGACCGGTACGCTCGGTCCGCGCCGACCCCCTGCACCTGTTGCGCCGGCAGGTCCAGTGGACCGTGCCCCAGGATCTCTTCGTGCATCCCCGCACGGTGGCTCTGGCCGGATCGGCTGCCGGGTTCATCCGTGACCTGGAAGGCATGCCCACCACGGAGCTGTCCAGCGCAGACGTGTCCTTCCACGCCCTCCGGGACTATGTCCCGGGCGATGACCGGCGGCACATCCACTGGAAAACAACGGCGCGGACCAACAAGCTCATGGTCCGCCAGTTCGAAGAGACCCGGCGCGCCCACCTCGCCGTGTCCCTGTCCATCAACACGGACGAATACGGCTCGGAAGAGGAATTCGAGATGGCCATTTCCGCTGCCGCCTCCATCGGCCGCCAGGCCATCCGCGAGCAGCGCGAGCTGGACGTCCTCACGCAAAGAGGCCCGCTGAGGTGCGAAACCGGCCGGAACATGCTCGATGACATGACCAGGATCGTGGGGGCACCCATGCGCCGCACCGCCGTCGACCTCGCCAGGACGCTGGCCGATACCGTGCCCAACGCCTCCGTCGTGTTCTTTGTGGTGGGCAGCAACGTCACCGCCACCCAGCTCAGGTCCGCCGCCGCTTCCGTTCCGCCAGGGGTGCGCAGCCTCGCCGTGCGCGTGGAGGCCGGCGCCGCCTCCAGCAGGGCGAACATCGCCGACCTGACAGTGCTCACCCTGGGCGACCTCGCCGACCTCGGCATCGTTCTCCGAAAGGCGGCAGCATGACCTCCGCACCAGGCCTGCGCCCGCGCACCCCGTCAGCGCGCCAGCCATTCCGCAACGCCGGCGGGTCAGCCTTCGCAGACGGCCAGCCGCTTTGGCATTTCCTGCTCGACGCCGGCGCCCTGACCGTACTCCTGGGACTGGGCCTGCTCGGCTTCGGACTCAGCTTCGGCGGAGATCCGTATTACCTCCTGTCCGGCTTCGGCGGGATCCTGCTGGGCCTGGCCCTCGGCGTCCTCAACGCCCACCTCCGCCTGGGGCTGCTCATTACCTCGGCCCTGGCACTGGGGGCCTACCTCGTGTTCGGAACGCTGCTGGCGGTGCCTGACTCGGCCGTCGCCGGCTTCGTGCCGACCCTGGACTCGCTCCGGATCCTCCTCCTGGGCATCGTGTTCGCCTGGAAGGACATGCTGACCGTCGGGGTCCCGGTGGGAACTGCCGGCGGCGTGCTCATCGTCCCGTTCCTGAGCTCCATGATCACGGCACTGGTGGCAGCAGTCCTGACCTGGCGGGCCAGGACGCCTTACCTGCCGCTGATCCCCGTACTGGTCCTCTTCGTCACGGGTATCGCCTTCAGCACCAACGCCGCTTTCCTCACCCTCGAACGCGGCATCGGCCTGACGGTGCTCGGCATTGCCTGGGCAACGTTCCGCCGGGACGCCCTCCGCAGGAGCAGCAGCCGGAAGGTGGCAGTCAACAACCCGCAGATCGACTCCGCCACAGCGCAGCGGGCCAGGCTGCGCAGGCTGGGCATGGCAGCGGGAGTTATCGCCGCCAGCGTGGCCGTTACTGCGCTGTCCGCCCCGCTGGTGACCGCCGGGGGAGACCGGAAGGTCCTCCGCAACGTTGTGGTCCCGCCGTTCGATCCCAAGGACTACATCACACCGCTCGCGAGTTTCCGCACGTTCGTCAGGGACAAAAAGGACGACACCCTGTTTGTGGTCCAGGGGCTGCCGCGCGACGGCCGGGTGCGGCTGGGCGCCCTCGACGCCTTCAACGGCACCAACTACACCATGGATCCCAACGGTTCGGGCAACTTCAGCAAGGTAGGTGATACCGAGTCCATCAACACCTTGGCCGATACATCGGGTGTGGTCCCCACCAATGACTACTCCATCGATATCACCATCGAGGACTACCAGGGATTCTTTGTTCCCGGCGGCCGCAAGACCACCGGCATCAGCTTTGGCCAAAGCGCCTCCGCCGCGGCGTCGGGCCTTTACTTCAACTCGGGCACGGATACCGCAGTCACCACCAACGGGCTGTCCAAAGGCGACTCCTACAGCGTCCAGGTATCGGACCCCGTGAAACTGGAGCACGGGCAGCTGACGCAGTACGACTTCGCCAAGGTGTCCCTGCCGGACCCGATGGAGGTGCCGCCGGTGGTGGGATCGCAGGCGAACGGCCTGGCTGATGCCCCCACGGCCATCGACCGGGTACGCCAGATCGAAGCGCATTTCCAAAAAACGGGGGCCTTCAGCAACGGCCTGGTCAGTGAAGGGCAGCTGCCCAGCGTCTCCGGCCACGGGTCCGCACGTATCAGGAACCTGCTCACGGCCAAGCAGATGCTCGGTGACGACGAGCAGTACGCCGTGGCGATGTCCCTGATGCTGCGCCACCTCGGCATCCCGTCACGCGTGGTGATGGGTTTCTACCCTGAGCCGACGAGCCCGGAAAACGGGGCAGGGGAAGTGAAGATCACCGGCAAGGATGTCCACGCCTGGGTGGAGGTTGCGTTCGAGCGGGTGGGCTGGGTGAGCTTCGACCCCACCCCGCCCAAGGATAACGTCCCCATCCCGCCGGATCCGGAGAACAAGTCCAAGCCCAAGCCCCAGGTCCTGCAGCCGCCGCCCCCGCCGCAGGAACCCGCGGACCTGCCGCCGGACTCGTCGCCGGACGCCCTGGACGCGGACCAGAAAAAGAACAACCCCTGGCTGTTCTGGGGAGCCCTGCTGGGCGCCCTGGGCGTCGCGCTGGTCCCGCTGTCCATCCTCGCGTTGCCGCTGTTGCTGATTGCTTTGCTGAAATCACGACGGCGGAAGTCCCGTTTCCGCGACGGTGACCCTGCACAACGGGTCGGCGGGGGCTGGAGCGAGGTGGTGAGCCTTGCCACCGACATGGGGGCCGCCGTCGACACCCGTTCGACGCGCCGCGAAAGCGCAGCGTTACTGGCCGAGGCGTTCCCCGCCAGCGGCGGTACCACCACCATGCTGGCCAGGCGGGCGGACGCATCCATCTTTGGCGCCGGCCAGCCCAGTGAGGACGAGGTCCGGGAGTACTGGAGCATTGTTGACGGCTCGCTGAAAGAGATGACCTCCACCGTGGGATTCTGGCGCCGGCAGCAGGCGAGGTTCTCGCCCCGTTCCCTGCTCGCGGACGCGCGCACCCTCCTCGGCCGCCGCGGCGCCAGGCCGGCACTCCCCGTGCTGCCGTCCCTCAAGGTGCCCGGCCGCCGTCGTCCTGCGCCGGAAGCGGCTCAAGCGCCGGCCAGGCCGGACGCCGGGACGGCCGGCCCACCGACGCCCGACACGACAGCTCCGGATACAACAGTGCCCGATACAACCAGGCAAGGACCCAGTATCCAGTGACAGACGACTCCGGGCGCTGCCCCCACTGCCGGCAACTGATCCGCACCGGGGCTGCTTTTTGTACAGCCTGCGGGGCGCCATTGCCCAACCGGTCAGCGCGCAGCATCCGCCGGCCTTACCCGGCTGTTGAGCCCCACGCGGGTTCCTCCGGCGCGCGCCGGTCCGGGATTCCCGGTACTATCCCGGTAGTAGAAAGGCCCCAGGCACTTCCAGCCGCGGGCATGAACGCGGGCACGGGCCGGGGGAGCGCTGGCGGGTCCACCCTGCAGGTGGGTGCCGGTCCAGGGGGAGGAACGGGAATGGCAGTGAATCTTCAGCTTGTTCCGGCCGCGCCGGGCAAGCGCCTTGGTGCTGCCGTGATTGACTGGCTTCCGCCCCTGGCAGTACTGGTGGTCGCGTTTGCCCTCGGTTTCGCCGGCGTCACGCGGACCCGCAGCGGCGGCTTCATCATCTACGACACCGCCTCCCTGGTGCTCTTCGGCGGCATCGGGCTGGGACTGACCCTCGTTTACCTGTCCGTGGTGATGGGGTGGGAAGCCCGGACGGGCAAGACTCCCGGCAACCTGCTGATGGGGATCCGCGGTGCGGACAACGACGGCTACGCGCCTGGTGCCGGGCCTGTCTTCCTGCGCGGCCTGATCACCGGCGCAGGCATCCTGCTGGCACTGCTCGCTGCGGTCCTTGTGGTGGTTTTCCAGTGGTTCGGGGCCGCACTTTTTGTCCTCACCCCGCTGGTGCTGGCCGGCGCGGCCTGGGCCGTGCTGGTGGTGGTGTCCAACAGCTGGGACAAGAACGGCAGGCTTCGGGGCTGGCACGATGCTGCCGCGAAGACCCTCGCCTTCGACGTCAAGGCGGGCCGCAATCCCATCACTACCGGCGGCATCCAGGGGCCGTACAGCTTCGCCCCGCTGGACCTGCCCCCGGTGCAGCAGGTGTTGTCGCCGGTGGCTGGCGCCGCTCCCCTCCTGCCCGCGCCGGCAGCCACCCAGCGCACCCTGCCGGAGCCTCCGGTTGCCCCGTACCAGGCGCCGGGTCCGCAGGCCCCTGCATTTCAAGCCCCTGTATTCCAAGCCCCTGTATTCCAAGCCCCGGCATCCGAGGCACCTGCAGTTCGGGCCCCCGCACCGGCCGCGGCGCAGAGCCGGCATCCGGACGACGACGTGGACCGAACCCAGGTGCGCCCGGGATCAGCCGCACCCGCACCCGCCGCGGTCCTGCGGATCAGGCTGGACGACGGCCGCGATTTCCAGCTGGACCGCAGCGTGCTGGTTGGCAGGAACCCGGTGGGCCAGGCGGGCGAACAGCAGGCCCAGCTGCTCGCCGTCGACGATCCCGGCCGGTCCATTTCCAAGACCCATCTGCACCTGCTGACTGACGGGGCCGGTATCTGGGTGACGGACCGGAACTCCACCAACGGCAGCGCCGTGACCACCCCCGACGGCAACCGCACGCCGCTTCAGCCGGGAGTGCCCGCATTTGTTACTCCGGGATCCAGTGTCCATTTTGGAGACCGCACCTTTTACCTAGGACAGGCATGAACCAACAGCCCGCAAACGTTCCCTCCCGCACTGAACCGGGGGCAGGGCTCAGCCTGGGCGTCGGCCACGGGACGGACCGGGGACTCCGCCGGGAGTTGAATGAGGATTCGTACATTGCCTCCGATCCCGTCTTCGCCGTGGCGGACGGGATGGGCGGCCACGAAGCCGGCGAGATTGCCAGCGGTATGTGCGTCCGGGCCCTGGCCGGGATACCCCAGCTCACCACGGGGGAGCGGAGCGTCACGGCGGCCGTCCTCCAGCAGTACCTGGTGAAAGCCGACGATTCCATCCGCGAGGCCACCGGCGCGCGGGCCGGCACTACCCTGACGGGCGCCGTCATTGTGGAACAGATGGGCATGCCCTACTGGCTGGTCATGAACATTGGCGACTCCCGGACCTACCGACTCAGCCAGGGCAGGTTCGAGCAGATCAGCGTGGACCACTCCGAGGTCCAGGAACTCGTTGACGCCGGGGAGATCACGGCGGAACAGGCCACTATCCATCCGCGCCGGCACGTGGTCACGCGCGCCTTGGGCACGGGCGACGAGACGGAGGCCGACTACTGGTTGCTGCCGGTAGAGGAGGGAGACCGGGTCCTCGTTTGCTCCGACGGGCTCACCGGCGAGCTGACGGACGAACACATCTACCGGATCCTCAGCACCGTGGGCCATCCCCAGGACGCAGCGGACGCCCTGATCCAGGCCGCGCTCCGCAGCGGCGGCCGGGACAACGTCACGGTCATTGTCGTGGACGCCCGGAACGTCCTGAATGACGCCGGTGCAGCCACCACCGCCCCACGCCCGGAACCGGCTGAAGAGGAAGTAACACTGCCCCGCACTGTTTCCCCGGAACCAGGCACCCCGGAACCAGGCACTGCGGAACCAGGCAGTGCGGAACCAGGCAGTGCGGAACCAGGCACTGCGGACGAGAGCGAGGTACCGGGCGATGACGGCCGTTAGTTATATCCCCGGGACCTGGCTGGGCATTGTCCGCTCGCACACGGCCGTCCTCCTGGGACCGGGCACCCAGCCCGCCCTCGTAGCCGCACTCTGGGACCTGCTGGAAGGCCGGCCGGAAGTGCACGAGGTCCTCCACGCGGTGACCAGCAGCTCCGGCGGATCGCTGGCCAACATCCCGTCTTTCGGCATCCTCGACTTCCAGGGCCCACTCCGTGTGTTCCTGCGGGGGGACCTGGACGTAACTGTCCAGTCGGCAGACGGCCTGGGGGAGCTGAACGGGCGGGACGTGACTACGTGGACGGAGCGGCGGCTCAATAATCCCGGGCTGTGCCGGCTGACCATCCCCACGGCGGCCGTCGGCCTGCACCGCCAGGCGACACCCCAGCCGGAGGTTGACCTGCCATCGCCCGAGCAGCTGGATGTTGACCTGCCGGAACTGCCGCTCGGGGAAGGCGTGGTGCTGCTGCAGACCCTGGTACTCACCCTTGAGGCCGGGACCAAAGCCGATACCGGGCCTGACCCCGCAGACCGGGCCGCCGTTTCTCCACATCCGGCAACGGCCGCAGCCGCGCCGGTCCTTGCAACCTCTTCCGGGGCACCAGCCGCCCCGGCCCTGTCTGTGCCGGCTCCAGCGCCGGTCGTCCAAGAGTCGCAGCAGGCAACAGACCTCCCGGAGATCACTGTTGCCCCCGAGCATGGGGCGTCTGCCGAGACTGTTTACGCGGTCATCGATGAGGACTTCGGCGTTGATGGAGTCGCGGAAACTGACGCTGCCCCAAGTACTGATGCTGATCCAGAAACTGACGCTGCCCCAGGTACTGACACTGCCCCAGGAACCGACGCTGCCCCGGGGACTGACGCTGCAGCCCGGGAGGACCCCGCCCCCAGTGCTGCCGAACTGGCGCCGGACAGCGAGATGACCAGCTCCTACGACCATCTGTGGGAGCGGACGGTGGTCCGCAGGATTGAAGACGCGGCCATGCGCGAAGACCCGGAAGCAGCCGGCCCGGAAGCCGGCAACCAGGAGGCCGGCAACCAGGAGGCCGGCAACCCGGAGGCCGGCAACCAGGACGCCGCCAACCAGGAAACAACAGGGCAGGAAACAACAGGGCAGGAAACAACAGGCCAGGAAACAACAGACCAGCGGGAAGGAGCAGCCCCACCCGCGAAGCCCGGCAATTCTGAAACGTCCCAGGCAACGGCGGATGCACGGCCCGCCGTCGTCCCGGACGCGCCTTCCGCCGGTGCACCCGGCCCGGCACGCGTCCGGCCCGCACCCGGCGGCCTTATCGACTCCGTACCCTGGCGGACGGCGGACGCGGCCAGCGCGCCGGCACCGCCTCCCGTCAGGCCCTCACCCATGCCCTCACCCATGCTGTCGGCGCTTCCATCCGCAGCTTCCGGCGCCCCGGTTACGCCCGCGCTGGAAACGGGCCATGCGGAATATGACGGCGACCACGACGGCCAGACAGTCATGAAGGGCAGCCTGGCAGGGATGGCCGCCCGCCCAGTCCACACGGTGAAAAACGGTTCCGGGGAGGCCGGACCGTTGGTGCTTGCAAGGCTCTGCCCCCAGGACCACGCCAACCCGCCCACCAGTGCCGCCTGCGCCACCTGCGGCGCCGGTTTGCTGCCCGACGCAGTCCAGGTGGCCCGTCCGCGCCTGGGGCGGATGCGCATGTCCACCGGAGAACTCGTTGGCCTCGACCAGTCGCTGGTGATCGGGAGGCAACCTTCGGTGTCCCGGGTCCAAAGCGGGGTGATGCCCCGCCTGGTCCAGGTGGCCAGTCCGGGCGGGGATATTTCCCGCTCGCACGTCGAGGTCCGGCTGGAAGGCTGGCACGTGATGCTCTGCGACCTCAAAGCCACCAACGGCACCGTCCTGGTGCGCGAAGGCCAGCCGCCGCGCCGCCTGGCCCAGAACGAGATGGCGATCCTGCTTGACGGGGACATCGCAGAACTGGGCGACAACATCTCTCTGCGTTTTGAGGAGATTCCTTGAGTTCCAAACGGCCGCCCGCGCCGCCACCCCACATCCCGGGGTTCACCTATGTCAGCCTGCTCGGGTCCGGCGGGTTCTCCGACGTCTACCTCTATGAACAGGACAGGCCGCGGCGGAAGGTTGCCGTCAAGGTGCTGCTCTCGGACCTGAAAACCGAAGGTGCCCGCCGCCGGTTTGAGTCCGAAGCCAACCTGATGGCCCAGCTGTCCTCCCACCCGTACATCGTCACCATCTTCGAGGCAGAGGTCACCGACGACGGGCATTCCTACCTGGCCATGGAGTACTGTTCCCGTCCCAGCCTCGACGTACGGTACCGCCGGCAGCGGTTCAGCGTTGACGAGGTGCTGGCCGTCGGAATCCAGGTGGCATCCGCCGTCGAGACGGCCCACCGCGCCGGCATCGCCCACCGCGACATCAAGCCCGCCAACATCCTGGTGACCGACTACAACCGCCCTGCCCTGACGGACTTCGGCATCTCCGGGACCCTGTCCGGCGACACCGACGAGGACTCCGGCATGTCCATCCCGTGGTCCCCGCCGGAACAGTTCTCCGACGGCAGCGTGGACGGTGTGATGGTGGACGTGTGGGCGCTCGGCGCAACGCTCTACACGCTGCTGGCCGGCCGGTCGCCCTTTGTGATGCCGGGCGTTGACAACTCCCAGCGCGAGCTGATCAACCGCATCAGCAACATGCCGTTGCCGCGGCTCGGCCGTGCCGACGTCCCGGAATCCCTGGAGCTGGCATTGTCCACGGCCATGGCCAAGTCTCCGCAGTCCCGGTACTCCTCCGCCCACGCCTTCGCCCTTGCCCTGCAGCGCATCCAGGCAGAACTGAACCTCTCGGTCACGCCCTTCGAAGTCCTGGAGGAGCCGCACCAGGAGGACGGCCACCCGGACGACGGCGGCGAGGAAACCCGCGTACGGAGCATCGCGGCCATCGACCCGGAGCGGACCGGCAGCGCACCCACTTTCCCGGCACGCACCCGGGCGCAGGTCCCCACAACGGAGGCCCCGCCGTCGCGCTTCACCCCGGCGGCAGCAGTAACACCGCCGGTGCAGGCGTCCCAGCCCCAGGACTGGGCCCAGGCCACGGTCCTCCGCGGCAACGGGGGCAGTGCGGCGCTCAGCCCCGGCCTGCCCCAGGACAGCAGCCTGCAGGACAGCAGGCCTGCCGACGGCGGCGACGCCGCTGACACCACCGTCCACCGGCCCGCCCGGGTAGCGGAACCTGCCCAGGCGCCTGTTTCCGGCGCAGACCACGGGAAACGCAACCTCTGGCTCGCCCTCTCCGGCGGTACCCTGCTGGCCCTCGCCGCGGTGGTGGGCATCGTGATCGCCAATGCCACAGCGGAGGAACCGAAGGCCCCCCAAAGCCAACAAGCCAGCAAGCCGCCGGCCGATGCCCTCGACAACGGCACCGTGCCCGATGTCGAAGGGCTCGCCGGAACCCTGACGCCCGGCGGCGAGGCCTCCTTCACCTGGAACAACCCCCAGCCCAAGCCCGGAGACACCTACAAATGGCGGGTCTACACGATAGGGGGCGGCGGCGAATACCAGTCCGTGGCGCAGCCCCCCGTCCAGGTGACGCCGAACCCGTCCGGGCAGACCTGCCTCCAGGTGATGATCGTCCGCTCGGACGGTGCCTTTTCTCCGCTGGAAGAAGCCTCCATCGGCTGCACCGGCCCATGAGCGGCGCCGCATTCCAAGCACTTGCACAACGACGGTTTACAGAGCTTTGCCCGACGAGGAGGCACAGAAAATGGGGGATCTAGCAATAGATTTCTGTGGTGAATGGTACGAGCCTTTGGACGAGGACGTCTTCAACATCGGCCGCGAAGGCGACCTTGAGGTGGATGACAACCCGTACCTGCACCGGCAGTTCCTGCAGGTGGCCCGCTACGACGGGATCTGGTGGCTCAGCAACGTGGGCAGCATGCTCTCCGCCACGGTGGCAGACGCCTCCGGCGGCATGCAGGCCTGGCTCTCGCCCGGGGCCCGGATCCCGCTGGTGTTCAGCCACACGAACATCATCTTTACGGCCGGACCCACCACCTACGAATTCGCTGTCCACCTGAAGACGCCCGCCTTCCGGCAGGGAGCGCGGGAGGAGGACAGCAACGGGGACACCACCATCGGTCCGGTGGTGTTCACGGACGCGCAGAAGGCACTCATCGTAGCGCTCGCCGAGCCGATGCTCCGGCGTGAAGGGACCGGATTCAGCGCCATCCCGTCCTCCGCTGCGGCCGCCAAAACGCTGGGCTGGGCACTCACCCGCTTCAACCGGAAACTGGACAATGTGTGCGACAAACTGGACCGGGTGGGTGTTGTGGGCCTTCGCGGAGGCGGCGGTAAACTCGCCACCAACCGCCGCGCCCGGCTGGTGGAGCACGCCGTCACATCGCACCTTGTCACAGCCGATGACCTGTACCTGCTCGAGAAGATGAGGGGCGTGGACGAAGGATGAGGATCCGGCTGACACTCCGCCGGGATCCTGCCGAGGCCAAGGACCTCGCCATCACCGTGGACGGCCTCGCCACCGTGGCCGATGTGGCAACAACGCTGTGGGCCGCAGACGCTGCCCGCAAGGGCACGCCCGCCCCGGACAACCTCTCGCTGAAGATCGACGAGGCCTTTGTGGGCGGGGGCATGCGCGGCAATGTCCTGGCCCGCGAGGACAACCTCCTGGAATCCGGACTCCGGCCCGGCTCCGTGGTGTCGCTGGCCCAGGTCAGCGCGCAGTTCGGTGACGCCGGGGCCGGCCGGGGTCCCGCGGCTGCCACCCTCCGCGTGCTGTCAGGGCCCGACGTCGGCCGCGAATTTTCGCTGCCGTCCGGCACCAGCTACATCGGCCGGGACCGGGACGTGGACATCAGGCTCTCCGACCCGCTGACTTCCAAACGCCATGCCCGCATCACCGTGGGCGAGGGCGTTGAAATCGTGGACACCAATTCGGCCAACGGGCTCCTGATGGACGGCCTGCCGGTCACCCGGGCCACGCTGAACTCCTCGGACACCGTCACCTTGGGCGACACGACCATCACGGTGGTTCCCTTGGGACACAACCAGGCGGCCGCGCCCACCTCGCCCCTGGTGGAATTCAACCGGTCACCGCGGGTGGTTCCGCGGTTTGAGGAACCCAAACGCGTCCTGCCTGCCGGGCCCAAACGCCCCGAGGACCATCCCTTCCCGTACATCATGCTGATGGTTCCGCTGCTGATGGGTACGGTGATTTTTGCGGTCAGCAACAACCCGCTCTCGGCGCTGTTTATGCTGATGATGCCGCTGTTCGTCGTGGGCCACTATGTGGACCAGAAGATGCGGACCCGGCGCCAGCAAAAGGAACAGCTCAAGCATTTCCGTGCTTCCATGGCCGCATTCCGTGAGGACATCACCGAACTCCAGCATGTGGAGCGTGCCGTCCGGCTGCAGGAGGCGCCCTCCGTCAGCGACACAGTTGATGCCATCTACAAACTGGGCCCGCTGCTGTGGACCCACCGCCCCGAGCACGGCGGCTTCCTGGGCCTGCGGTTCGGCCTGGGCACCGTGCCTTCGCGCGTGCTCCTGGAGGAACCGGCCAGCAACGACACCGAGGTGGCGTACGCCCGCGAAATCCAGGACTGCATCAAGCAGTTCCGGGACATCGAAGGGGTTCCGGTGGTATCCCAGTTCCGGACTGCGGGCTCGCTGGGCATCGCCGGCGCGCGCGGGCTGGTGGATGACGTAGCGCGCGGCATGGTGCTCCAGCTCGCAGGGCTGCACTCGCCGGCCGAAGCGGTCCTCACGGCCATCACCTCCGCCCAGTCCCGGGAACGCTGGAACTGGCTCCAGTGGCTGCCGCACGTCGGTTCCGGGCACAGCCCCCTTTCCGGTGACCACCTGGCAGCCGGTTCGGCAGGCGGCGCATCCCTGGTAGCCCGCCTCGAAGACCTGGTGGAGGCCAGGGAAGCGGCCGCCAAGCGTTCCGGCCCGGACCTCCGCCCTGGGCTGCTGGATCCGGCCAGGCATGAAGTGGAAGCACCGGTGGTACCGGCCGTGGTGCTGATCGTGGAGGACGACGCCCCCGTGGACCGGGGACGCCTCACCCGGCTCGCCGAACGCGGCCCGGACGCAGGCGTCCACGTACTTTGGATCGCCACGGACGTCCAGGCGCTGCCCGCTGCCTGCCGGGACTTCATGGTGGTGGACGGCGACCACGGCACCACCACTGGACAGGTCCGGCTGGGCCGCCACACTTACCCCGTCAGCTGCGAAAGCGTTGACGCTGCGCTCGCCGCCCAGCTGGCCAGGATGCTCACCCCGGTGGTGGACGTCGGCAAACCGGTCACCGATGATTCCGACCTCCCACGCGCCGTCTCCTACGCCGCCCTGATCGGCAAGGACTTCCTGGATAACCCGCAGGCCGTCGCTGAACGGTGGACGGAAAACAACTCCGTGCACAGCAGCGCCGTGGCCAACCGCAAGGACAACGGCACGCTGCGTGCCCTGGTGGGTTCCAAAGGCATCGAACCGTTGTACCTGGACCTGAAGAACGAGGGCCCGCACGCCCTGGTGGGCGGAACCACCGGTGCCGGCAAGTCCGAGTTCCTGCAGTCCTGGGTGATGGGCATGGCCGCGGCGTACAGCCCGGACCGGGTCAGCTTCCTGTTCGTCGATTACAAGGGCGGGGCCGCGTTCGCGGACTGCATCAACCTCCCGCACACGGTAGGACTGGTGACGGACCTTTCGCCGCACCTGGTCCGGCGTGCGCTGACCTCGCTCCGCGCCGAACTGCACTACCGCGAGCAGCTGCTGAACCGGAAGAAGGCCAAGGACCTGCTGGCGCTCCAGCGCGAGGCCGATCCGGAGGCGCCGCCCTACCTGGTCATCATCGTGGACGAATTCGCGGCGCTCGCCAACGAAGTTCCCGAGTTCGTGGACGGCGTGGTGGACGTCGCGGCGCGCGGACGGTCCCTGGGCCTGCACCTCATCCTGGCCACCCAGCGCCCGGCCGGCGTGATCAAGGACAGCCTGCGGGCCAACACCAACCTGAGGGTCGCCCTGCGGATGGCCGACGAGGACGACGCCACCGATATCCTGGGCGTCCCGGACGCCGCCTACTTCGACCCCGCCATCCCGGGACGGGGCGCGGCCAAGACCGGTCCCGGCCGGGTCCAGGGCTTCCAAACCGGCTACGCCGGCGGCTGGACCACCGACAAACCCCAGCGGCCGCAGATCGACGTCGTGGAAATGGCTTTCGGCTCCGGCCCCAGCTGGGAAGCTCCAGCCCCGGAAAAGCCCGTCCTGGAGGCGCCGGCGGGCCCGAACGACATAGCGAGGATGACCACGACCATTGTCCGGGCCGCCGGCACGCTCGCCATCCGGCCCCCGCGCAAACCGTGGCTGGACGAACTGGCCAAGACCTACGATTTCTCCAAGCTGCCCAACCCCCGCACTGACGAGCAACTCCTCCTCGGCGTTGCCGACGACCCCGTCCGCCAGGGCCAGCCAACCGTGTTCTACCAGCCGGACAAAGACGGCAACATGGCCATCTACGGCACGGGCGGTTCAGGAAAGTCGGCTGCTTTGCGCGGCATTGCGATAGCTGCCGCCGTGACTCCCCGCGGCGGGCCCGTCCATGTCTACGGGATCGACTGCGGGTCCTCGGGGCTGCGGATGCTGGAAGAGCTTCCGCATGTGGGTGAGATCATTAACGGCGACGACGTGGAACGGGTGGGGCGCCTGCTGCGCCTGCTGCGGGACATCGCGGAGCAGCGTTCCGCCGCGTTCGCCGAGGTGCGTGCCTCCACCATCGTTGAGTACCGGAAGCTCGCCAACCGGCCCCACGAAAAACGGATCTTTGTCCTGGTGGACGGAATGTCGGCATTCCGCGAGGCGTACGAACACAGCAGGTTGTCCGGGCTGTGGGATATCTTCCTGCAGCTGGCCACCGACGGCCGTACCCTCGGCATCCACCTGGTGGTCACCGGGGACCGCCCCAACTCTGTCCCCGCGTCACTGCTCGCTTCCATCCAGCGGCGCCTGGTCCTCCGGCTCTCCTCGGAGGACGACTACATCTCGATGGATGTTCCGCGGGACGTGCTCGGTGCAAGCTCCCCGCCGGGCCGCGGGCTGCTGGACGGGCTCGAAGTCCAGCTCGCCGTTCTGGGCGGAAACTCCAACCTGGCCCTGCAGGCGCGTGAGGTGCACAAGCTCAGCGAAGCAATGCTGCGCCAGGGCCTGGCGGCCGCCCCAGGCATCGAGAGGCTGCCGGAGCAGGTGGACCTGGACGTCCTGCCCGCCGGCCTACCCGACCTGCCCGTGATCGGCGTCGACGACGAAACCCTCCAGCCGGCCGAGGTCATGGCACGGGGCCCGCTCCTGCTCGCCGGCCCGCCCGGCGCCGGCCGGACCGTGGCGCTCGTGACACTGGCCTACGCCCTTCGCCGTTCCAACCCGGCCACTGAGCTCGTCTATATCGGGGCCCGCCGGTCCGCCGTCGCCTCGTTACCCATCTGGAACCGCTCGGTGGTGGGCGCGGACGATCTGGCCGAGGTAGTGGAAGACCTGGTGGAGCACTCTTCGGGTAACCCAGGCGCGCTGGCCATCTTCATCGAGGGGCTCACCGAGTTCACCGACACCCTGGCGGAGTCCGGTGTGGGCCAGCTGGTGACAGCGTCCATCAAGGCGGATCAGTGGGTGATCGGTGAATCCGAGACTTCCACCTGGTCCTCGGCCTGGTCCCTGGCCCAGCCTTTCAAGTCCGGCCGGCGGGGCCTGCTGCTGAACCCCGGAGACATCGAAGGTGACAGCCTGCTGAACACATCGCTCGGCCGGATCAGCCCGGACTTCATTCCCGGCCGCGGGTACGTGGTGGGGCGCGGAAAGGCGCGCAAAATCCAGGTTGCGCTGCCGCCGGAAAACAGGGACTGACACGCGAATGACGGCAGGCCGCGGGCCCGGTGGGATTTGCGGCCCTGCTGTGCTGTGTAGAAGACTACCGGGGACACCAGAAAGCCGCGGTGGGGGACTGCGCGCATCGAAAGGTAGCAATGACCCCGTCTTCACCGGTCTTCCGCGTTGCTTGGACGACGGTATCAGCGGCAGTCCTGGCCATCACCTTGGGCCTCTTCCCGGGCGGCCCGGCAACCGCGGATTCCTCGGAACCCACGCCCGTGTCCACAACATCTCCTGACGGGTGCCTTGTGGTTTGTTGGTCCGGCCCGGCAGACGACCCGCAATCTGCCGAGCCTTCACGGACCCGGAAGCCCAAGGAAATCGAAAGCCCGACTACTCCGCCCGCGGACCCTGCGCCGGCGCCTCCGGAGCAGTCCGCACCTTCGGTTGCGCCTCCTGCCATGACGGAGCCCGTACCCGGCGCCCTGTCCGCCGAACCCGAAGATTCAGCCGGTCCTACCGCTTCGGCCACCGGATACGCTGGTTCCCCGCCGCCCACCGGCACCTCAAGCGGACAGGACTGGAACACGCCCGTCACCAGGTCCGCCCAAGCCAGCCGGGTGGCCGCTGTCACCCCGGGCCGTGATTCAGGTTCCAGCAATTCTGGCCTCCTGCCCATCATCGGCGGTGTCCTGCTGCTGGGCGCCGCGGGTGCTTCCTTCATCTGGTGGGGCAGGAACCGGTTCCGGGCCGGAGCCCACTGACCTGCCTTGATGGCAAGATAGGTCTGTGAGTAGAGGACCAGGCCCCGCAGAACAGGCCGCCACCCGCACCACCGAATCCGTCGAGCCGGAAGCAACCCCCACTGAATCAGTGCGCGAGGAATACGAGAACCTCGTGGACCTCGTCCGGAAATACAGGTTTGCCTATTACCAGGAAGACACGCCCCTGGTCTCCGACGCCGAATTCGATGAACTGTTCCGTCGGCTGGAGGAAATCGAGGCACTCCACCCGGAACTGGTGGCCAACGATTCGCCAACCCAGGAAGTGGGCGGGGAAGTCTCCGCCGCCTTCGCCGCCGTGGAGCACCTGCAGCGGATGTACAGCCTCGAGGATGTTTTTTCCCTCGAGGAACTCGAAGCCTGGCTCACCAAAGCGTCAGCCGGCATCGAGAAGTTGGGTGACGGAACGCATCAGCCGGGCTGGCTGACTGAACTGAAGATTGATGGACTCGCCGTCAACCTGCTGTACCGGGATGGCAAACTGGTGCGGGCAGCCACCCGCGGTGACGGCACTACGGGCGAGGACATTACGCACAACGTCCTCACGATCAAGGAAATCCCGCAGGAACTGAGCGGGGAGGGGTTTCCGGCGGAGATGGAGATCCGGGGTGAGGTGTTCATCCCCTCGCAGGCCTTCGCCGAGTTCAACGAAGCGCTGATTGAAGCAGGAAAAGCGCCCCTGGCCAACCCCCGCAACGCGGCAGCGGGCTCACTGCGCCAGAAGGACCCGGCGGAAACAGCCAAGCGGCCCTTGAAGATGTTTGTCCACGGCATCGGTGCCCGGGAGGGGCTCCAGGCGCGCAGCCAGTCCGAAACCTACGCCTTGCTGAAGGACTGGGGGCTGCCGGTCAGCCCCTATTCCGAAGTGCTGGACAGCCTGGACGATGTCCTTGACTTCATCAAGCGGTACGGGGACAAACGCCACAAACTGCTGCACGAAATTGACGGCATCGTGGTCAAGGTGGACGACTTCGCCACCCAGCGGGCCCTTGGCTACACCACCCGAGTGCCGCGGTGGGCCGTCGCCTACAAATACCCGCCCGAGGAGGTCCACACCAAGCTCCTGGACATCCAGGTCAACGTGGGCCGCACCGGACGTGTCACGCCCTTCGGGATGATGGAGCCCGTCAAGGTGGCCGGGTCCACTGTGGAAATGGCTACCCTGCACAACCAGGACGTGGTGAAGGCCAAGGGCGTGAAGATCGGCGACATCGTCATCCTGCGCAAGGCCGGCGACGTCATCCCGGAAATCGTGGGGCCGGTCCTGGCCCTGCGCGACCAGCAGGATCCGCCGGTCCGCGACTTCGTGATGCCCACCGATTGCCCTTCCTGCGGCACGCCCCTGGCCCCGGCCAAGGAGGGCGACGTGGATATCCGCTGCCCCAACTCAAAATCCTGCCCTTCACAGTTGCGGGAGCGGGTGTTCCACCTTGCCGGGCGTGGTGCCTTCGACATCGAGGCCCTCGGCTGGGAAGCAGCCATCGCCCTGACCCAGCCGGCAGAACCTGACGTTCCGCCGTTGACCACGGAAGCGGCCCTGTTCGACCTCACCCCGGAAATGCTCGCCGATGTCCGCATCAGGCGTGAAAAGCGCACCAAGGGTGTGCCCGCCGGGGAGTTTGAACTGGTGCCTTACTTCTACAGCAAGGGCACGGCGAAGTCCCCTTCCAAACCCACGGCCAGCACGGAGAAGCTGTTCCGGGAGCTGGAGAAGGCGAAGACCCAGCCGCTGTGGCGGGTGCTGGTGGCGCTGTCCATCCGGCACGTGGGCCCGCGGGCTTCCCGCGCCCTGGCCACCGCCTTTGGCAGCATGGACGCCATCCGCAAGGCTTCCGAGGATGACCTCGCCCACGTGGACGGGGTGGGCCCCACCATCGCAGCCGCCCTCAAGGAGTGGTTTGCCGAGGACTGGCACGTCGACATCGTCAACCGCTGGGCCGCGGCCGGGGTCCGCATGGAAGACGAGCGGGATGAGTCCATGCCGCGGACCCTCGAAGGACTGACTGTGGTGGTGACGGGCTCACTGCCGAACTTTAGCCGGGACGAGGCGAAGGAAGCCATCCTGCTCCGCGGCGGCAAGGCAGCAGGTTCCGTCTCCAAAAACACCAGCTACGTGGTGGCCGGCGAAAACGCCGGAACCAAGCTGGACAAGGCCGAACAGCTGGGCGTACCCGTGCTGGACGAGGACGGCTTCCGGCAGTTGCTGGCCGGCGGCCCCGCAGCACTGGAAGACGGCGCTGGTTCTGCGACAGAACCGGCAGAAGCGGAGGCAAGCCGGTGACCGCCGTGACTGAATTGCTGGATGTGGCCAGGCAGGCCGCGGCCGCCGGCGCCAGGGTCCTCGCCGGCCGGAACGCTGACGCGCTCCAGGCCAGCAACAAGGGCGACGCCGGCGATTGGGTCACCGCCTTCGACGTGGCCGCGGAGAACGCGGTCCGGGATGTCATCGCGGCCGCGCGGCCCGGGGACAGCATCACCGGCGAGGAGCACGGCACCACCAGGCCGGCCGACCCTACCGGCTACCGCTGGTCCATTGACCCGCTGGACGGCACCACCAATTTCATCCGCAACATCGTCTACTACGGCACCTCCGTGGCGGTGGCGGACGCCAGCGGCGCCTGGCTGGCCGGCGTCGTTAACGCCCCTGCGCTGGGCCGCATCTACTATGCTGCCCGCGGCCAGGGTGCCTGGCTGGAAGAAGCCGGCACCCTGACCCGGCTGGAAGGGCCTGTGCCGGGCCGCAAGGGGCAGATCCTTGCCACCGGCTTCAACTACGATCCGCTGGTCCGCACCGAGCAGGCCGCACAGTTCGCCGGGCTGCTGGAGGGATTCGCCGACGTCCGCCGGCTGGGGTCCGCCGCGCTGGACCTGTGCATGGTGGCGGACGGGACGCACGACGCCTTTGGGGAGCGCGGGCTCAACGAGCATGACTTCTCCGCCGGTGCCCTGATCGCGGAGGAAGCCGGCTGCTGGGTCCGCCGCCCCCGGCTGACCAGCCCGCTGGATGGCGGACCCACCGACCAGGAGCGCCTGGACGCCTGGACCTGCGCAGCCAGCCTGGAGCTGTCCGGCAAATTTCCGCTCTGACTGCAAGTTTTCGCCGTGACTGCCCGTCCCACCCTGACTGATAGTTCAGTCACGAAAAGCGCACAATCAGCCGGTGTTACCGGCTGGTACCACTACCATTGATGGGTGCATCAGCAGATAACCGTCCGTCCCGCCGTCGAATCCGATTTCGACGCCGTTGCCCGCATCACCAGGGATTCCTACCTGGCCGCCGGGTACTTCGACGACGCCGACCACCCCTACATGCGCAAGGTCCAGGACGTTGCGCAGCGCGCCGGCCAGGCCACCGTCTGGGTGGCGGAGCGGGCCGGAAACGTGGTGGGTTCGGTCACCCTGGCTTTGGCCGGCGAGCCCTACGCGGACATCGCACTGCGGGACGAGCTGGAGTTCCGCATGCTGGTGGTGGACCCGGCCGTGCAGCGCAGCGGCGCAGGCAAAGCCATGATGGCCGCCATCGTGGACCACGCCAGGGCACTGGCCGGGGTCAATGCCGTGTCGCTGACCACCGGAAGCACCTGGAAAAGCGCCCGCGGACTGTACAACAAAACCGGCTTCGCGCGGGTGCCGGACAGGGACTGGTTCGTCCCCGGAACTGACATAAAACTGCTGGTTTACCGGCTCGACCTGTAGCCGCCCTAAAGTGGTGCCGACTCATTCCAGCTTTGAAAGGCCCACCATGCGCAAAACCTTCGGAACCGGCTCCGTCTGGGAACAGACCCTCGGCTACTCGCGGGCCGTCCAGGTGGACAACACCCTGTACATTTCCGCCACCGCGGCCAGCGGCGAGGACGGCATCGTGGGGAACGACTTCTACTCCCAGACCCAGTTCATCCTGCAGAAGCTCGGGAAGGTCCTCGCCGACGCCGGCTTCAGCTTCGAGGATGTGGTCCAGTCCAAGCTGTACCTGACGGACATCAGCCAGTGGGAAGAAGCCGGACGTGCCCACGGTGAGGTATTCGGCGAGATCCGGCCCACCCTGTCCCTGGTGCACGTGCTGCCGTTCCTGGACCCGGAAATGCTCGTTGAAATCGAGCTCGTGGCCCAGAAGAGCGCCAGCTAGTTTCCGTTCCGGGTTCCTGAGGTCAGGTAGCCGGCAGGCCGTAGCGGTGCTCCGGCCTGCCGGTGGTCCCGTACCGCAGCTGGATGTCCACTGCGCCGTCGTCAGCCAGTGAGGACAGGTACCGTTGCGCCGTCGCCCGGGATACCCCCACCCGGCTTGCCACCTCCGCCGCCGAATACTGCTCGCCGGGAACCAGGGACTCCAGGACAGCCGCCTCCGTGGCCGAGCGCGGCCTGGACGACGGCGTGACATCGCCGGGTATCAGCGCCCGCTTGGCCCGCTCCACCGCGTCCTGGTCCAGCGCGCCCGCTTGGGACAGCAGGCGCCGGTACCGCGCGTACGACCGAAGCTGCTGCGACAGGGAATCGGCCGTAAACGGCTTCAGCAGGTAGCCCAGCGCACCGCGGCGGAACGCCACCCGGAGGGAGGCGGCGTCGGAAGCGGCGCTGAGGATCACGGTGTCCACATCCAGCTGCTGGAGCAGGTCCAGCCCGGACGCATCAGGCAGGTAGACGTCCAGCAGTACCAGGTCCGGCCGCAGGCTGTGGATGGCCTGCAGCGCGAGCGACGCCGTCCCCACCGGGGCCAGCGCCAGGAACCCCGCCACGGAATCCACATAGGCGGCGTGCAGCTTGGCCACGTGGAAGTCGTCATCCACGATCAGCACCCGAAAATCATCAGCCATGGTGGTCCTTTCCAGCTGCATCTTGAGACGCTGCATCATTGAGCTGGGAATCCTTGGCTCCCGCAGTGGTGCCGGGGAGCGTTGCCATAAAAACAGCCCCGGGACCTCCAGGCGTGCCGGCATCCAGCACCTTGACGTCACCGCCGCGGCGCCTGGCCAGCTGACGGGCCAGCGCCAGCCCGAGCCCCTGGCCCCCGCCGGCACGGTTGTTTCTGGAAAGCGCGCCGGAAGCCGTGGTGAAGCCTTCGGCAAAAACCGCCTCCGCGGCCGTTCCCTCCGCCAGCCCGTCTCCGGAGTCGGCCACCACCACATGGAGGGTACCGCCGTCGTCACCCGGCTCATCCAGCACCTCCACCTCAACCCACCGGTCCGCAGCTGTTCCGGCCACCGCGGCGTTGACGGCATTGTCGATCAAATTGCCCAGCACGGTGGTGACGTCCTGGGCATCGGTGACCTGCCCGTGGACCAGTGTTTCGGGCCCGATCCGCAAGGCGACCCCGCGCTCGTCGGCCTCCACGCCCTTGGCGCCAACAAAGGCCTGCAGGTAGGGGTCCTGCAGCAGCTCGGCCTGGTCCACCGGAAACTTCAGCGGCCCGGTCGCGGCCAACCGGGCCAGGTACTCGCGGGCCTGCTGGTGCTGCCCCATGCTCATGAACCCCGCGATGGTGTGCAGCTGGTTGGCGAACTCGTGCCGCTGCGCCCGCAATGCCGTGGACATGGTGCCCACGGCGTCCAGCTGCCGGGTGAGCTGCTGCAGCTCTGTGCGGTCACGGAGCATCACCACCCAGCCCAGGTCCTCCCGCCGGTGAAGGGCCTTGCGCGCATTGGCCACCAGCACCCGGCCGCCCGCCACCAGTTCAATGGCGGAAGCGTCGCCGGAGCCGGGCCGGGTCAGGGATTTCAGCAGGTCCGGTACGGGTGCGCCCTCCCAGTGTGTTCCGGCGAGGTCGCCCAGCCCCAGCAGGCGCTGCGCCGCGGCGTTGAAGACGGTGATCCGGCCGTCGGCGGAAACGCCGATCACGCCGTCGTCCACACCCTGCAGGACCGCCACCTGGTCATGGACCAGGGAGCTGATCTCTTCCGGCTCCAGTCCCCAGGTGAGGCGCTGCAGGCGGCGGCGCAGCAGGAAGGACCCCAGGATGCCGGCAAGCAGCGCGCCGGTGGCCGTCAGGGCAACCGGGCCGATGTCCCGTTCCACGCTCTGGCCCACGGTCTCCATTGAATAGCCCACGCTGACCTCGCCCACCACGGTGCTGCTGCCGGGGGCGTAGATGGGCACTTTCGCGCCTGCCGACGGGCCAAGGGTTCCCGTGTTCCGCGTGGTGACCTCCTGGCCGGCAAGGGCCTCGGACGGATCGGTGCTCACCCTTTCCCCGAGCCGCTGCGGATCCGGATGGGCCAGCCGCAGGCCGGTTTCGTCGGTAATGACCACAAACAGGGCACCCGTCCGGGCCCGTACTGCTTCCGCCGATGCCATCAGCGGCCCGGCAGCGAGTTCGGAGGCCGGAGGAGTGCCGGGTTGTTCACTGATGGCCAGCACGTCGGCCCGCACGGACGGATCCGAGGCCACCGTCCGGGCCAGGGTCAGTGCCTGGTTCTCCGCCTCGCGGCCCACCCGGTCATAGGTCAGCCAGGCATGCACTGCGGCGCTGAGCAGAACCACCAAAAGCACCACCGCCAGCTGCAGAAGCAGCGTCTGGGTGGAGAACCGCAGCGGCGCGCGGGGATCGGAACGCAGCATGATCCTCCTCGATCCAGATGGGTAACGGGGCCCGCTAAGCCCGTGAGCACAATGAGCTAAATGCTCGCAATAAGCAGTATGCCAATCAATTGAGCCAAAGGCACTGCCGTGACGCCGGCCACCCTAAAGTCTGTAGCACGCGTCACACCGCTGTGCCGCTGTTCACAAAGAAGGAGCCCAGCCGTGCTGGTATTACTTGGATTCGCCATGATCGCGGTATTCATGGTGCTGATCATGACGAAGAAGTTGACGCCAGTGCTGGCGTTGATCATCGTCCCAACAGTTTTTGGTCTTTTCGCCGGCGCCGGCCTGGGCATTGGCGACATGGTGATGGACTCGATGAAGTCGATGACCTCCACCGCCGCCCTGCTGATGTTCGCCATCATCTACTTCGGCCTGATGATCGACGTCGGACTGTTCGACCCGCTGGTCCGGTTCATCCTGCGCAAGCTCGGCAATGACCCCGCCAAGGTGGTCCTGGGCACCGCCCTGCTGGCCGCAGCAGTCTCCCTCGACGGCGACGGCTCCACCACCTTTATCCTCACCACTGCTGCCATGCTGCCGATCTACCTCCGGCTGAAGATGAGCCCAGTGGTCCTCACCTGCGTGGCCGGCCTGGCCAACGGCACCATGAACATCGTCCCCTGGGGCGGCCCCACCGCCCGCGCCGCCAGTGCCCTGAAGATCGACGTCAACGAGGTCTTCGTCCCCATGATCCCGTCCCTGGCCGCCGGCCTGGCCGTCGTCCTGGTCTTCGCCTGGGTCCTCGGACTGCAGGAGCGCAACCGCCTCCGTGCCACACAGCCTGAAATCTGGGGCGTCCCCGATACTGCCGAAGGGTTCGACGGCGGCACTCCCGCCGGCGGTTCCGGAACCGGCCGCGGACGCAAGGGGACCGGCCCCGCCGGAGCAGCCCCCGCCGTCGGAGGTTCCGGCGTAGCTGTGCTGGAGCGCACGGAAGCCCTGGTGGATGAGAATGACACCGCCATGGCGGACACCGCGCTGGATCCCAACCGCAAGACCCTGCGCCCCAAGCTGCAGTGGTTCAACCTGGCCCTCACCGTGGCCGTGATGGGCATGCTCATCGCCGACCTCGTGCCCCTGCCGTATGTCTTTATGGTCGGTTCGGCCATCGCCCTGCTGGTGAACTTCCCCCACGTCAAGGACCAGGCCACACAGATCGTGGCCCACGCGCCGTCGATCGTTGCGGTGGTCAGCATGGTTATGGCTGCCGCAGTCCTGACGGGCGTCCTGAAGGGCACGGGCATGGTGGAAGCGATGTCGGCATGGCTGGTGCAGATCATCCCGTCCAACATGGGTCCGCTGATGGCGGTCATCACCGGCCTCCTGAGCATCCCCATGACGTTCTTCATGAGCAACGACGCCTTCTACTTCGGGGTGCTTCCCGTCCTGAGCGAGACTGCTGCGCACTACGGCATCAGCGGCGCCGAGATGGCGCGCGCTTCCATCACCGGGCAGCCGTTCCACATGCAGAGCCCGCTGGTTCCCGCCATCCTGCTCCTGGTATCGCTGGCCAAGGTCGACCTCGGCGACCACCACAAGAAAGTGCTGTGGCGCGCAGCAGTGGTTTCGCTGGTCATGCTGGGAATTGGCATGCTGACTGGAGCCATTGGAATCGGTTAGTCTGTACCTGCCGCGTGTTGCCCCTGATGGGCTGTACCACGGCATGAAGGTGCCCGTCTGACGCCCGCTGGGGGCCGTCAGACGGGCATCTCCGTTTCCCCACTAGAATGGACCGGAAATCAATTCAAACTTTGCAGGGGAGATCCATGGCTGCGATCAACCGTGACGACGTTGCGCACCTCGCGCGGCTCGCTCACATCGAGATGAGTGCCCAAGAGCTGGACAGGATGGCCGGAGAACTCGCCGTCATCGTTGATTCGGTCAAATCAGTCAGTGAAGCCGCCGGCGACGACGTCCCGGCCACGTCCCACCCCATCCCGCTCACCAACGTCTTCCGCGAGGACGTTGTGGGGCACACCTTTACGGCCGAACAGGCACTCTCCGGTGCACCGGACTCCGATGACAACCGTTTCAAGGTCCCGGCAATCCTGGATGAGGCATAATCATGACTGACAATAACGAACTCATCCGCCTCTCCGCCGCTGAGCTGGCCGAAAAGCTGGCCGCGGGCGAGGTGACCTCCGTCGAGGTCACGCAGGCGTACCTGGACCGGATCGCCGCAGTTGACGGCGGCGAACGCGGCGTCAACGCCTTCCTGCACGTTAACGCCGAAGAAGCGCTCGCTGTCGCCGCCGAGGTGGACGCCATCCGCGCCGCCGGCGGCGCCGAAGCTGAAGCCCTGCATGTGCTGGCCGGGGTGCCCATCGCGGTGAAGGACCTCATCGTCACGGTGGGCCAGCCCACCACCGCGGGATCGAAGATCCTCGAGGGCTGGCACAGCCCCTACGACGCCACCGTCGTGGAGCGGCTGCGCGCCGCCAAAATGCCCATCCTGGGCAAGACCAACCTGGACGAGTTCGCCATGGGCTCCTCCACCGAGCACTCCGCCTACGGGCCCACCCGCAACCCCTGGGACCTGGACCGGATTCCGGGCGGCTCGGGCGGCGGGTCCGCTGCCGCCGTCGCCGCGTTTGAGGCCCCGCTCGCCCTCGGCACCGACACCGGCGGGTCCATCCGCCAGCCCGGCGCCGTCACCGGCACCGTGGGGGTAAAACCCACCTACGGCAGCGTCTCCCGCTACGGCGCGATTGCCATGGCGTCCTCCCTGGACCAGATCGGTCCCGTGTCGCGGACCGTCCTGGACTCGGCCCTCCTGCACCAGGTCATCGGCGGGCACGATCCCCGCGACTCCACCTCGCTGCCGGACCCGCTCGCCGACCTCGTCGCCGCGGCGAAAACCGGCAACGTTGAAGGCCTGCGGATCGGCATCATCAGGGAACTCCACGGCGAGGGCTACCAGGCCGGCGTCGAAAACCGCTTCAACGATGCCCTGGAGCTCCTCAAGGAAGCCGGAGCGGAAATCGTCGAGGTCTCCTGCCCCAACTTCCAGTACGCCCTGGGCGCCTACTACCTGATCATGCCCTCCGAGGCTTCCTCCAACCTCGCCAAGTTCGACGGCGTCCGGTACGGCCTGCGGGTCCTCCCCGAAGAGGGCCCCATGACCATCGAACGCGTTATGGGTGCCACCCGTGCCGCCGGCTTCGGCGATGAGGTCAAACGGCGCATCATCCTGGGCACCTACGCACTGTCCGCCGGTTACTACGACGCTTACTATGGCTCCGCCCAGAAGGTCCGCACCCTGGTCCAGCGCGACTTCGAGGCCGCCTTCACCGTGGCGGACGTCCTGATTTCGCCCACGGCCCCCACCACCGCTTTCCGCCTCGGCGAGAAGCTGGACGATCCTCTCGCGATGTACCTGAACGACGTCGCCACCATCCCGGCAAACCTGGCCGGCGTGCCGGGCCTGTCCCTGCCGGGCGGCCTTGCCGACGAGGACGGTCTCCCCGTGGGCATCCAGCTGCTGGCCCCGGCCCGCGAGGACGCCCGCCTGTACCGCGTGGGCGCCGTGCTGGAGTCCCTGCTCGAGGCGAAGTGGGGCGGGCCGCTGCTGGCCCAGGCCCCGGCGCTGGCCACCTCGGTGGTTGAGCCTGTCGAAACCCTTGTTGGAAGCCAGGAGGCAAAATAATGAACACTGACGCAATCCTGAGCTTCGAAGAGGCCATGGAGAAGTACGATCCCGTCCTGGGGTTCGAGGTCCACGTGGAGCTCAACACCAAGACCAAGATGTTCTCCTCCGCCCCGAACGTCTTCGGTGATGAGCCGAACACCAACGTCAACGAAGTGGACCTGGGGATGCCCGGCGTCCTGCCCGTGGTGAACAAGGCTGCGATCGAGTCATCGATCAAGATCGGCCTTGCGCTTAACTGCAAGATCGCCGAGTCCTGCCGCTTCGCCCGGAAGAACTACTTCTACCCGGACACCCCCAAGAACTTCCAGACGTCCCAGTACGACGAACCCATTGCCTACGACGGCTACCTGGACATCGAACTGTCCGACGGCACCGTGTTCCGGGTGGAGATCGAGCGCGCGCACATGGAGGAGGACGCCGGAAAGCTGACCCACATGGGCGGTGCCACCGGCCGCATCCAGGGCGCCGACTTCTCGCTCGTGGACTACAACCGCGCAGGCGTGCCGCTGGTGGAGATCGTCACCAAGCCCATCGAGGGTGCCGGTTCCCGCGCGCCTGAACTGGCCAAGGCCTACGTGGCGGCGGTCAGGGAAATCGTGAAGAACTTAGGCGTGTCCGACGCGAAGATGGAGCGAGGCAACGTCCGCTGCGACGCCAACGTCTCGCTCCGCCCGCACGGCCGGGAACGGTTCGGCATCCGGTCCGAGACCAAGAACGTGAACTCGCTGCGCGCCGTCGAACACGCGGTCCGTTACGAAATCCAGCGGCATGCTGCCGTGCTGGACTCCGGTGCGCCCGTCACCCAGGAAACCCGCCACTGGCATGAGGACACCCGCACCACCACGTCCGGCCGGGCCAAGTCGGACGCCGACGACTACCGCTACTTCCCCGAGCCGGACCTGGTCCCCGTGGTGCCGGCCCGCGAATGGGTGGAGGAGCTCCGCGCCACGCTGCCCGAACCGCCGGCCGCCCGCCGCAAGCGCCTCCAGGCTGACTGGGGCTACTCGGACCTCGAATTCCGCGACGTAGTCAACGCCGGCGTTATGGATGAGATCGAGGAAACCATCGCCGCCGGCGCTTCGGCTTCTGTCGCGCGCAAGTGGTGGATGGGTGAGATCGTGGGCCGGGCCAAGAATGCCGATGTGGATCCCGGCCAGCTCGGTGTCCAGCCGGCCACCATCGTGGAGCTCGCCCGCATGGTGGAGGAAGGCAAGATCAACAACAAGATGGCCTCTGAGGTGCTGGACGGCGTCCTCGCCGGCGAAGGCAGCCCCGCGGAGATCGTGGAGAAGCGCGGCTTGGCTGTGGTCTCTGACGACGGGCCCCTGCTCGAAGCCATCGATGCCGCCCTGGCCGCGCAGCCGGGCGTCGCGGACAAGATCCGCGGCGGCAAGGTCCAGGCCGTCGGTGCCATCGTGGGCGGAGTCATGAAGGCCACCCGCGGCCAGGCCGACGCCGGCCGGGTCCGGGAGCTGATCCTGGAGAAACTGGGCGTCACCGTCTAGCCCTCCCACCGGCGACTGGGTCGCAGTTAGCGTCGTTCTGAGCGTTCATAACGGCACCTGCTGCGACCCGGTTGCGGTTTAAGTAGTACTCGGTTCCCACATGGCGCGAACTACTCGTGTGCAGCCGTGCATCCCGGCCCTACACTGAAGCTCCAGGGCGCCGGTCACAGGGACAAGCAGGCCCTGCTGTTGCTGTGGGAGGTAGGTTTCATGTTGGTTAGGGACCCGTTCAAGATCCGCAAGACCATGCTCGCCGGGGCGGTGGCACTCGCGCTGACGGGCACCGGCGTGGCCATCGCCTGGGCCGCTGACCCGCCCTCGCCGTCCCCGTCATCATCGGCGCCGGGGAATTCAGAGAAGGGCCCGGGACACAACAAGCCGGACAAGGCCCAGCGCCCGCAGCACCTTCACGGCGAGAGCGTGGTGAAGAAGGCGGACGGCACCTACCAAGCCGTCCTCGAGCAGCGCGGCACCGTGGAGGCCGTCAGCGATACCTCGATCACGGTCAAGAGCGAGGACGGCTACTCCCAGACGTACGCCGTTAACGCGGACACAAAAATCCACAAGGCTCCGGCCGCAGCGCCGGAAAGCTCCCCGGGAACGGACGACGGCGGCAAGCGGGTTAAGCCGTCCGATGGAACCATTGCGGATATCGCCACCGGCGACGCCGTCCGGATCTCCGGGGTGAAGAACGGGGACCAGGCCACGGCTGAGCGGATCGCGGAGGGCGGTGGCGACGGCCCCGGGCTTGGATTGGGCCGCGGCAACGGCCACGGTCACAGTAAGGGACGCTTCAAGTAGCGGCCAACCAGGGGTCAGCCCTGTTCCACCAGCCCGGCCATGATGCCCTGCAGTGCCTCAGAGACAATCATGACCGAACGGCGCTTCAGGTTTTCGGGCCGGGCCAGCAGGTCGATCCGGCGGCGCGTGCTGATTCCCTCGAGCGGCCGCAGCACAATGTCGGGGTTGAGCACGGGGCCCGCGGTGTACCTCGGCAGCAGTCCCACCACCCCGCCGGCGGCCACCAGGGCCGCCACCGTGGAGTAGTCGTTGATCCGGTGGACGATGTTGAGTTCCCGGCTGGAAACGGCCGCGACGGCAGCCAGGACATCGGCGGGGGAGTAGCCGGTGTGGCTGGTCACCCAGGCCTCACCGCCGACGTCGTCCGCGGTTAGGGCAGGCTTCCCCGCCAAAGGGTGGGCGGCAGGCAAGGCAACATCCAGCGGTTCATGGGCGAGGGGTATTACCGTGACCCGGTCGGCGGGCCAGCGGGGGCTGTGGTCCATCCGGTGGGCCAGCACCAGGTCGTACCGCGCGGTCAGGGCGGGGAAGTCCTGCTGCGCCACGTCCTCATCGGACAGCTCAATCCGCGGCTGGTCCGGAGCGTCGAGGATCCTTGCCAGGGGCGCAAACACGGCCTGCCCCACGCTGTGGAAACCGGACAGTGTGACCCTGCCCGCCGCTGTGCCGTGATAATTCCCGATGGCACCGCGGGCCTCGGCCATGGCGCTGACGACGGCGGCACCGGCGTCCGCCAGCACCTGGCCTGCCTCGGTGAGCACCAGGTTCCGGCCCTCTTTGCGGGTCAGGGGCACGTCCACGGTGCGCTGCAGCAGGGCCAGTTGTTGGGAGACGGCCGACGGCGTGACCATCAGGGTCTCCGCGACAGCCTTGACGCTGCCCAGGGCGCCGAGTTCGCGCAGGATTTCGAGCTGGTGTATCTCCACCAGCCCAGTCTATGCGTTAGCTTTTGCTACATCGTTGATTGAGAAATTAGCGGTTGTGCTAAAGCTTCTTCCTCGCTGTAATGAGGGGGTCAGCACCTGCCGACGACGTAGACAAAGTGACGCAGACAAAGAGTAAGGAAGCCGATGAAGGCTTTGTACAAGGCCGGCCCGCAGGCCGGTTTCGAGTTCGTGGACCGCCCTGAACCGGAGGCCGGTCCTGCCGACGTGAAGATCCGGGTTATGACTACGGGCATCTGCGGCACCGACCTCCACATCCAGTCGTGGGACTCCTGGGCGCAGGGGATCATAGAAGCCCCCCTCATCCCGGGCCACGAGTTCTATGGCGAGGTGGTGGAAGTCGGCGAGGATGTCCGCGACGTCAAGGTCGGTGACCGGGTATCCGGAGAAGGCCATGTGGTCTGTGGCATTTGCCGGAACTGCCGGGCAGGCCGGCGGCAAATGTGCATCCACTCGGTGAGCGTGGGCGTGCAGCGGGACGGCGCGTTCGCAGAGTACGTGGTGATCCCGGAAACCAACGCCTGGGTCCATCACGATCCCTCTGTCACTCCGGCGCTGGGCGCCATCTTCGACCCCTTCGGCAATGCTGTGCACACTGCCCTGAGCTTTCCGCTGGTAGGCGAAGACGTGCTCATCACCGGTGCCGGACCCATCGGGCTGATGGCCATCGCAGTCGCACGTCACGCCGGTGCCCGCAAGATCGCCATCACTGATGTGTCACCGCACCGGCTGGACCTCGCCCGCCGGCTCGGCGCAGACCTCGCCATCAACGTCGCCACCACCAGGGTGCGGGATGCCCAGCGCGAGCTGGGGATGCGGGAAGGTTTTGACATCGGCATGGAGATGTCCGGGCACCCCACCGCCCTGCCGGAGATGATCGACAACATGAACCACGGCGGCCGGATTGCCATGCTGGGGCTGCCCAGCCAGGACATCACCATTGACTGGGGCAAGGTGGTGACCCACATGCTCACGCTCAAGGGCATCTACGGCCGCGAGATGTACGAGACCTGGTACGCCATGAGCGCCATGCTGTCCTCCAACCCCGTGCTGCACGCAGGCATCTCGGCCGTCGTCACTGATACGCTCCCAGCCACCGACTGGGAAAAGGGCTTCGAACTTGCCCGCAGCGCCGCCGGCGGAAAAGTTGTCCTCGACTGGACCCGACTCTAAGGAACACCATGTACACCTCGATTAAGGACCAGCTGAGCACCGAGCTGGAGGACATCCGCAGCGCGGGATTGTTCAAGACCGAACGCAGCATCAACTCGCCCCAGTCAAGCCACATCAACGCCGGCATCATCGGCCAGCCCGGCGCGGACGTGCTGAACTTCTGCGCCAACAACTACCTGGGCCTGGCTGACCACCCGGACATCATCACGACAGCCAAGGCGGCCATGGACGAACGCGGCTTTGGCATGGCCAGCGTCCGGTTCATTTGCGGCACCCAGGACCTGCACCTGGAACTCGAAGCCCGCGTCTCCCGGTTCCTCGGGACAGAGGACACCATCCTGTTCTCCAGCTGCTTCGACGCCAACGGCGGCGTCTTCGAGTCGCTCTTCGGCCCGGAGGACGCCATCATCTCGGACGCCCTCAACCATGCCTCCATCATCGACGGCATCCGACTGTGCAAGGCCCAGCGGTACCGGTACGCCAACCAGGACATGGCGGACCTGGAGTCAAAGCTGGTGGAGGCAAAAGATGCCCGCCGCAAGATCGTTGTCACCGACGGCGTCTTTTCCATGGATGGATTCCTGGCTCCGCTGGAGGCCATCTGCGACCTCGCCGAGAAGCACGACGCCCTCGTGATGGTGGACGATTCGCACGCCGTCGGTTTCATGGGGGCAACCGGTGCCGGTACGCCGGAGCATGCAGGAGTTTCGCACCGCGTGGACATCTACACTGGAACATTCGGCAAGGCGCTGGGCGGAGCCTCCGGCGGATACGTCTCCGGCCGCAGCGAAGTGGTGGCCATGCTCCGGCAGAAGGCGCGTCCCTACCTCTTCTCGAACTCGCTGGCTCCGGCCATCGTGGCCGCCACCATCAAAGCCCTGGACCTGGTGGAGAACTCGGGCGGCCTTCGGCGCACGCTCTTCGAAAACGCTGCGTTGTTCCGCCGCCGCATGGCCGAGGAGGGCTTTGACCTGCTGCCCGGTGAGCACGCCATAGTCCCGGTGATGTTCGGCGACGCCGTCCTGGCCGCCCAAGTGGCTGACCGGATGCTGCAGCACGGCGTCTTCGTTACCGCCTTCAGCTTCCCGGTGGTTCCGCGGGGGGCAGCAAGGATCCGGGTGCAGCTTTCGGCCGCGCACTCAACGGACGACGTCGAAGCGTGCGTCAGTGCCTTCGTCGCCAGCCGCGCCGAGGTGGCAGGCTGACGGCAGTCCCAGCCCGGCTTAACTCTGCAAGGATGAAGGCATGGCAGCACATTACGACGTCCTGATAGCCGGCGGCGGCATAGCCGGATTGTCCCTGGCCTCCGCGTTGGCGGGCCACTGTACCGTGGCTCTGGTGGAGGCGGAGCAGGAACTGGCGTACCACACGTCCTCCCGCTCCGCCCGGAACCTGATTCCCAGCTACGGCCCGCCCGTGGTGCAGGAGCTGACGGTCCGGACACTGGAACTCATGGCCGCCAGGGATGCCGAACTGCCCGAACCGGTCCTGACGCCGCGAAGCTTCATGCTGATCGGCACTGAGGAAGCGGTGCGCGCGGAAGCCAGCGGCCACATGCGCACCATCACGCACGCCGAGGCGCTGGAGCTCTGCCCGGCACTGGTCCCGGAATCGTTCTCCGCCGCGGGACTGGATACTGGATCCTTTGGCTGCAACGCGCCCCTTTTGCTGGCGGACCACCGCCAGCGGGCGCTGGCCTCCGGCGTGGACATCATTACGGGTGCGCGGGTCCACTCCGCGCAGCGCCTTGGCTCGGGTTGGCAGGTCGGCGCCGGAATGGAGGCCTTCGAAGCGGGCGTCCTGGTCAACGCTGCCGGCGCCTGGGCGGACGAACTCGCAGTCATCAGCGGGGTGGAGAAGCTCGGGCTGCAGCCGTACCGGCGCACTGCGGCGATTGCCGCCGTCGAACGCCCCCTTCCTGAACACAGCCCCATGGTGGCGGCAGCGGACAATACGTTCTACTTCCGCCGTGAAGGCGACGACGTGCTGATCTCCCCGTCCGAAACGGTGCCGAGCGGACCCGAAGACGCCAAGCCGCGGCCCGGGGACGTGGAGCGGCTGGTGGCCAAGCTGAACCAGGTGACCACGCTGGGCATCACGGAGGTCCGCAGGGCGTGGACGGGACTGCGGACGGAAGCGGCCGACGGCGTTCCGGTGGCCGGCTTTGACGCCGAAGCGCCTGGTTTCTACTGGCTCGCGGGCCAGGGGGGCTATGGCTTCCAGACCTCATCGGCGATGGCAGAACTGGCGGCGGCCCACATCCTGGCCGGCCAGCAAAGTGCCGGTCAGCAACGTGCCAGTGAAACAGGCACGAGTCCGGCATCCCGGACAGCCCAGGCGCTCGCAGCCACCCGCTGGTCCGTCCGGCGCTGAAGAATGGCTGTATGAGTACCCTGATCACCAATATCGCCGAGCTGATGACCCAGGACCTGGAACACCGGGTCCTGAAGGATGCCGCGGTGGTGATCGAAGGTGAACGGATCTCGTGGATCGGCGCTGCTGCGGATGCTCCCGCCGCGGATGACGCCGTCGACGCCGGTGGCCGTGCCATGCTCCCCGGTTGGGTGGACTCCCACACCCACCTGCTGTTTGCCGGTGACCGGACGGCCGAATTCGAGGCGCGGATGGCGGGGGAGTCCTACTCCGCCGGCGGTATTGCAGTGACCATGAATGCCACCCGGGCAACGTCCGACTTCGACCTCACGCGCCTGGCACTTGGCCGGGTGGCCGAAGCTGTGTCCCAGGGGACCACCTACCTCGAGACGAAAACCGGCTACGGCCTGGACGTGGAGCACGAAGCCCGGTGCGCCCGCATTGCCTCCACCATCGCAGACCAGGTGACGTACCTAGGAGCGCACCTGGTTCCCGCCGGGCAGGACCCGGAAACCTACACCAACCTCGTGTGCGGCCCCATGCTCGCTGCTGTTGGGCCTTACGTGCAGTGGGCCGACGTCTTTTGTGAGCACGGGGCCTTCGACGCTGACCAGTCCCGCCGCGTCCTGGTGGCGTGCCGCGACGCCGGACTGGGACTGCGCGTCCATGGAAACCAGCTCGGCGAGGGTCCTGGCGTCCAACTGGCGGTGGAACTCGAAGCGGCCAGCGTGGACCACGTGAACTACCTCGTGGACAAGGACATGGAAGCGCTGGCCGGGACCTGGGCGGGCTGGGATGCCACCACCGGGACCGGTACCCGGGGAACGGTGGCCACCTGCCTGCCTGCCTGCGACCTCTCAACGCGCCAGCCGCTCGCCCCCGCACGGGAGCTCCTGGATGCCGGCGTCCAGGTGGCGCTCGCCTCCAACTGCAATCCGGGCACGTCCTACACGAGCTCCATGGCCTTCTGTGTGACGACCGCGGTGCTGCAGATGCACTTGAGCGTCCATGAGGCGGTCCGGGCAGCGACGTACGGCGGCGCCCTTGCACTGCACAAGGACACGGGGAACGACGCCGACGGTGAACGGGCGGTGGGTTCCATCGCCGTCGGACACCGGGCGGATCTCCACCTGCTTAACGCTCCCTCGGCCACGCACCTTGCCTACCGTCCGGGCATGCCGCTGACATACGCTGTATGGCGGGCCGGAGAGCGGGCGCGCTAGCCACTTCCACTAAAGTGACGTTAGATGATCATTTGGGTTCTGTTATGATCAGAAAGCGTCATCGGAGCTGGTGGCGGGAGTATTTGGAGGCCTTGGAATGACCCGCACCGACCGATTGACGGCCATCCTTGACCTCCTCGCCAGAACCGGCCAGGTGGAGGTCGAAGAGATCGTCAGCACCCTCCATGTCTCGCCGGCCACGGCACGGCGGGACCTGGACAGCCTGGCCAAACGCCGGCTGCTCACCAGGACCCGGGGCGGAGCGACTACAGGGGCACTGGCCTATGATCTGCCCGGCCGGTACAACAGGGACGATCACGCCGAGGCCAAGCAACAGATCGCGCAGGCCGCTTCCGGCCTCATTGCCCCCGGCGCCGTCATCGGACTCTGCGGCGGCACCACCAGCACCGTGCTGGCACAGATCCTGGCCACCCGCGAAGACCTGAACGCGCCGTCCAACCAGCCCACCCTTACGGTGGTCACCAACGCCATCAACATTGCCGGGCAGTTGGCTGTGCGGCCCAACATCAAGGTCATGGTCACCGGCGGCATCCTGAATCCGCGGTCCTACGAACTGGTAGGCCCTTACACGGACATCATTATGCAGAAGGTGGTGCTGGACATTGCTTTTATCGGAGTCAACGGCATTGATCCCGAGGTGGGGCCGACCAACACGGGGGAGGGCGAAGCCTCGGTCAACGCCCTGCTGGCCAGCAGGGCGCGTGTCTCGTATGTGCTGGCGGACTCCTCCAAGGTAGGGGTGCGCGCCTTTGCCACCATGGACGGTTACAACTTCACCCGGCTGATCACTGATTCAGGCATCTCGGCGCAGGACAAGGCCGCGTTCGAGGCCAACGGCACGGAAGTGATCGTCGCCGGCAGCTGAAGGCTGAAGCCGGACCGGGAGTCCGCTTGGCCAATCAGCCCGGATCCAGAAACGGAAGGCAAGATGGGTACATGCTGGTTCCATCGCGCCGTCGTCTGCGGATTGAAGTCTGGATTGTCTTAGGCCTGTCCCTGGGGCAGTCTGCCGTCTACTCCGTGGTGCAACTCCTGGACAAGATAACCAGGGCTCCGCTGGCGGAAGGCACGTCCACGCTTAACCGCTCGCAGAGCACCCGCGAGTATTTTGACCTGACCTACCAGTTGCTGGACATCCTCTTCGCGTTGGTGCCGGTGCTGCTGGTGATCTACTTCCTCACCGACCAGCGGCAGTCAGCGGTGGGCGACGGCGGCTATTCGGGTTCCGCTTTCCGAAAACTCGGGTTCAACTTCGCGCGCCCGGGCCGGGACCTGCTCCAGGGGCTGGGGCTGGCTGCGCTGATCGGTATCCCGTCCCTGGGTCTCTATGCGGCGGGCAGGGCGCTGGGAATCACCACCGCCATCATTCCCAGCGCGCTGGACGCCTACTGGTGGACGGTGCCCGTGCTGATCCTGTCCGCGATGCGCCATGCCGTGGTGGAGGAAGTCATTGTGGTGGGCTACCTGCTGGACCGGTTCGGAAAGTTCGGCTGGAGCGTGCCGCTGTCCATCGCGGTGAGCTCGCTGCTGCGTGGCAGTTACCACCTCTACCAGGGCTTTGGGCCGTTCATTGGCAACATGGCGATGGGAGTCGTCTTCGCCTGGCTGTACACCCGGACGAGGCGGGTGATGCCCCTGGTGATTGCCCACGCCCTGCTGGACATCGTGGCGTTCGTTGGCTTCAGCCTCTTTGGCAAGGCAGTGGGGCTGGGCTAAGGCGAGCAGGGCTAAGACGCCCAGACCCCGGTTGGGACAGTCGATCCGCACCAAAATGCCGTATTCCGTACAGGACGCTCCCTAAGATGCTTCACGTAACGCCGGCGTTTGCGTCGAACGGTATCTCCCGCCAGAGCTCTTCTGGAAGTGGGTCCTTGGGCGGGCGGTATCCGGGCAGGAAACAGCCAGCAAAGGTGTCTTCGGGAACGTCGTCGTGGGGAAATAGATCCTGAAGAGACGAGTCGTCCGGCGGAGCCCAGCCATCAGGAACGTCGTCGGGTGGGGGCCACAGTTGTGACGGGTCGTCGGGTGGCTCCCATAGTTCCAGGAGGTCATCAAAGGCGCGGATGCTTTCCGGCACGGCTTGTTCTGGCCAGTGGGGTGGTTCCCAGTCCTGGTGTTCGCTTTTGTAGTGCCGGCCGTTGGGTGAGGTCCAGCCCGGTGGTGCGGTTTTGGTGGCCGGGGTGGGTTTCCAGCCGCCGGTGTGCCGCATCCTGTGGTGCTTCGGGCAGGGCTGTCCCAGGTTCGATACCCCGGTGGTGCCGCCTTTGTGCCAGGCGAGGATGTGGTCGGCTTCGTTGTCCAAAGAAGGGTTGTTGCAGCCGGGGAACGGGCATTTGCCGTCCCGCAACCTGAGCCAGTTCCTCATCGCCTTGCCCACCCGGTAGCTGGCGCGTCCGATTTCCAGCGGCGCCCCGTCGCGCGGGTCCACCAGGACCCGGTAGAACGAGCCGGCGCCTTCAGAGACGAGCTTGCGTGCCATGGAGGGCGGGATGGGTCCGTACCCGTCCAGCACCGCCGGTTCATCGGTCAGGCCCATCAGCGAGAACACGGGCACGGTGACCAGCACCTGCGCACGAATCCCCGACGACGACGATCCGTCGGCTGCTGTTCCCTCCCCGCCGCCGGAACTGTGTGCCTCGCCGCTTTCGGAACTGTTGCCCTCGCCGTTTTCGGAACTGCTGCCCTCGCCGTTTTCGGAACTGTTGCCCTCGCGGTTGCCGATACTGTTTTCGCCGCCAGTATCGCCGCCGGGGGTACCGGTACCGGTACCCCGGGGACTGTTTCCAGCCCTGATCCCGGCCCCGGTGTTGAGGAGTCCGTCGGAGAAGATGTCAGCGCACAACTCCGGCATGGTGCGGGGCTCGTTCGGGCCCTGCATCCCCCGTGCGATAGCTGTGAGCCTGTTGCGGATCGCCGAAGCCTGGTCCGCGGGCAGCATCGCGGCGACCCAGGCCATCCCGTCGTTGTCCGGCCAGTACTCGACCCGCCGGTCCGCCACACTCTTGGCGTGCCGTTTCTCCAGGCTTTCGGGGTGGTGGCGTTCCCGCCAGCCCCGGGCCCTGGCCTTGAATCGGTATGCCGGCATCTCCCCGGCCGGGCACCCACGGGCCGCGCCCGGCGCGTCCGGGTCCAGGAAGTGCGCCTCCAGCGCGCCCGCCGCGGCGCGGTCCAGGCAGGAGGTCTGGTCCACCATGGTCCGGGCATGGGCCCAGGACATCGTCCCGGACTGCAACGCCGCCAACGACCGGGGCAAGGACGTGGTCAAAGCATGGGATTCAGCCAGCAACGCCCCCGCGGCCCGGTCACCAATCGCCAGCGCGCACCCGACCTCGGCCACCAGGGACCGGTCCTGCGCCGTCGCTTCCTGCGGAGACGACGCAGGGCCGTTCAACGCCTTCGTGGCCCCGGCCAGGACCGCCACCGCCAGCGCCTTCACCGCCGCGATTTTCGCCTCCGACCTCGCCACCTCGGCTAAAACATCCAACGCCGCATCAACCAAGCGCTGCAACGGATCATCGTCGGGCCCGCCAGGGACAGCGCCCTCGGAAGCGGCAGAACTTTCGCCGCCCAGTGCAGCCATGAACGCAGCGACAGCAGCCTCAACCGCTTCCTCCGCCTGCACCACTGCCGGGTTCAATTCCATACCTCCATCATCGTGTGGAGGTCTGACAAAACCGGGCGCCTCCGAACGGGCAGCGACCGAAGCATCAACCGCTTCCTCCGCCTGCACCACCACCGGATTCGCCACCATAGCTCCATCATCGTGTGGAGGTCTGACAAAACCGGCCGCCTCCGAACGGGCAGCGATCGAGGCACAAGAGGCTTCCTCAGCCTGCACCACCAACGGATTGGTTTCCATACCTCCATCATCGTGTGGGGGTCTGACAAAACCGGGCGCCTCCGAGAGCGCAGCGGCAGCACAAGTGGCTTCCTCCACCTGCAACACCGCCGGATTCGTTTCCATACCAAAATCATCGCCGGAGGGTATGACACTTTGGCGGGCTCCGCGAGCAGGGGCTCCAGCAGAAGCTTGTTTGAGCTAAGGGGGCCGGGTTCGGCAGGAAATGGATTCGGCCGCCATCAGCTGGTGACGCCGTTGTCACCGGCTGATGGCGGCCGAAGTTTGGGGGGACAGGGTGCCCAAGCGGTAACCCGGGCGCACCACAGCGATGCCCGGGCGCGGCGGCCCGGGCATCGGAAGGAAAGTCAGATTGTGACTGCTCCGGTGGCGGTTTCGAAGGTGACGGACAGGATTCCGGGCGTCCCGTGCGGTGCCACCCAGTCAACGGCCACGTCTTCGAGCGGCTTCTCTACCGGCTCGCCCAGCCACTCGGTGACGCGCGCCGCCGATCCGGCAATGGTCAGGCAGCTCATCTTGACGTTGCTGTCGTAGGCATTGGACGGGTGCAGGGACGGATCGCCCTCCCACTTAAGCATGTAGGGAACCTGGGGGTCGGCGATCAAACCGAGGATGCCGATCTGCTTCCAGACGAGTTCGCGGCCGTCCGGAAATTTCCGGTTGCCGTTCACTGCGGAACGTCCCAGCCGCTCTTCAAAGGGGACCAGGTCGTCCACTTCGACGCACCAGCCCATCCAGCCGCCGCCCGCAGCAGAGCGGGCACGGACAGCCTGTCCGAAGGGGGCCTTGTCTGAAGCGGGGTGGTCCAGGACCTCCACGACTTCGAGGTACTTGTGGCCGGCGAGCGGGATAATCATGTTCCGGGTGCCGAACCGGGGGTGTACCCCACCCTTCACTGCCTCAACGCCGAGGGCAGAGGAAATTCGTTCGGTAGTGGCCGCCAGGCCATCGTGTTCACAGGCGTAAGAGACGTGATCCATGCGCATGCCATCATCTTGGCACTTTGTGATCAGGCTCTCAGCTAAGGGTAGCCTTACTGGGATTTTGGCTGGTGAACCCCCACAAACCAGGGTCTGCCGAAATCTTCAGGACCATGTTCGTCACAATCCTGTCCGGCGCCGTGTTTGTGTTCCTACACTGAGCTCAGGTCATGAGTGCCAGCATCAAGCCCCGGCTCGCTGGCCGGCAACCCTCCAACCGCGGTGGGGTGCCCCGGGTGAGGACCTGGCTGTCCGGCAAGGGCCGGATGGCAAGCGCGGCCCGCGGTGCTTCGAGCATGCCGGGGGCCCCTGTCAAAGGAGCCTTGAATTGTCCAACGGATGGTCCTTCGAAACCCGCCAGATCCACGCCGGGCAAGTGCCGGACAGCGCCACCGGCGCCCGTGCCCTCCCCATCTACCAGTCCACGTCCTTTGTGTTCCCCAGCGCGGAAAGCGCTGCCAACCGCTTCGCCCTGGCCGAGCTGGCGCCCATCTACACGAGGATCGGCAACCCCACGCAGGAGGCGGTTGAGCAGCGGATCGCGAGCCTTGAAGGCGGCCTGGGCGCGCTGCTGCTCAGCTCCGGGCAGGCCGCCGAAACTTTCGCCGTCCTGAACATTGCCGAGGCGGGGGACCACATCGTCGCCAGCCCGAGCCTATACGGCGGCACCTACAACCTCTTCGCGCACACGCTGAAGAAGTTCGGTATCTCGGTCACCTTTGTGGCGGACCCGGACAACCTGGACCAGTGGCGTGACGCTGTCCAGCCCAACACCAAACTCTTCTTCGGCGAGGTAGTTTCCAACCCGCGGCAGGACGTCCTGGACATCGAAGGCGTGTCCCAGGTTGCCCATGACGCAGGGGTGCCCCTGATCGTGGACAACACCCTGTCCACCCCGTACCTGATCCGGCCGCTGGAGTGGGGAGCGGACATTGTGCTGCACTCGGCCACCAAGTACCTGGGCGGCCACGGTGCCGCCATCGCCGGCGTGATAGTGGACTCCGGAAAGTTCGATTTCGGCAAGGACCCGCAGAAGTTCCCCGGTTTCAACACCCCGGACCCCACCTACAACGGGCTGGTGTACGCCCGTGACCTCGGCGCCGACGGCGCCCTGGGCGCCAACCTGTCCTACATCCTCAAGGCCCGGGTCCAGTTGCTGCGCGACCTCGGTTCGGCCGTGTCGCCCTTCAACGCCTTCCTGATCGCCCAGGGACTGGAGACGCTAAGCCTGAGGGTGGAACGGCACGTGGCCAACGCCGTGGAAGTTGCCCAGTGGCTGGAAGCCCGTGGCGACGTCGAATCCGTCGCCTACGCCGGGCTGCCCTCGAGCCCCTGGTACGAGCGGGGCCGCAAGTACGGCCCGAAGGGTACGGGGGCCATTGTCTCGTTCAACCTGGCCGGCGGGGCCGATGCGGGCAAGCGCTTCGTTGACGCCCTGGAGCTGCACTCCCACGTGGCAAACATCGGCGACGTCCGCTCCCTGGTGATCCATCCGGCGTCGACCACGCACAGCCAGCTCTCGCCGGACCAGCAGCAAGTTGCCGGCGTGACCCCCGGGCTTGTGCGCCTTTCCGTGGGCATCGAGCACATCGATGACATCCTGGCTGACCTCGAAGCCGGTTTCAGGGCGGCCAAGGAGGCCAGCGGCGCCTGATCGAAACCCAGGCACGAACCGAAGGCACCCAAGCGCGGTGGCAAGCCGCGATGTCACAACCGGTCACACTCTTGGCGGCAGGCGGGGGCTGTTTCGTACACTCGATGCAGGTCATGAGTGCCAGTGACAGCCCCGGCTTGCTGGCCGGCAACCCTCCTACCGCGGTGGGGTGCCCCGGGTGAAGACCTGGCCTGCCGGTCAGACGACGGCGGGCAAGCGCGTAGAAGAGGTCTTGCCATGACGGTTACCGTCACCCGTACCACCGTTCCCGAGCATGGGATTGTCCGCTATGCCTCCATCGGTGGGCTGAAGCTGGAGGCCGGCGGATTCCTGCCGGATGTCACCCTGGCCTACGAGACGTGGGGCACGCTCAACGAGGACGGCAGCAACGCAGTCCTGATCGAGCACGCGCTCACCGGCAGTACCCACGTGACCAGGGGCGACAGTGATGAGCCCGGTTGGTGGGAACAGCTCGCCGGACCGGGTGCACCGGTGGACACCAACCGGTTCTTCGTCGTATCAATCAACATTGTGGGCGGCTGTTACGGCTCCACCGGGCCGTCGTCGCCCGCACCCGACGGCAAGCCCTGGGGCTCCCGTTTCCCCTTGGTGACGCTCCGGGACACTACCGAGGCGGAGGCCCGCCTGGCGGACCAGTTGGGCATCAGCAGTTGGTTTGCGGTCCTGGGCGGGTCCATGGGCGGCGCACGGGCGTTGGAATGGGCGGTGACGTATCCGGAACGGGTGCAGCGCTGCGCCGTGATTTCCGTGGGGGCTGCGAGCACCGCCGAGCAGATCGCCTTCGCGCAGGCACAGACGCTCGCCATCCGCCAGGACGCCAACTTCAACGGCGGTGACTACTACGGCGGGCCGTCCCCGGAGGATGGCCTTGCCCTGGCCCGGCGCATTGCCCATATCACGTACCGTTCGCCGCTGGAGCTGGACGGACGCTTCGGCCGGGCACCGCAGGCCCCCGAATCGCCCCTCCAAGGCGGGCAGCTCGCGGCGCGCGGCCGCTACCAGGTGGAGAGCTACCTGGACCATCAGGGCACGAAGCTGGTCCAGCGGTTCGACGCCAACAGCTACATCGCCATCACCGAGGCGCTGATGAGCCACGACATCTGCCGTGGACGCGGAGTCCTCGAACAGGCCCTGTCCCGTACCGAGGCGCGCTTCTTCGTGGCCGCCGTGGATTCGGACCGGCTCTACTTCCCGTCCCAGTCCTGGGAACTGGCCCGGGCCCTCCCCGGAGACGTGGACGTCCACCTCATCGAGGCGCCCATCGGCCACGACGGATTCCTCACCGAAATAGGCCAGCTGGGCCACCAGCTTCGGAGAAGTTTCCTGGTCTGACTGCTTCGCGGCCTGGATATTTCCTAATGAGGCGGCTTCCTAGCCGTTCATGATCTCGTTGCGGCGGGTCATGTACTCCTCCATGGCGAGCTCACCGTTGCTGTACTGCGCATCCAGTTCCGCAAGCTTGCGCGCGCGGTAGCCCTGCGGGGCCGACGGCGGCGGGGGAGTTGCCGGGGCAGCGGGCTGTTGCGGGGCTTCTTCGCGCTGTCCTGGCTGCGGCTGCCCCGGTTGTCCGTACCCTGGCTGTCCGTACCCCGGTTGTCCAAACGTCGGCTGCCCATAGGGCGGGAACTGCTGGCCCATCGGCGGGACGGGCGGGACCGGCTGAACGGGCGGCAGCGGCTCTCCCGGGAGGGGCTGGGGCCGGTCAAGCTGCCGGAATCCGCCGCCGAAGTAGTCCTGCTGGGTGAAACCGTCCCGGGGCTGTTTGCTTTGCGGGCCGTTGGAGCCGGGGTACATCCCGCCGCCCGGAAACTGGTCCGGGTAGCGCCCCGAAAAGCTCTGCTCATGGTTCCTGCGGGCCACGGACTTCCGGTACATCCGCATGGCCATCGGGATCAGGAACGACAAAACGATGATCCAGAAAAACAAGTTGCTCACGGTGCCGTGCCTCTCATTGGTGTCCTTCCAGTTTAAGCCCCCGGTTGCACGCGGACGGCGGGGAGCCCCACAAAGGCGCCGTAACGGTCCACAGCCGCCTGAACCGCCGCAGCCAAAGGAGAACCGGGAGTTTCAGCTGAGGGAGTCAGACGGATGTCCAGTTCACACCGGCCGGGAACCAGCGTGTGCCGCCACGAACCGGCCATCCGCCCGTCCAGCAGCACCACATGCATGGGCTCGCCCCGGAACGGGAAAGCCGGCGCGCCGCCTCCCAGGTAATGCCGCGTGGCGGAATAGCCCATCACGTACTCGTCGTAGCACTGGATCAGGTCTATCCGCGGCCGGGATTCCGAAGCACCGCCAACGCCGGCACCCTCAACGCCAGCACCGCCAACGCCGGCACCTGCCCCGGCGGCGTCGGGACTTCCGGTCTCGGGACTTCCAGAGGCGAAATAGAGTACGACGCCGTCGATCACCGCTTCGGCCAGGGCTTCGGGATGTGCCTCGAAAGTGAGCTGCAGGCCCTTCCGGACGTCGGTCATGGTCAGCCCGGACCAGTCGGCGCAGTCCTTGACCGCCGCCGGGCCGCGGCTGGTGAAATAGCGGCGGGTCAGTTCGGCCAGCGCTTCAGACCGGCGGGGCGCAGGTTCCGGTCCGGCGGGGACCCGCTCGTCAAAAAGCGCGTGCGTCTGCTTCAACGCTCCACTGGCGCTGCGCACGGGCGTGCCGCTCACCAGGACGCCACTGATTTCGGCGTGCATGATCAGGTAGGCAAGCTGCAGGCCCGTGGCCGGGAACCCGGCGTCGTGAAGGCTTGCGGCGAGGCCTTCCCTGGGAAGGTGGTTCCCGCCCGCGACGGCGCGGGCCAGGATCTCGGCGCTTCGGGCGGCGACGGCTGCGTCGATGCCTGTGCGGCGGTATGTGGCGGCGTTGGCTTGCTCGAGCCGCGGCGCGGAGAGCGCCAGAAGCCAGCGGAGATCGTCCCGGTGGACAAAATGCCAGGTGGGCCGGAGGATGTGGGTCCGCAGGATCCGGCCGTCTGCCACAGCCTGCCCGATGTCCGCCGCGGCAACAGCTGGTGCAACAGTGGCTGACACGCGCTGGGCCAAACTCCACCTGGCATAGGCGAACTCCTGCGCCTGCACGGCCAGCAGCGTCCGCAGGGCGGCCTCCGGTGAGGCGGCGCCGGGCCCGCGGAGCAGCTGGGACCGCAGCCGCCGCCGCACCACCTCAGCGGCTTCCATGCCGCTAGCGCCGGGCAGCCTCGGTGGTCCCGAGCGGACCCTCGCCGGAACCCAACGGAACACCCGGGCCGAAGACAGGTCCCGCCGTCGGACGCTTTGCGCTGATCCCGTCACCGGAGGATTGGCGCCGCAGCCGGCGCAGCACCCAGGGCACAAAGTACTCACGTGCCCACACGAGATCACCGGAGCGTGCCTCGCGCCAGGTCTGCAGCGGCAACGGCTTGGGCTCCAGCGGCTTCAGCGTGTGCTCCACGTTCAGTGCATCCAGGACCATGGCCGCGATGGTGTGGTGGCCCAGCGACGAGAAATGAAGCCGGTCCAGGTCCCACATTTGCGGGTCGCTGAGCTGGCGCAGGGACCACATATCGGCAATGACCGCGTCGTGCCGCGCAGCCACCGTCCGCAGGTTCTCGTTGTAGATGGCCACTTTGCTGCGGATCCTGCCCAGCACCGAGGAACCCGTGTCCGGGCCGTTGAAGAGGACCACGGTGGCGCCGCCCAGTGCCAGGAGCTGGACCACGGAATCGAGTTTCTCGGCCAGCGCGTCGGGGTCGCCGCCCGGGCGCAGCAGGTCGTTGCCTCCCGCGGAGAGGGTCACCAGGTCCGGCTTCAGCGCCAGGCACGGGGCGAGTTGCTGGTCCACGACTTGTTGCAGCAACCGGCCACGCACTGCAAGGTTCGCATAGGCGAAACCGGGCTTGGTGCGGCTCAGTTCCTCCGCCACCCTGTCGGCCCAGCCGCGGTAGCCGCCGGGGCTTGAGGGCTCGGGATCGCCGATGCCCTCGGTAAAGGAATCACCCATTGCCACATACCGGGTCCAGGGGTGGGATCCGGCAAGGGCAGCGGACGTCTGAAAGGTACTCGCGTCAGTCACGGTCCTATCCTGCCTTCCGTTTCGCGGGCTACGCGAACGTAGGTTGTTACCTTTGGGTAACTGTAAGAATGGAAACCATGACTGAAGCCGAAGTATTTCCTGCCCCTGTTGTTCTCTGGTCCCATCCTGAGGACCAGCGCGACGGCAAGCCGCTGCTGGTACTCCTGCATGGCTACGGCGCCAACGAACAGGACCTGCACACCCTGGCCGACCTGCTGCCGGATGACTTCGCGGTTGCTTCGGTCCGGGCTCCGATCGCCATGGGCCCCGGCTTCACGTGGTTCCCGCTTACGGCCTCCATCGATTACTCCCTGGATCGGGTGAAGGCGGCTTCGTCCTATGTACTCGACTGGATCGACGCAATCCGGGTGGGGCACCCGTCGGTCACCCTGCTCGGCTTCTCGATGGGCATGGCCATGGCCACCACGCTCCTGCGGCAGCGGCCCACCGACTTCGCAGCCGTCGTCGGACTGTCAGGTTTTGTGGTGGACGCCAAGGACGATCCCAGCTTCAGCGACTCTGAACTGGACGGCACCGTCCCCCTGTTCTGGGGCCGCGACCAGCAGGACCCCGTGATCACCCCGGACAAGATCGAATACACCATGGGCTGGGTGCGCAAGCACGTCAAGCTCACCAAGGTGCTGTATACGGGCATGTGGCACGGCATCAACCAGCAGGAGATCGGGCACGTGTCCGAGTTCCTCACGCACGAGGTGCTGAAGAAGTAGGAGTACGACGGCGGGCGGCGACGTGCGCTGTCAGCCCTTCCGTGCGTTGTCAGCCCGGCAGTGCGCTGTCAGCCCTCCGGTCAACGGCGGGGGGGTGCGGCAGCCGGTCAGGCCTCCGGCGCCACCACTTTCACCGTATGGCCGTTCACGGTGACGGTGTCCCCATTGTGCAGCTGGCGGCCGCGGCGGTCGTCAATCTCCCCGTTAACCTTGACGAGCCCGTTCTTGATCAGGTCCGCCGCCTCCACACCGTCCTCCACGAGGTTGGCGAGCTTGAGGAGCTGGCCAAGGCGGATCATGCTGTCGCGGATGGGGACCTCTTCAACGTTGCTCATGAAGCAATAATGCCTGACGTAATGTGGATTCAATGACCTCCACCCACCGCCTGCCCCTGCTTGCAGGCCTGCCGCTGGCGGTGGGCTCGGGCCTTGCCATTCCGGTCCAAGGCCGGATCAACGGTGCGCTGGGCGTGCGGCTGGACGACGGCATCGCCGCTTCCGTGGTGAGTTTCAGCACAGGCCTGCTGGTGATGATCCTCATCTCGCTGGTCCTGCCGCGCGGCCGCGCCGGGCTGGCCAGCATCCTCCCCGCTGTCCGGAGCAGGGCCTTTCCCCGGGTCTACGTCCTCGCCGGCGGCATCGGCGCACTGTTCGTGTTCGCCCAGTCCTTCACCGTGGGCATCCTGGGCGTGGCCCTCTTCACCGTGGCCACCGTCACCGGCCAGACCGTCAGCGGACTGCTGGTTGACCGGCTGGGAATCGGGCCGGCCGGCAAGAAATCAGTCACGGGGATCCGGATTATCGGCTGCGTGTTGACCATCGCCGCCGTCGCCTGGGCTGTATCTCCGCGGTTCAGCGCGGCAGCGGCCGGCACTGGAGCCGGGCCCGGTACACCTTCCGACGGCGGTGCCACCGCTCTGCTGCTTCCGCTCCTGCTGCCCGTGCTGGCAGGCTTCCTGATGAGCTTCCAGCAGGCCATGAACGGAACGGCCACTGTCCACTACGGCACTCCCATCGCTGCCACCCTGGTCAATTTTGTTGCCGGCTGCCTCGTGCTCTGGAGCGCCTACGGCATCAAGCTGGCCGTGGCCGGGGCGGGCAACCCGCTGCCGGGGGAGTGGTGGTACTACGCGGGCGGCCCCATGGGGTGTGTGTTCATCGGCCTGGGCGCGCTGCTGGTCCGCACCCTGGGTGTGCTGGTCACCGGGCTGGGCATGATTGCCGGCCAACTGCTGGGCTCGCTGGCACTGGATGTGATCCTGCCCGCGCCGGGAACAGTGGTGGCGCCAGCCACCGTGCTTGGCACCGTCCTGACACTGGCCGCCATCGTCCTGGCGACCCTTCCCTGGCCGCGGGGAGCGTTCCGAAGGTAGGCACCGGTAGGCTAGGACACGCAGCTTTCGCATCTTTCCTTCATCCGCCCCTCCCGGCAGCCAGCGGTGCACACCGTTGACGCAAAACCGGGGCCTGAAAACCGCGGACCGCACCCAGCGGCCCTGTAGAAATTGGAGTTACCCCCATGGCAGCAAAATCCGTTCTCGACCAGGTCATTTCCCTCTCCAAGCGGAGGGGCTTTGTGTTCCAGGCCGGTGAGATCTACGGAGGTTCGCGTTCTGCCTGGGACTACGGGCCCCTCGGCGCCGAGCTGAAGGAAAACATCAAGCGCCAGTGGTGGCAGTCCATGGTCCGCGGCCGCGAGGACGTGGTGGGCCTGGATTCCTCCGTGATCCTGCCCCGCCAGGTATGGGAAGCCTCCGGCCACGTTGAGGTCTTCTCCGACCCCCTGGTGGAGTGCCTCTCCTGTCACAAGCGCTACCGGGCGGACCACCTTGAGGAAGAGTATGAGGAAAAGAAGGGCCGCCCTGCCGAGAACGGCCTGAAGGATATTGCCTGCGCCAACTGCGGCACCCGCGGTGAATGGACCGAGCCGCAGGAATTCTCCGGCCTGCTCAAGACCTTCCTGGGGCCCGTGGCCAGCGAGGAAGGCATGCACTACCTGCGCCCCGAAACGGCCCAGGGCATCTTCGTGAACTTCAACAACGTCCTCACCACCTCCCGCAAGAAGCCGCCGTTCGGCATCGGCCAGATCGGCAAGTCCTTCCGCAACGAGATCACCCCGGGCAACTTCATCTTCCGCACCCGGGAGTTCGAGCAGATGGAAATGGAGTTCTTCGTCGAGCCCGGCACCGATGAGGAATGGCACCAGTACTGGATGAAGGAGCGCATGGCCTGGTACACGAACCTGGGCATCCGCGAGGAGAACCTGCGCTTCTTCGAGCACCCGCAGGAAAAGCTGAGCCACTACTCCAAGGGCACCACGGACATCGAGTACCGCTTCGGCTTCCAGGGCTCCGAGTGGGGCGAGCTGGAAGGCATCGCCAACCGCACAGACTTTGACCTCTCCACCCATGCGAAGGCCTCCGGCACGGACCTGAGCTACTTCAACCAGGCCACCAATGAGCGCTACACCCCGTATGTGATCGAGCCCGCCGCCGGCCTTACCCGTTCCTTTATGGCGTTCCTGGTGGACGCGTACACCGAAGACCAGGCCCCCAACGCCAAGGGCGGCGTCGACGTCCGCACTGTCCTGAAGCTGGACCCGCGCCTGGCCCCGGTCAAGGCCGCCGTCCTGCCGCTGAGCCGCAACGAGGACCTGTCGCCGAAGGCCAAGGACCTCGGCGCGCAGCTGCGGAAGAACTGGAACATCGACTTCGACGACGCCGGCGCCATCGGCCGCCGCTACCGCCGCCAGGACGAAATCGGCACCCCGTTCTGCATCACTGTGGACTTCGACACCCTCGAGGACCAGGCCGTGACCATCCGTGAGCGGGACACCATGAGCCAGGAACGCGTTTCCCTGGACAAGGTGGAGGGCTACCTGGCCGCACGCCTGGTCGGCGCCTAGCCATGGCCATCGAATATCGCGAATGGCGCGAGGGTGACGACCTCGCCCTCCTGGAAATCTGGGGCGGCCCCGAGACCCACCAGGCCGGGCAGTTCCGTGGCGCCCTGGCGGTGTCCTCCGACGGGGGCGGCACCCCGTGGCGCCGCTGCATCGTGGCCGAGGACGTCATCGACGGCGTAGGCATTCCCGTTGCAGCCGGCGTAGTGTACGAGGCGTCCCTGCACCCGGAGCGGCTCTGGACCTATATTGAAGTGGCGCGGGACCACCGGCGCTCCGGCATCGGTGCCACGCTCCTGACGATGCTGCGCCGCGAAACTGAACAGTCGCCGTCGGGCGTTTCCAGGCTCCGTGCAAAGGTGGAGCCGGGCACGCCGGGGGCCGCCTTCGCCGAACACTTCGGATTGTCGCCCATCCAGCGTTCCCGCCTGGTGGTGGTTGAACCGGGCGCCCTGCGGCTTCCCGTCTTCCCGGCCAAGGACGACGGCGGCGGACCGGCCAACGATGAAAATGCCGGTTCGGACGTGGTGATGGACCTGGCCACCGGCTCGGTGGAGCTGACGGACGTGGTGGGCCGCTACTACACCGCCATCCACGATTGGGACTCTCCGGGCGTGCTGTCCGTTGGCCAGGTGCAGAAGCTGTTCCTGGACGACCTCACCGGAGCGCACGGCGCCATCGTGCTGCGCGCACAACCCGAGTCGGCCTTCGGAGCCGGGGTGGCGCCGAGCAAAAAGGGCCGGATCCGCGCCTTTGCCGTCAGCTACGCCGCGCCCGCCACCCCGGATCCCGCCCAGGGCCCGGAGCCGGACCGCGCCGAAGCGCCTACTGACGTCTTCGTCGGCCACGAACCGGCGCTTGACGCGGACGATGCCGCCGAGGCTGTCCGCGACATGCTGGCGCTCATTGCGTACCAGCACCCGGTCATGCTGGAACTGGACGACTCGATGACGGCCCTCCGCGCCGCCGTCGAGCCACTGCTGGAGACCGGCAAGGCCCGCCTTGCCGGCCCCGAGACCCTGGTGGTCTCGGACTAAGCTGCCGCCGCGCGAAAGGCCAAGGCGGACAACCAACCGGTAGAAACGGGACTGGGCCGGGGGCGCCACGCCATACGGTTCCTTTTGTTCGTGCTGGGTGGGTGGATGGACTGGGTCAGGTTCGCTTGGGCGGCCAGGGGATGAAACCGCTCGTGGCCTGGGCATAGTCGCGGTATCCGGGGCGCCCGGACATCGCCTTCTCGGCCAGGGGCTTGCCCGTCTTGGCCACAAGGGTCCATACCATCAAAGCCGGCGAGAGCACCGTCAGGATTCCGGGCCACGAATCAGCGGCGATAAGGAATAATCCGGTCCAGACGGCGGCGTCACCGAAGTAGTTGGGGTGGCGGGTATAGCGCCAGAGGCCGGTATCAAGGACCGTTCCACGCCGGCCCGGGTCCTGTTTGAACTGCTGCAGCTGCCAGTCGCCCACGGTCTCGAATAAGAACCCGATGAGCCAGAGCAGGACGCCCAGCAGCGCCAGCCATCCAAGGCCACGCGTGGCGAACATCCCCATCTGGACGGTCAGTGAGACGAAGAACATCACCACACCCTGCGGCAGGTAGACCCGTTTGAGTGCGTACGCATTCCGGTTACCGGGGGCGTCGCCGAGCATGGCCTGGTACCGCGGATCCTCGTGGCTGCCCCTGGCGCGCAACCCAATATGTGCGCCCAGCCGCACGCCCCATACCGCGGTCAGCAGGAGGAGCAGCAGGCGCCGGGTCCCATCGCCTTCCCCGGCGGACAGGAACCAGGACACTACGGCAACCGCCACGAATCCCGGCCCCCAGGCCACGTCCATCACCGAGTGCCGCCCCTGCCGGACGGCCACGGCGAAGGTGGCGGCCAGGACCACGACGACGGTGAATGCGGTCCAGGGCAGGGCGGCGGCAAAGTCCGCCCAGGGGAAACGGGTCACAGGGTCACCTGGACGGACGATTCCGGCAGCAGCTGGTCAAACCCCCGCGGCAGGGCCACGACCACTCCCGCCGATTCATTGAAGGCCTTCAGGACAAAGCCGGTGGAGAGCGTGTGCCACAGCCGGATCTTGCGGAGCATAAAGTGTCCGGCGCCCTTTAATGCCACGTATTGCACCGAGGCGGCACCGGCGGCCGCGCGCCGGGCAAACGCGAGCGACGCCGACGGGCTGGTCCACCGGTCCAAGGTGCCGTGGACAATCAGCACCTTGCTGCCCGTCACACCTGACTCCGGCGTCCCCGGGCTGAGCCACGGCGCCAGGGCCACTACCGCTTGCACCTGCGGGTGGTCCGCGGCGCAGACGGCGGTCAGGCCGCCCATCGAATGGCCCACCAGGAAGACCGGGACGTCCGGGTGCTTGCTGCTGATCTGCTGGAGGGCCCAGCGGGCGTCCTGCAGTGGCGTCATGTCCTCCCCGTTCCAGCCCCGTACGCTGTTTCGGAGGGACCACACTGCGAGCCCGTGCTGCCGGCCTGCATGGTGGAGATGCCTGGCAAAAGGCACCATCCGCGCCGGGCTCAGGTGCCGGGCCTCCACCGGCTCACGGCTCCGGGACTTCCCGCCGTGCAGCACCAGGGCAATGCCCAGGGTGGGCCCCGACGACGGCAGCACGCTGAGTACTGGCCGGTGGCGCCCCTCCACGGCTGCTCCGCCCGCGTCCAGACTGCCATTTTCCTCAGTACTGCGATTGGCCATGCCCGGTTCCTCCCAGTTCTGCCGATCCATTTATCAACCCTACGGTGCCGGACGTAGAGTTCAACCTATGAGGTTCTACTGCTGATGGGGTCCGGTCACTCCCACGCGTCTACAGATCATTCGGAGCCGACACCGCAGGCGATTGCCGCCCGCCGGAGGGCAAACCGCATCCTGGCCGCAGTGCTGATCCCGCTCACCCTGCTGACGCTGGCCGGCATGGCGATGCTCTGGCCCTCGGGAAGCAAGGAAGGCATTTCCTTGGCCAACCCGTACTCGGCGGCCCCCGGGGTCACCTTCGATACGGGCACCATCCAGAGTGTGGTTACGGAAAACTGCATGCAGGGCGCCAGCCAGCAGAACTCCGGTGGACAGGGCCAAACACAGCAGGGCCAAACACAGCAGGGCCAGGGGTCCGACTGCACATTTGCCTTCACCGAACCGGACAAGGGCGGAAACCCGGTGAAGGTGGTCATCAATCCGGACGTTGCCAAGTCCCACGGGGTTAAACCCGGCGACCAGATCCGTTACCTGAACCTGTCCAACGCGCAGGGGGCTTCGGCCTCACAGGGTTCGCCCGCCTACATCTTTGTGGATTTTGTCCGGACCCTGCCGATCGTCCTGCTCGCGTTGCTGTACGCGGCGGTGGTGATCGCCGTCGCCCGCTGGCGAGGCTTCCGTGCGCTGATCGGACTCGTTGGCGCCTACTTCGTGCTGGCCAGCTTTATGCTTCCGGGCCTGGTGGAGGGGAAGCCGCCGCTGCTGCTGGCCCTGGTGGGATCCACGGTGATCATGATCGGGGTCCTGTACTTCGCCCACGGCTTCTCGGCCAGGACCTCCACCGCCCTCCTGGGCACCATCTTCGGCCTGGCAATCACAGCCCTCCTGGCAGCCTGGGCCACCGACGCGGCCAACCTCGCGGGGGTGGGCAGCCACGATGCCACCACCCTCATGAACACCTCGGCCAACATCTCCATTTCCGGCGTGATCCTGTGCGGGCTCATCATCTCCGGGCTGGGTGTCCTCAACGACGTGACCATCACGCAGTCCTCCGCGGTGTGGGAGCTGTATGAACTCGCGCCGCAGAGCAGTGCACGGAAGCTCTTCACCTCAGCCATGCGGATCGGCCGCGACCACATCGCCTCCACCGTCTACACCATTGCGTTCGCCTACGCCGGCGCCGCCCTGCCGATCCTCATCATCGTGATGCTCTACGACCGTCCGCTCGCGGACACCCTCACCAGCGCGGAACTCTCGGAAGAAGTCATCCGCACCCTGGTCGGTTCCGTCGGCCTGGTCCTGGCGATCCCGGTCACCACCTTGATTGCCGTGCTGGTGGTTAAGGCCACGGGTTCAGGGACGGCAGAGGGTCCGGGGTCCGGCATCCAGGAAACGGACGACGCCGAGGGGGCACCTTCGAAAGGACGCGTTGCCACCGGGGCAACAGCCCAGGCCGTGGTCGATCCGGACGATGTGACGGACACGGGTGCGCTCGCAGCCGCAGCCCTCCAGACCCGGCGGGGCCGCAGGGCCGCGGACAGGAGCTGACAGCCCCGTAGCCCCACGGGGATGGAGAAGGTTACTGGTAGTCAGCCAGCCACAGATCCGGACCAAACACTTCGTACTGGATGTCCTTGGCCGGTACTCCGGCCGCAATGAGGGCAGTCCGCACCGTCTGCATGAAGACCACGGGCCCGCACAGGTAGTACTCGGCGTCGGAAGGCAGGTCAACGGACCTGACGTCCATGAAGCCTGTATGGACCGTCCCCTCCGCGCCGCCGGCAGCTTCCGGGTCGAGGAGCCACGTGGCCATCGAGGCGTCGGGCAACGCGGCAAGGTCCGCCGCGACCTGGTCGCGGAGGGCGAAGGAGCCCCAGGAATCGTTGGCATGGAGGAACCGGATCCTTCGCTGCGAGCCGGTCTTCACCAGGTGGGACAGCATGCCCGCCATGGGCGTGATGCCGATCCCGGCGCTCGCGAGCACGAGTGGACGGTCCGTGTACTCAAGCACCACGTCCCCGAAGGGGGCAGACAAGGTCAGCTCGTCGCCCACGCCCACGTGGTCATGCAGGAAGTTGGACATCTCGCCGTCGGGCGCTCCTTCCGTCCGGACCCGCTTCACCGCGAACTGCCGGTGCCGGCCGTCGTCGGCCCGCGTCAGACTGTATTGGCGCGGCTGCAGCACGCCGTCCGGCATCTTCATCCGAAGGGTCACGTACTGTCCCGGCAGGGACGGCTTCACCTCGCGTTCGTCGGTCCGCTCCACAACGAACGTGACCACGTCGTCCGTCTCCTGGATCTTTTCGGCTACCCGCCACGTGCGCCAGATCGTATCCGGATTTAGCCCGACGGCGTCGTACAGTCCGCGCTCCTTCTTGATGAGCATGTTGGCCATCAGCCAGTACACCTCGTCCCAGGCTGCTGCCACGTCCGGGGTGACGGCGTCACCCAGTACGTCCACGATGGCCCACATCAGATTGTCGTGGACCACCTGGTACTGCCCGGGGCTCAGCCCCAGCGAGACGTGTTTATGCGAGATACGGGACAGCAGGTGGTCGGGCAGGTGGGTTGGATCGTTCACCAGGAAGCCGGCAAAAGCCGCAATGGAACCGGCAAGAGCCTGCTGCTGGCGGCCGTCGGCCTGGTTGCCGCGGTTGAACAGGCCATCGAGCAGCTCAGGGTGCTCCTGGAACATGTGGTCATAGAAGCGGGAAGCGATCTCCCGGATGTTTTCGCCCACCACGGGCAGGGTGGCTTTGATCACTGGAAGTGCGGTTTCTGACAGCATGCTGGTATCTCCTTTGATAGCCAGGCCCCGGGCTGGGTCCGCTGCCCGCTACGTTAACACCCGTCCCGCCTCCGCAAAAGGGGCCCAAGTTCCGCTCCCGGTACACGATTTGCCCGGCTTTGCGACAATGGACAGGTGACTGTTACAGCAACGCCTCCCGCCCCCAAGCTGGAACTCCCGCCCCTGAAGCTGGGCCCCATTACCGTGGACACGCCGGTGATCCTGGCGCCCATGGCGGGTATCACCAACTCGGCTTTTCGCCGTTTGTGCCGTGAATACGGCGGGGGCATGTATGTGGCCGAAATGGTTACCTCCCGCGCCCTCGTGGAGCGGACCCCCGAATCCCTGCGGATCATCTCGCACGACGACGACGAAAAGGTCCGCTCCGTCCAGCTGTACGGCGTGGACCCGGTGACCGTGGGCGCCGCCGTGCGCATGCTCGTGGAGGAAAACCGGGCAGACCACATCGACCTGAACTTCGGCTGCCCGGTACCCAAGGTGACCCGGCGCGGCGGCGGCTCCGCCCTGCCCTGGAAGATCGACCTCTTCACCTCCATCGTGCAGACCGCCGTCAAGGAGGCATCCAAAGGCAACATCCCGCTGACCATCAAGATGCGCAAGGGCATTGACGAGGACCACCTCACGTACCTCGACGCCGGCCGCATTGCCCGCGATGCCGGCGTCGCCGCCGTCGCCCTTCACGGCAGGACCGCCGCCCAGTTCTACTCCGGACAGGCCGACTGGTCCGCGATCGCGCGCCTGCGCGAGGCCCTGCCGGACATCCCGGTGCTGGGCAACGGCGACATCTGGTCCGCCGAGGACGCCGTCCGGATGGTCCGCGAAACGGGTGTTGACGGTGTGGTGGTGGGCCGCGGCTGCCAGGGCCGGCCCTGGCTGTTCGGTGACCTGCAGGCGGCGTTTGAGGGCAGCGATACCAGGCACAAGCCCAACCTGCGCCAGGTGGCCGAGGGCGTCTACCGGCACGCGGAACTCATGGTGGAGACCTTCGGCGACGAGGGCAAGGCGCTGCGCGAGATCCGTAAGCACATGGCCTGGTATTTCAAGGGCTACGTGGTGGGCGGTGAACTTCGCACCCGCCTGGCGCTGGTGACCAGCCTCCAGGTCCTGCGCGACACGCTCGCGGGACTGGACCTCGAATCGCCCTACCCGGGCAACGACGCCGAGGGTCCCCGCGGCCGCGCCGGCTCTCCCAAGAAGCCGGCCCTGCCCAAGGACTGGCTGGAATCCCGGGCCCTGAACGCGGACCAGTCCCGTGACATCTCCGCTGCAGAGCTGGACGTCTCCGGTGGCTGAGACGCGGACCGCTGCGCCCGTACTGCCGGGCTATGACAGCCACGATTCCACCCGCTGGGTGGAGGAGCCAACCAAGAACGTCTACCGTTCGGACTTTGAGCGTGACCGCGCCAGGGTGCTGCATTCCTCCGCGCTGCGCAGGCTCGGTGCCAAGACCCAGGTGGTGGCGCCGGACACCGACGATTTCGTCCGGACCCGCCTGACCCACAGCCTTGAGGTGGCCCAGGTGGGCCGCGAACTGGGCCGGGCCCTGGGTTGCGACCCCGATGTCGTGGATACTGCCTGCCTTAGCCACGACCTCGGCCACCCGCCGTTCGGGCACAACGGGGAGTCGGCCCTGAACGAAGTCGCCCACGCCATCGGCGGATTCGAAGGCAACGCCCAGACGCTGCGCCTCCTGACCCGGCTCGAACCCAAGGTGCTGACGGCGGACGGCCAGCCGGCCGGACTGAACCTCACCCGGGCCAGCCTGGACGCGGCGTCGAAATACCCGTGGTCTGCGCTGGAGGCCCCGGTGATCCATGGCCAGCGGACCAGCAAGTTCGGCGCCTACGAGGACGATCTCCCCATCTTCACCTGGCTCCGGGAAGGTGCCCCGGAGCGCCGGTCCTGCCTCGAGGCCCAGGTGATGGACCTCGCGGATGACATCTCCTATTCCGTGCATGACGTCGAGGACGCGATTGTCGCCGGCCATTTCCAGCTCCGCTGGATGGACAACCCGGACCACCGGGCCCGCGTGGTGGGGTATGCCAAGCAGTGGTACCTGCCGCACAACGACCCCGCCGCCATCGATGCCGCCCTGGCCCGGCTGGAGGCCACCGACGTCTGGGTGCGGGAAGCCGATGGCAGCCGCAAATCCATGGCCGCCCTCAAGAACATGACCAGCCAGCTGATCGGCCGGTTCTGCCAGAGCGCCCTCGAAACCACCCGCTCCGTCTACGGCCCGGAGAACCTGACCCGCTATAACGCCCAGCTCATGGTGCCGGACGAGACGGTCATGGAAATCGCCGTCATGAAGGGCCTGGCCACCACCTTTGTGATGACCACGGAGCACCGCCAGCCCATCTATGAGCGCCAGCGCGAGGTGCTCCACGCCCTGGTCACGGCCCTGAGTGCCACCGGAGACCGGCACCTCGAGCCGATGTTCGCCGCTGACTGGCGTGACGCGCCCGACGACGGAGCGCGCCTTCGGGTGGTCATCGACCAGGTGGCGTCACTGACCGACGGTTCGGCGCTGGCCATGTACGAACGGCTGGTGGGGAGCCTCCCGTCGCTGTGGTGAGGAACGGCACAAGGTGCCGGCCGTCGTCGTACGCCGGGGCCGGAAGGTCAGTACCCCGGGCTAGGATTGCTCTGTGCCAGGGCTGATCAAACGTGAAGATATCGACGAAGTACGCCAGCGCACGGACATTAAGGAAGTGGTTGACGGCTACGTCACGCTCAAGGGCGCCGGGCTCGGGACATTCAAGGGACTGTGCCCCTTCCACGACGAGCGCTCGCCTTCGTTTACCGTCCGCCCGCAGGTAGGCCGCTACCACTGCTTCGGCTGCGGCGAGGACGGCGATGTTATTGCGTTCGTGCAGAAGCAGGACCACAGCTCCTTCCAGGAAGCCGTGGAGAAGCTGGCTGCCAGGATCGGATATGAGCTGCGGTACGAGGACGGCGGCAGCGGCCCCAACCGTGAGGAAGTGGGGCGCCGGCAGCGCCTGCTGGACGCCCACAAAATCGCCGACGAGTTCTTTCAGTCTCAACTGCTGACGCCCGGCGCCGCGGAGGCGAGGACGTTCCTGCACGGCCGCGGATTCGATCGTGCCGCGGCCGAGCAGTTCGGCGTGGGCTACGCGCCGCAGGGCTGGGACGGGCTGCTCAAGCACCTTCGCAACCGAGGCTTTACGGACGCAGAGCTCAAACTCACGGGCATGTTCTCTGCCGGGGGACCCGGAAACCAGCAGAGAATTTACGACCGTTTCCGGGGCCGCCTGATCTGGCCCATCCGGGATATCGCGGGCGACACCATCGGCTTCGGCGCCAGGAAGCTCTACGAGGACGACCAAGGCCCGAAGTACCTCAACACCCCCGAAACCACCTTGTACAAGAAATCCCAGGTGCTCTACGGGATCGACCTCGCCAAGCGCCACATCGCCAAGGACCGGCAGCTTGTAGTGGTGGAGGGCTACACGGACGTCATGGCCTGCCACCTGGCGGGAATTCCGACGGCGGTGGCCACCTGCGGAACGGCGTTCGGCACCGAGCACATCAAGATCGCCCGCAGGCTGCTCTCCGACGACGGCACCGGGGGAGAGGTCATCTTCACCTTCGACGGCGACGCCGCAGGCCAGAAGGCGGCCCTGCGCGCCTTCGAGGAGGACCAAAGGTTTACCGCCCAGACGTATGTGGCTGTGGAACCAACAGGAGCGGACCCCTGCGACCTGCGCCAAAGCAAGGGCGACGAGGCAGTGCACGCCCTGGTGCAGTCCCGGCGGCCGCTGTTTGAGTTCGCCATCCGCACCACACTGAAGCAGTTCAACCTGGACACCGTGGAAGGCCGCGTGCAGGGCCTGAAAGCGTCCGTGCCAGTGGTTGCGGCCATCCGCGACGCCTCCACCCGTACCGGCTACTGCCAGGCCCTCACGGGGTGGCTGGGCATGCCGGACCCCAACGAGGTGCTCCGCCTGGTCACTGCCGCGGTGAAGCGCGGCGACCAGGGCGGGCCAGCCGGATCCGGTCCCGGGACTCCCTCCCGCGCCGCCCAACCGGGCGGACCCGGCGTAGCTGCCGGGCCGCCGTCGGGCGCTGTACCCTCCTTCCACCGGCCGGACCCCCGGGACCCGGTGGCTTCCATGGAGCGGCAGGCGCTCGAAGTGGCCCTGCAGGAACCTGCACTGCTGGCCGGCGGCGTGTGGGACCGCTTCGCCGCCGCCCGTTTCGCCACCCCGGCCTTCCAGGCTGTCCACGACGCGATGCGTGCCACCGGCCCGGCCCTCACCGCCGACCCCGTCCGCTGGGTGGAGCACGTGATGCACGAAGTTCCGGAACCGCTGCGGCCACTGGTCTCCGAGCTGGCCGTGGTGCCGCTGCCTGCCAGCACGGAGGAAGCGGTGCAGAAGTATTGCCGGGACATCCTGGCGAGGCTGTTTGAGCTGCAGATCACCCGGGTCAAGGCCGACAAGATGGGCCAGCTGCAGCGGCTTGACCCTGCGGCAGACCCGGAAACCTATCAGCGGCTCAATCGGGAGCTCATGATGCTCGAAATGGAACGCCGCGCCCTGCGCGCGGATGCCTGACCCGTTCCCGCATACTGCGCCTGCTGGCTCCGGTTTCGGTTCCCGATTTCACTTCCCATCCAGGTGTTTGCTAGGCTAATACCCGCTTCATTCCTCCTTAGCTCAATTGGCAGAGCATTCGACTGTTAATCGAAGGGTTGCTGGTTCAAGTCCAGCAGGAGGAGCGCGCAATCCCCGTTCCGGGTCACCGGAACGGGGATTTTTTATGCCCTCTCGTGGTCATCCGGCCCGCAAAACCGCCGATTTCACTTTGGCCCTGATCCTTTGCTAATGTCATACCTGCTTCATTCCTCCTTAGCTCAATTGGCAGAGCATTCGACTGTTAATCGAAGGGTTGCTGGTTCAAGTCCAGCAGGAGGAGCAAGACAAAAAATCCCCGTTCCTCCCTTGGGCAGGAACGGGGATTTTTCTTTCCTGCCATACGCCCGGCAACGCTCTTTTCATGCCCCGTGCCCGGGTGCATGATGGGGGAGGGCGGATGCTGGTGCCGCGCCGCCGACCAGGAGCGGACTATGAGGGGCACAGCGACGCGCCAGGCGATCATCATCGGGGCAGGTATCGGCGGACTCACCGCCGGGCTTGCACTTGCGGGCAGGGGCTGGGACGTTCATGTCCTGGAGCGTACGCGGGCACTGCGGCCGGTGGGTTACGCCCTGATCATGGCCCCGAACGCGCAGCGGGCCCTCGACACCATCCCTGGCGGCATCGTAGAACAGATCCATGCCCTCGCCACCTTGCAGGGGGAGGGAGGCATCCGGACCGCGCGGGGCGGGTGGTTGTCCCGGAACGACGCCGCCTTGGCGGAAGCGCGGTACGGCCATCCCGCAGTAGTGTTACGACGTGCGGATCTCGTCGAGATGCTTGCCGCAAACCTTCCGCCCGGCTCGTTGCGGGTCGGCACGACGGTTACCCGGGTGGATGAAGAAGCCGGCAGGGTCACTCTTGACGGCGGCGAAATGCTGCGCGCCGACCTCCTGGTCGCCGCGGACGGCATCCGGTCGGCAGCCAGGGAAACACTCTTCCCGGGGCATCCTGGACCTGTGTTCGCAGGGCTAACCGCCTGGCAGGCACTGGTGCCGTCGGACGGCATTGACTACCAGGTGGGCACGACGTGGAGCCGCGGCGGGGAGTTCGGCATGCTGCCAATGAAGGACGGGCGGCTGTACGTCTTTGCCGAGGCCGCCGTGGACCAGCCGATGCCGCGGCGGTCCGGAGCGGAAGAGAAAGCCGAACTGATGCGCCGGTTTGGCGGACTGCGTCCCCCTATTCCCGAAGTCATCGAGCGGATCGACGAAGAGGCGGTCCTGCGCGCCGACATCCACTCAATGCAGGTCCCGCTGCCGGCCTTCCACCGTGGCAGGGCAGCAATTCTGGGAGACGCGGCGCACGCCATGGCTCCGAACCTGGGCCAGGGGGCGTGCCAGGCCATTGAGGATGCCGTCACCCTCGCGTACGTCCTCGACAAGTCCAGCAGCATCCCGGAAGGCCTCGCGGGCTACACCGCGGCCCGCATGCCAAGGGCCACGCTCATCGTCCGCAGGTCCGAGCAGGTTGCCCGGTTCGCCACGATGCGGAACCCGGCCGGGCAAGTGCTGCGGAATGGCATGCTGCGGGCCATGGGACTGCTCGGCAGTTCGGCTGCACTCCGCCAGGCGGATTTCGTCATGCACTGGGACCATCCGGCTGTGACGGCTCCTCTCCATCGCTGAAAGGGGTGTGGAACAACGGCCGGCGCCGGTATCGCCGGCGCATCACACGAAGTCCATCTCCACTTGCAGGAAGCGCTCTGCCTCCGCAATGGCGGCCAGGAACGCCTCCTTTTCGGTGGGTGACTTCCGCGGCTGGCGCGGGTTCCACTCGTGCGGCGCCGAATGGATGCGGACGAATCCTGTTTCCGGCGGCGCATAGAAGATGCCGAACCGCTGCACGGGCCACTCGGGAGAGGTTTCAGGAGCCACCAGGAGCGCTGCTTCGAAGGCGGGGTTGTACCACTGGGCGATCGGCCGGCGGCGGTCCTCGGTGAACAGCCCTGCCGCGTAGAGGGCCGCGGACTGCTCGCCGCTTTGGGCACACAACCGCTCCCACCACAGTGGCAGGATCCGGGTATCGCACCGTTGCCACGTGGCCGGGAGCTGGGGTTGATCCTGCCAGCTGGGCACGAACAACATTTTATCGCGGGAGGGGCGTCCAGCGGCAGACGCTGCGGCAGCCGGCACCATGGGGCAAAGAAGGTTTACGGGCGGTTCCAGGGGCCCGGGTTGACCCGGTACAGCAGCGCGGAGCCGGCCAGCATGCCCAGCACAATGCCCATGGCCGGATTACCCAGGGCCCGTCCGGCGAAATAGCCCACGACGGCGCCCAGCACCGCCCCGAGGAAGAGTCCCCGGGGGTTCCGGTGCGGCTTGCGCCTGGCTGGGTTCTGAGGCATCCGGGTCAGCAGATCGGCGTCAGTGGATGGAGGGAACAGTCCGGGGCCGGACCACGAGCCACAGGGCGGCGATGGCCAGCAGGATGCAGGCGGCCTGGACGGCACCCATCGGGGTGGCGCTGGTGATGCCCAGCCACCCGACCACCGGGGAGATGAGCCCGGCCGTCATGAAGGTCGCGAAACCCAGCAGGGAGGCTGCGGTGCCCGCCTGTCCTGCATGGCCGGCCAGGGCGAGCACCTGCACGCAGGGGAACATGAAGCCCGTGCCCATGATGTAGAACCACAAGGGGACCATCACCCCCCAGAGTTCGAACCCCAGCTGGTCGAACACCACGATCAGCATTGCCATCAGGAAGGTCCAGGCCGTGGCTCCGGCAAGGATCCACTGCGGTGGCACCCGCCGGATCAGGCGGGCACTGGTCTGGATCCCGGCAACGATGCCCAGGGAATTGATGCCGAAGAGCAGGCCGTATTCCTGGGCGGAAAAGCCGAACACATCCTGGAACAGGAAAGGGGAGGCCGAAAGGTAGGTGAACAGGCCGCCGAAGTTCAGGCCGGCCACCATCAACAGGCCAACAAAAATCCTGTCACTGAAAAGGATCCGGTAGCGCTGGCTGGCAGTCATGCCGCTCTGCCGGCGCTTTTCCGGCGGCAGCGTTTCGCGCACCAGGAACAGGGCGGCGACGATGACCACGGTGCCGTAGCTGGCAAGGAACACAAAGATCCCCGGCCACGGCATCACCAGGAGCAGCTGTGAACCGATTACCGGGGCAAGAATGGGTGCCAGCCCGTTGACCAGGGACATCCGCGAAAACATCTTGACCATGGCGTAACCGGAGAACAGGTCCCGCACCATGGCCATGGCCACCACGCCTCCGCCCGCCGCGCCCACGCCCATCAGGACACGGAAAATGCCCAGGGTGGTGATGTCGGTGGACAGGGCTGCGCCCAGCGAGGCTGCAATGTGCAGCGCCGTTGCCAGGATCAGCGGCATCCGCCGGCCCACTTTGTCGCTGAACGGCCCCACCACCAGCTGGCCAAAGGCAAAACCCACCGTGGTCCCGGCCAGGGTCAGCTGGACCTGGGCTTCGGTGACGCCCAGGCTCGCTTCCAGGGCGGGGAACGCAGGAAGGTAAAGGTCGATCGTGAACGGACCCAGGGCAGTCAGGGCGCCGAGAAGGAGGATGTACAGAAGTTTGCGGCGGCGGCTCAACAGATCGCCTGGATTGCTCGGAATGGTCACGGGAATCAATCCTAGGCCCGGGACAACGGATTTTTGCAGCGTTGTAGGCCACGCCGTCCGGCAAGCCCCGAAGTTGGCCCTGACCCTGAATGATAGTTTTGGGGGCGGGGACGGTGCAGCTGCACTCTCCCGCAGCAGATGGAAGCCGAATCCACATGAAACAGTAAGGCGGGACCGATGAGCGGACGTCACAGCGGGCGGACCAGTCAGGGACTGCGCATCGCTGCGCTGCCCGGGACGCTTAAACTCCTTTTCCGGCTGGCACCCCGCCAGCTGAACGACGAGATCGCTTTCGCAAAGATCGAGCTTAAGCGCAAAGGCGTCCAGGTCGGAGTTGCCGCCGCTTTCCTCGCTGTTGCCCTGATCTTCGGCCTCTTCCTCTTGGTGGGTCTGATCGTTGCCGCCATCATGGGCCTCGCCGCCATCATGCCCGCATGGCTGGCCGCGCTGCTCGTTTCTGCGGCGTTCCTGCTGATTGCACTCATTGGCGGGCTGATCGGTGTCAACAGGTTCAAGAAGGCCATGCCACTGCTGCCGGAGGAGACCATCCGCGGTATCAGGTACGACGTCGGCGTTGCCAAGGAGGGATCGGCCTTCAACCCTGCGGTCCTGGATCCCCAGAGCCCCGAGGCAAAAGCTGCCAAGGCCGCCAAAGCGGAGGCGGCCGCCAAGGCCAAGGCAGAAAAAGAAGCCAAGGCCGCGGAACACAACAAGGAATTCCCGCAGGCCTCCGAGCCGGAACTCGTCCACCGGCTGAGCCAGCGCCGCCACCACATCAGCGAGGCCCGCGACAACCTCGGTGACGAGCTCGACGTCAAGACCCAGGCCCGATTCCTGTTGGTTGCCGCGCAAGGCAAGCTGCGCGAGGGCCAGGTTCTTGCCGGCCGGGGCAAAGACCTTGCCGCACGCCGGCTGGCCGCTCTCTCAGAGTCCACCGGCGGATTGGACAACCGGTGGAAACCGCTGGCTGCCTTCGCGGCCGCCGGCACCATGTTCGTAGTGCTGGTCCGCAAGCTCCTTCGGACGTACTAGCACCTGCCACACCGGGTCTGCCCCCCGGCAGCCAGAGGCAATGCACAGGCATAGAATCGTTAGTCCGCGCCGGCGGGCAGCAGGAGGGAAGGGGACGGGATGAAATTCATCGGTGCCGGCTCCCGTCCCGGCCGCCCCCAGGTGGACCATGACCGCGTCTTCACCATCCCCAACCTGCTCACCGTTGTGCGGTTCATGGGCGTACCGCTGTTCATTTGGCTTGTCCTCGGGCAGAAGCAGTATGCCGCAGGCGTGGTGGTCCTCGCGGTGATGGCCGGCACCGACTGGATTGACGGGTACGTGGCCCGCCGCTTCGACCAGGCCTCCAAGCTCGGCCGCGTCCTGGATCCCATCGCTGACCGCCTGGCGCTGATCGCCGTCGCCGTCACACTGGTGATTGCCGGCGTCGTGCACTGGCTGTACCTTGCCGCCCTGGTCATCCCGGACGCCATACTGCTGGTACTGACACTGTCCTTCTTCGGCGGCCACCCGGATCTTCCGGTCAGCGTCGTGGGCAAGGTCCGTACCGGCCTGCTGCTTCTCGGCACCCCGTTGCTGGTCCTCTCGCGCCTGGACACAGGACTGTCCGATGAGCTGTTTGTCGCAGCGTGGATTGTGCTGGGGCTTGGCCTGATCGGCCATTGGATCGCCGCCTACAACTACTTCTGGGCCATCCTACGCAAAGGCAGAAAGCTGCATCACGACGGCGGGACCGCCTGATGGTGTGGGTGGCCGTTGTGCTGGCGCTTTTTGGGGCTTTCTGCCTCGCCCTTGGTGCCCAGCGTCAGGGAAGTGCCGTCAAGGCCGACACCGGGGGATTGGCCCTGAGCTCGAACGGGTTCCTCCGCCTGCTGAGGAACCCGCGCTGGGTGTTCGGCCTCCTCCTGCTGGGTGCCGGAATGGCCATGAACGCAGTGGCCCTTGTGTCAGCCCCGCTTACCGTAGTCCAGCCCATCGGCGCCATCGCGCTCGTCATCACCACCATCATCAATGCTAAGGACCAAGACCTTACGATCAACCGGGCAACGGTGGTTGCCATCTCAGCCTGCGTGACAGGGTCGGCACTCTTTGTCATCCTCGCGGTCAACGTCACCCAGGAAAACCACCACGTAAGCGTCGCGGACGAACTGACGATCGTGCTGCTGCTGGCCCTCGCCGTCGGACTCTTCGGCACTTTGGCAGTCATGTTCAAGCACCGGATAAACGCCTTCGTCTACATTCTGGGGGCCGGGGTGCTCTTTGGATTCGTGGCCGTACTCACCCGGATTATCGGCAAGCACCTGCTCGATCCGAACGGGCTCTTCCTGCTGAACGTGCAGTGGTATTCAGTGGTTGCGCTCATCGCTGCAGGAGGACTGGGGTCATGGTTTGTCCAAAACGCCTACTCCTCAGGGCCGCCCGACCTGGTCATTGCAGGACTCACGGTGATTGATCCCTTGGTGGGAATCGCCATCGGGATTGTCATCCTTGGAGAACTCCGACCGGATGTGCACGCCGTGATGGCCATTGCCATGGGAACTGCCGCATCCCTTGCTATCGTGGGGGTAATCGCCCTTTCCCGGCACCACCCCGAGGTCACCAAGCGCAAGAAGGACGCGCGACGGGCCGCGGGCAAGCCGTCCCTTTAGTTCTTGTCAGCCAGTCCCTTCCAACCCGTCCCTTCCAGCAAGCAAATACACGAGGCCCCGGCCCCAGCCGCGGCCAGCCGTGCTGTCAGTACCCGCTGTCCGCACCGTGACCATCAGGAGCCCTCCACGTGACCACGCCCGCAGACCAGCAACCCCTGACCATCCTGATAGCCGCCGACACCTACCCGCCGCACATCAACGGTGCAGCCCAGTTCGGCTACCGCCTGGCGAAGGGAATGACCGGCCGCGGGCACAACGTGCACGTGCTGGCCTGCCGTGCAGACAACGGGAAGAGCTTTACCGAGTTCCGGTCGGAAGCAACCGTCCACCGGCTCCGCTCGCACGGCGTCCCCACGCATGAATACTTCCGGATCTGCTTACCCTGGGAAATCAAGAAGGAAATCAGCCTCCTCTTCGACCGCGTCCAGCCCGACGTGGTGCACATCCAGAGCCACTACATGATCGGCGAGCACGTTCTGTACGAGGCTGTCCGGCGCGGCATCCGCATTGTTGCCACCAACCACTTCATGCCGGAAAACCTCAACCCTTTCCTTCCGTTTCCCCAGTGGTTCAAGAACATCATCGGGCGCATCTCCTGGAAGGACATGGGCAAGGTCATGGGCCAGGCGGACGTGGTCACCACGCCCACCCCGCTGGCGGCCAAAGCCATGCACCAGCATGCCTTCCTGCGCAAAGTCCTTCCGCTCTCCAACGGCATTGACTCCGCCGCCTACGAACCGCAGCCCGGCGAAGACATCGAGCCGCACCCCCACCCCACAGTGTTGTTCGTGGGCCGCCTGGCAGAGGAAAAGCACGTGGACGTGCTGATCGAGGCCGTCAGCAAGACGCCCCCCGAAATGAAAGTGCAGCTTGAGATCGTGGGCGGCGGCGAGGTCCGGTCCAACCTCGAAAACCTCGTCCAGCGGCTCGGGCTGGGGGACAGGGTGAAGTTCCTGGGCCTGGCCAGCGACGAGGAACTGCGGAAGGCCTACATCCGGGCTGATCTGTTCTGCATGCCCGGCACCGCGGAGCTCCAGTCACTGGTGACCCTGGAAGCGATGTCGGCGTCCACCCCGGTTGTACTCGCAGACGCCATGGCCTTGCCGCACCTGGTGCGCGACGGCGAGAACGGGTACCTGTTCACCCCTGGCGACAGCGATGACCTGGCCAAAAAGATCACGCTGATCCTGGAGTTGCCCGCCGACCAGCGCGCCGCCATGGGCCAGGCCAGCCGGCAGATGGTGGAACCGCACAGCATCCAAGGCACCCTGCAGACCTTCGAGGACCTGTACCGGGGCGCACGTTTCGAGGACAAAGTGGTCTGAACGGGTTCCGGGGTTTGCTAGAGTGTTTTTGCCCTGCCGCCGCCACGCGTGGGAGGTTCGGGCATCAAGGGGCTATAGCTCAGCTGGTTAGAGCGCGGGACTCATAATCCTAAGGTCCTCGGTTCAAGTCCGAGTAGCCCTACTTTCTGCTTCCGGCATCCCTGCCGGTGTGCATCGCCGGCCGCGGTTTCCTTTTGGTTATAAGTCAAAATGTGGACGCTCCATCACCTGCTGCACCAAATCGGGGAACGCTCCATCAGCTCCCGCAACATACCGGGGAACGGTCCATCAGCTCCCGCAACATACCGGGGACGCTCTATCAGCTCCCGCAACATACCGGGGACGCTCTATCAGCTCCCGCCGCATACCGGGGACGCTCTATCACTTCCCGCCGCATACCGGGGACGCTCTATCACTTCCCGCCGCATACCGGGGAACGCTCCATCCCTCTTGGCAGCCTCCCGGGGTTGCTCTCCCGCACGCTGCCCGCGGCGGCAGCGCCGCCGTCAAACCGCACGCGAACTGATAGAGCGATGTTCTGAAAGCTGCAGGAGCTGATAGAGCGATGTTCTGAATGCTGCAGGAGGTGATGGGGCGTGAGTCGGAAGCAGGCCCTGCCATACACACTTCTTGTCCTTCAACCCTTCCTTTCCTAAGGTGCCGATTTGCGGTATGTTACTCAGCAGTAACTTACCGTGCTCATTCCGCGAGCCCGTCACCGCTGATCACTTGCGAGGTACCCATGTCCACTTCCGCTGCCGACCTCGACCTGCCCTACCCCGACGGCGACTTCTATGCCTTCGAGCAGATGCTCAGTTCCAAGGAGCAGGACCGGCTGGCGGAGATCCGGGAGTTCCTGGCCCGCGAGGTGAAGCCCATCGCCGTGGATTGGTGGAACCGGGGCGAATTCCCCATGGATCTGATTCCCAAGCTTGCGGAGATCGACCTCATCAGCCCGGTCCGGCGGCAAGGCCACTCCAACCTCTTCGCCGGCCTGATGCACGCCGAGGTGACACGCGCCGACGCGTCCATCTCCACCTTCATGGGCGTGCACGACGGACTCTTCACTGGTTCCATTGAAGCGCTGGCCTCCCAGGAACAAAAGGACGCCTGGCTTCCGGACATCTACGCGCTAAAGAAAATCGGGGCGTTCGGCCTGACGGAACCCCTCGGCGGATCGGACGTTGCCGGAGGGACGCGCACCACTGCCCGGCGCGAGGGTGACTCGTGGATCCTCAACGGGGCCAAGCGCTGGATTGGAAACGCCACCTTCTCCGACTGGGTGGTCGTCTATGCACGCGACGTCGAAGACAACCAGGTCAAAGGCTTCCTGGTGGACACCACGCTTGAGGGCTTCAATGCGGCGAAGATCGAGAACAAGATCGCCCTCCGGACAGTCCAGAACGCCGACATCACCCTGGAGAACGTGGTGGTACCTGACTTCTACAAGCTCGCCCACGCCAACAGCTTCCGCGACGTCAACAAGGTCCTTAAAGTCACCCGCCTCGGCGTCGCCTGGCAGGCGGTGGGCCAGCAGCTTGCCGCCTTCGACGTAGCACGCCGCTACGCCGTGGAGCGCCGGCAGTTCGGCCGGCCGCTGGCCTCCTTCCAGCTGGTCCAGAGCCAGCTAGTGCAGATGCTGGGTAACTCCGTCAGCTCCATGGGGATGATGGTGCGGCTGTCGCAGCTGGAGGACGCCGGTGAGGCGAAGGACGAGCAGTCCGCGCTGGCCAAGGCCTTCACTACGGCCAGGATGCGCGAGAGCGTGGCCATCGGCCGGAACCTTTTGGGCGGCAACGGCATCGTGACCGACTTCGAAATGGCAAAGATCTTCGCCGACGCCGAAGCCATCTACTCCTACGAGGGAACCCACGAGATCAACACCCTGGTGACCGGCCGGGCGATCACCGGTATCTCCGCAATCGTCTGAGCCGGGTCGCCGGCATCCGGCTGATTTATTGCTGTCTGTCAGCCCAGCGGCAGCAGGATGGATGGCCGCAGGTCCATCACAAACTGCAGCGGATTGACGTATTCGTCACCGCGCCGGACGCCCCAGTGGACGCAGGATGTGGCAGTGCAGTGGCCCGCAAGGAGCGTCCCGATCGGCTGCCCCGCGGCCACTGCGCTTCCAGCGGCCAAAGTACTCTCCACCGGTTCGAAGCTGCTGCGGAGGCCATTGCCATGGTCGATGGTGATCACCGGCCGGTCCACCACCACGCCCACAAAGCTGACGGTGCCCGCGGCCGGCGAGGTGACCTTTGCGCCGGCCGCTGCTCCCAGGTCCACGCCCCGGTGGCCGCTGAGCCAGGGCTTGGGCGGCGGATCAAAATCCCGCAGCACGGCCGGGCGCGGGGTGAGCGGCCACCGCCACGAGGGTTCGGCCACTGCTGCAGTGGAAGGGGCTGCAGCGGAAGTTATGGTCCCGGGCGCCAGTACTTCCCCGGTGGGGGCCAAAGATGCCGGCAGCAGGAGCAGGGCCGCCAGCAGTGCGGGTGGTTTCATGTGTCCAGCCTGCGCCGGTTGAAAAGCTGCCGGCAGGGGCAGGTTCCCCTATGTGGATAAGGTGCGGTGCTCTCGATGGTGGGAACGCAGCTAGAGCCCCGCGCCGCCGTCGTCCTTGCCCCCTTCCTTGTCCCGCTCCCTGTCCTCCGCCTGCAGGTGCCTGTAGTACACTTGATGGAGCAGTTTGCTGCGCCCTCAATGCTTTCCGCCCAGCGGCTATCCCAAAGGTTTTTTCCAACGGTATATGCCCCTGTCCGGCTTGCGTCGGCACATCTCATTCAGGAGTGTGGGGGAGCGGCGGCTGACTACGCGCGTCCAGCCCTCCATGGAGGATCGGGCTTCTTGCGGTCAGGACCACGGTCCTGATGAGAAGCGCGATGGACGCCAGGAGCACGGCCCGCCCGGGCCACGCTAATCAACCGTCAACTATTGGCAGGGTAAGAAGCCCCAGGGGTTTCTCATGAATGACCTGCCGGAAGGAGCGTCGGCATGCCCGTCGTAACCATGCGCCAGCTGCTTGACAGCGGCGTCCACTTTGGACACCAGACCCGCCGTTGGAACCCGAAGATGAAGCGCTTCATCTTCACGGAGCGCAACGGCATCTACATCATCGACCTTCAGCAGTCGCTGTCCTACATCGACCGCGCCTACGAGTTCGTGAAGGCCACCGTTGCACACGGCGGCACCGTCCTCTTCGTCGGTACCAAGAAGCAGGCCCAGGAAGCAATTGCCGAGCAGGCAACCCGCGTGGGCCAGCCGTACGTGAACCAGCGTTGGCTCGGCGGTATGCTGACCAACTTCCAGACCGTCGCCAAGCGCATCCAGCGCATGAAGGAACTCGAAGAGATCGACTTCGACGACGTCGCCGGCTCCGCTTACACCAAGAAGGAGCTCCTGCTCCTCAAGCGTGAACTCACCAAGCTCGAGTCCAACCTCGGCGGTATCCGCAACCTGACCAAGGCACCGTCCGTGCTCTGGATCGTGGACACCAAGAAGGAACACCTCGCCGTTGATGAGGCCAAGAAGCTGAACATCCCGGTTGTGGCCATCCTGGACACCAACTGCGATCCGGACGAGGTCGACTTCCCGATCCCGGGCAACGACGACGCCATCCGCTCCGTGAACCTCCTGACCCGCGTTGTTGCCGACGCCGTTGCTGAGGGCCTCATCGCCCGCAACAACCGCGCCACCGGCACCACCGAAGCTCCGGAAGAGCCGCTGGCCGAGTGGGAGCGCGAACTCCTCGAAGGCAGCAAGGCCGAAGCAGCTCCCGCCGCACAGGCAGAAGAAGCTGCAGCTCCCGCCGCACAGGCAGAAGAAGCTGCAGCTCCGGCCGCTGAGGAAGCACCGGCAGCTGCCGAGGCTCCTGCCGCTGAAGCTCCGGCTGAAGACGCCAAGTAACACAAGTACAACCGGATTCTCCGGTGCCGCCCGCGGCGCCGGAGCTGCTGACAGGATGGCGGCCCACCAGGTGGGGCGCCGTCCTGTCGGTCCGTACACCACAACACATTTCTAGACAGAGGGGTTCACATGGCGAACTACACTGCCGCGGACATCAAGGCCCTGCGCGAGCGCACCGGCGCCGGCATGATGGACGTCAAGAAGGCTCTTGACGAAGCCAACGGTGACGCCGAGAAGGCCATCGAGATCATCCGCATCAAGGGCCTCAAGGGCGCTACCAAGCGCGAGGGCCGCTCCACCGCTGAGGGCCTGGTGGCCGCAAAGGTCAGCAACGGCGTCGGCGTGATGATCGAAGTCAACTGCGAGACCGACTTCGTGGCCAAGGCTGACAAGTTCATCCAGCTGGCCGACAAGGTCCTGGCAGTTGCCGTCGAGTCCGGCGCAGCTGACCTCGAGACCCTGCTCGCCACCGAAGTTGACGGCAAGCCGCTCTCCGAGGTCGTCGTCGAAGAAGGCGCTGTCCTGGGCGAAAAGGTTGTTGTCCGCCGCATCTCCCGCGTCGAGGGCGCAACGGTTGACGCTTACCTGCACAAGACTTCCAAGGACCTTCCGGCCCAGGTTGGCGTGCTGTTCGCTGTTGACGGTGAAGGCGAAGCCGCTGCCACCGCCGCCCACGATGTTGCAGTCCACATCGCTGCCATGGCCCCGAACTACCTGACCCGCGACGACGTTCCGTCCGAGCTGGTTGAGTCCGAGCGCCGCATCGCCGAAGAGACCGCAAAGGCCGAGGGCAAGCCCGAAGCCGCACTCACCAAGATTGTGGAAGGCCGCGTGACCGGCTTCTACAAGGGTGAGGTGCTGGTTGACCAGGCATTTGCCAAGGACGCCAAGAAGTCCGTGGCGCAGGTCCTCGAAGAGGCCGGTGTCAAGGGAACCGCGTTCACGCGTTTCCGCGTCGGCTCCTAGCCGGTACTGCAAGGGGGTGGCCACTTCGGTGGCCGCCCCTTTTGCATGCAACGGGCCGGTTCCGAGCATCCGCCCGAGCAGGATAATCTTTTTTCAGACCCCCAACCGGAAGGCATCATGGAAGCCGTCAACACTGTAATGCAGCCAGAGAAAAGTCGACGCCGGGTCCTCCTGAAGCTTTCCGGCGAGGTTTTCGGCGGTGGGAAGCTGGGCGTTGACCCGGAGACTGTCCGCGACGTCGCCAAGCAGATCGCCGCAGCAGTCCCTGCGGTGGAAGTGGCCATCGTGGTCGGCGGCGGAAACTTCTTCCGCGGCGCCGAACTCTCCCAGAGCGGCATGGACCGCTCCCGGGCTGACTACATGGGCATGCTCGGAACTGTGATGAACTGCCTGGCACTGCAGGACTTCCTGGAGCAGGCCGGCGTCGAAACCCGGGTACAGAGCGCCATCACCATGGGACAGGTGGCCGAAGCGTACATTCCCCGCCGCGCCATCCGGCACATGGAAAAAGGCCGCGTGGTCATCTTCGGTGCAGGGGCCGGACTTCCATACTTCTCCACCGACACCGTCGCTGCCCAGCGCGCACTCGAAGTCCATGCCGACGTCGTCCTGATGGCCAAGAGCGGAGTGGACGCCGTCTACACCGCCGACCCCAAGAAGGACCCCACTGCCGAGCGGCTTGAGACTCTCAGCTATGACGACGCGCTCCGCCGCGATATCCGCGTGATGGACCAGACCGCCATGACCATGTGCAAGGACAACAACCTTTCCATGGTGGTCTTTGGCATGGAGGGTGAAGGAAACGTCACCCGCGCCATCCTGGGCGAAAAGCTCGGCACGCTGGTCACCGCCTAGCTGCGGCTAGGATGTTTTCAGGACAGTTCCGCCCCTGCCTTCGGGCCGGGGCCGGAAACAGCAACCGAGAACCACGTGCATGGAGCCGGCGCCCCGGACTGCACCAGAATCGTCAGGAGAGACCGTGATAGAAGAAACCTTGCTCGAAGCCGAAGAAAAAATGGACAAGGCAGTAGAGGTAGCCAAGGAAGACTTCGCTGGCATCCGTACCGGCCGGGCTAACCCGGGCCTCTACAACAAGGTCCTGGTGGAATACTACGGTTCCCCGACGCCGCTGCAGCAGCTCGCCTCGTTCGCCATCCCGGACGCCCGTACCATCCTGATCACCCCGTTCGACAAGACCGCGCTGCGGGACATCGAGCGTGCACTCAGCGACTCCGAGGTCGGCGCCAACCCGTCCAACGACGGCAACGTCATCCGGATCACCATCCCGGAGCTGACCAAGGAACGCCGCAAGGAATACGTCAAGATCGTCAAGACCAAGGGCGAGGACGCCAAGGTTTCCATCCGCAACATCCGCCGCAAGGCCAAGGAGACCCTGGACCGGCTGGTCAAGGACGGCGAGGCCGGCGAGGACGAGGGCACCCGGGCCGAAAAGGAACTGGACGGCATCACCAAGGCGCATGTGGACGGCATCGATGAGCTGCTTAAGCGCAAGGAAGCAGAGCTGCTCGAAGTCTGATGGGCCAGGCAGAGCAGGCCCCCGCACAACGGGCGCGCACAAGGGGGAAGCAGCCCAGGAGCAATCCAACACCAAAGGCCGGGCGCAACCTGCCGGCCGCGGTGGCGGTAGGCCTTGCCATGCTGTTCGCCGTGCTGGGCGGACTGCTGTTCCTCCCGCTCGGGTTCGTGGCGGTCACCACCACGTTCGCCGTGTTCGGTGTGTGGGAAATCTACCGGGCACTGGAAGCGAACGGCACCAGGATGCCCATCGTGCCGGTGATGACCGGCACGGTGGCCATGCCGTTCTGCGCCTACCTCGGCGGCATTGAAAGCCTGCTCTTTGCCATGCTGCTGAGCTCCGTGGCTGTCCTGCTGTGGCGGTCCGTGGAAAGCGCAGCCGGCTCCGCCAACAGCATCTTCGCCGGTGTGTTCACACTGGGCTGGGTGCCGTTTTTCATCAGCTTCGCCGCGCTTCCATTGCATGCCGCGGGAGCCGCCACCCCGCTGGGGCTCTGGCCGGGCGGCACCGTTCCCGACGGCGCTTGGCAAGTGGCGGTGATGCTGCTGCTGGTGGTGTCCAACGACACCTTCGGCTACCTGGTGGGCGCGTCCCTGGGCAAGCATCCCATGGCCCCGAAGATCAGCCCGAAGAAATCCTGGGAAGGGTTCGCCGGCTCCGTGGCGGGAGCCATGCTGATCGGCGTCCTCGCCAGCCTCTTTGTGCTGGACAAACCCTGGTGGGTGGGGATCATCCTGGCGGTGGGAACGGTAACGGCCGCCACTGCCGGCGACCTCGCCGAGTCCATGGTCAAACGCGAACTCGGCGTCAAGGACATGAGCAGCATCCTTCCCGGGCACGGCGGCGTGATGGACCGGCTCGACTCCATAGTGTTCGCCTCCCCGGTGGTATTCATCCTGTACGGGCTGCTCGCCGGAGCCTGACACGGACGCAGCCTGACACAAACCCTTGCCGGATCCGCCGCCACTAAACTGGGGCAGAAGCGATACGGCTGAAGAGCATTGAAGGAATCAAAGTGGCATTGGACATTCAACGGCAGATCCCTGCGTCCTTTGAGCGCGTACAGCGCAGCGAATATGGCTACAACGCCAAGCAGGTGGACCAGTTCCTGCAACGCGCACGGGTTTCCCTTGAAACCCCCGAGGCCGCAGCGCACCCCATCAACAGCTCCGATGTCCGGGCTGTCTCCTTTGATCCGGTGAAGGGCGGCTACTCCGCCGCTGTAGTTGATGCGGCACTGGACCGCCTCGAGGACGCCTTCGCCCGCCGCGAGCGGGATGAGTTGATTGCTGCGCGTGGCGAGGAGGCCTGGCTGCGTGAAATCGGGAACCTGTCCGGCATCCTCCGCGGCCGGCTGCACCGCCCCGACGGTGAGCGGTTCCGCCGCCCCGCGAAGAAAAAGGTCCGCAGCTACAACACCGACGACGTGGACCGGCTGTGCCGCGAACTTGTCGCGTACCTCGAACAGGATAAGCCGCTCAGCGTGGACAATGTCCGCCGGGCAGTCTTCCGTCCTGCGGCTGGCAAGGATGGCTATGAGGAAGCCCAGGTTGACGCATTCCTGGACCGGGTGGTTGAACTGATGGCGGCCATTGACTAGGACGGTTCAGTTTCCATCGGCCGGCGTGGGGGAGGCCGGCGTGGGGGACACCGGCGTAAACCTGCGCCAGATTGCCGCGTACGAGCGGTAGCGGAGGGAGGCGGAACCCGCCAGGAAGGCCAAGCCGCAGACTGCACGGCCGACGGCGGGATCAGCGTTCCGTGGCCAGCGGCCTTTCCGGGGTGTGCAGCCGCGTCATGACCCGGGCCATTGTCTTGGGGACCCGGTGCACAGTGGCGCGCGAGACGATCACCATCACGGCGAAGGCCGTTGGCACGGTCCACGCAGCCGGCTGGGCGAGCCACGGCGCAAGGTTCGAGGCTCCCACCAGCGCACCGGCGATCATCGCGCCGCCGCAGAGGATTCCGCCCGTCACCATCCCTGAGATGGCACCGGCGTCAGTAAGCCCCCGCCACCAGATGCCCAGCAGGAGCACCGGACATACGGTGGAGGCAGTGAAGGCGAAAACCAGGCCCACGCTGCCGGCCAGCGCCAGTGAGTCGGTCATGAAGGCGAACCCCAGCGGTACGACGGCGGAGATCACCGCCGCGAGCCGGAAGCCGCCCACTTCGCCGCCCAGGACATCCTGGCTGATGACGCCGGCCAGGGACACCACCAAGCCGGAGGTGGTGGACAGGAAAGCAGCAAAAGCGCCAGCCACCACCAGGGCCGAGAGCAGGTCCCCGGCCGCACCGGCAACGAGTTCGCCGGGCAGCAGCAGCACCATGGCGTCGGCCTGGTTGGCCCGGGCCAGGCCCGGGGCAAACATTCTGGCCACCAGCCCGTACGCCGTGGGAAACAGGTAGAACACGGACAACAGGCCCAGGACAATCAGCGTGGTCCGCCGGGCAGACTGCCCGTCAGGGTTGGTATAGAAGCGCACCAGCACGTGAGGCAGCCCGAGGGTGCCGAAAAGCAGGGCCACCAGCAGCGACACGTTCTGGTACGCCCCGGCAGGGGCCAGGCTGGTGGGATTCACCGCAGGAGGGGACAGGGCGGGTGTTCCGTTTCGGGCCAGCATAAAAATGATGAACAGGATGGGAACGGCCAGGGCGGTGAGCTTGAGCCAGTACTGGAAAGCCTGCACGAACGTGATGGAACGCATGCCGCCGGCCACTACCGTCAGGCATACCACGATCACCACCGCCACCGATCCCACCCAGGAAGGCAGTCCGGTGGTGATCCGGATGGTCAAGGCGGCGCCGTGGAGCTGCGGCACAATGTAGAGCCAGCCTACGAGCACCACTACCAGGCTGGTAACTTTCCGGACAATCTGTGAGTCCAGCCTCGCCTCGGTGAAGTCCGGGATCGTGTAGGCCCCGGACCGGCGCAGCGGGGCGGCAACAAACAACAGCAGCATCAGGTATCCGGCGGTGTAGCCCACGGGAAACCACAACGCGTCCGTCCCGGAGAGCAGGATGAGCCCGGCAACTCCCAGGAAACTTGCGGCCGAGAGGTATTCGCCGCCGATTGCCGAGGCATTCCACCAGGGGCGGACGGTCCGGGAAGCGACGTAGAAATCACCCGTGGTGCGGGAAATCCGGAGCCCGTAGAAGCCGATCACCGCCGTGGCCACGGAGACCACGGCGAGCGCAGCTATGGCCACGCTTGGATTCATGCTTCCGTCACTGGTTTCCTGCTCACTGTTTCCTGCTCACTGGTCCGTGCTCACTGTTTCCTGCTCACTGGTCACCGGCCAAGTCCCTGTACCGCGCCTCGTTCCGGGCCGCGGTCCGGACGTACAGCCAGGCACTGAGCCCGATCAGGGGGTAGATGCCGGCGCCCAGGAGAAGCCAATCGAACGGGATCCCTCCGATGCGGGTCTCCGACAGGCCGGGCACCACGGCGAGCAGCAGCGGGAAGGCGCCCAGGATGAGCAGGAACCCGCCAGCCACCACCAAGGCAAGCCGCAACTGGGAGCGGATCAGCGACCTGACGAACACCTGCCCCACTTCGGAGTCCTGGGCAGCCTCCCGGCTGTCCCGGGCGGGGAGGGCGGCGGATCGCGGCGCTGTCACGCGCACCCTGGTCATGCCTGCGGCCTGATCCGGGTGGCCCCCAGCTTTTCCCGGACTGTTGGCAGATGGCGGCGGCTGATGGGCAGTCCTGCGCCCGCGACAGTGACGCTGGGCCCGTCTGCTGCCAGCTTCATGGAGGTCACATGCTTCAGGGCCACGAGGTAGGAGCGGTGGGTCCTGATGAAGCCGGCATCCGCCCACTGCTGCTCAAGATCGGCCAGCGGTACCCTGATCAGGTAACTCGCATCTGCCGTGTGCAGCCTCGCGTAGTCACCCTGGGCCTGGACGTATGTGACGTCGTCCCGGCGGATCATCCTGGTGGTTCCGCCCTGGTCCACCGTGATCATCTCCGCTGCCGTCCCGCCGTCGCGCAGTTCACTGATGCGCCCCACTGACCGTGCCAGCCGTTCCGCACGGACCGGCTTGAGCAAATAATCCACGGCTGCGAGTTCGAAGGCCTTCAGCGCGTGGTCCTCGTCGGCGGTCACAAACACCACCGCCGGGGGATTCCTGCTCCCGCTGATGGCGCGGGCGATATCCAGGCCGGACACTGCCGGCATGTGGATGTCCAGGAAAACGGCGTCAATATGGCCTGCGGCCAGTGCTCGAAGGGCCTCGCTGCCGGAGGTGGCGCGCAGGACGGTGCCGATACGGTCGTCCCGGCCCAGGAGGAAAGCCAGTTCCTCAACGGCGGGCAGCTCATCGTCGACGACGAGGACGTTAATCATCTTCCTAGGTTAGCGTCCGCCCGGCCGGACCGGACGAGGCCCAGACGAGGCAGGGGGCTCAGGCATCGTGGCCAGGCTGGGACTTGGGGACGCGCATGGTGATCATTGTTCCTTCCCCGGGGGCGGTTTCGATGACGAGGCCGTGGTCGTTGCCGTACACCTGGCGGAGGCGGGCGTCCACGTTCCGCAGTCCCACGTGGTCGCCGTCGGTATGGCCGGCGAGCATGGACTGCAGCTGCGCCGGGTCCATGCCCACACCGTCGTCTTCGATCGTCACCTCGGCGAACGCGCCGGCGTCGTTCGCGGTGATGCTGATATGCCCCGGGCCCTCCTTGGCCTCCAGTCCGTGCCGCACGGCGTTTTCCACCAGCGGCTGCAGGCTGAGGAACGGGATGACCGTGCCCAGGACCTCGGGCGCAACGCGCAGGCTGACCTGGACGCGCTCGCCGAAGCGGGCCCGTTCCAGGAGCAGGTAGCGGTCGATGCAGCGGAGCTCCTCGGCCAGGGTGGTGAAGTCACCGTGCCGCCGGAAGGAGTAGCGGGTGAAGTCGGCGAACTCCACCACCAGTTCCCGGGCGCGAGCGGGATCGGTGTTGATGAAGGATGCGATGGCGTTCAGTGAGTTGTAAATGAAATGCGGGCTGATCTGGGCGCGCAGTGCCCGCACCTCGGCTTCCATCAGCAGCGTCCGTGATGCGTCCAGCTCTGCGAGCTCCACCTGGGCGGCCACCCAGTCGGCCACCTCACTGGTGGCCCGGACCAGCCCTGCACCGGCCGACGGCGCAAAAGCCGCCACCGCGCCCACCACGCGCGTGCCCGCACGCACCGGCGCGATCACCGCGGCGAGCGGACTGCCGGTCCCGTCCTTAGGCGCGCCGTCCGCACCCGTTGGGCTGCCGGCCGGCAGGACCGCCGTCCTGCCGCCTGCCAGCACCCCTTCCGCGAGGCGCATCACCTGCGGTTTCAGTTCCTCGGCCGCACCGTCCCATGCCAGTACGCCGGTGGTGTCAGTGATGGCCAGGGCCTCGCAGCCCAGCAACGTCCGCAGGTGCCGGCTGGCTTTTGCCGCGCCGGCGGGGTTCAGGCCGCGCCGCAGGTGCTGCCCCGCCTGGGATGCTGCATGAAGGGTGTGGTAGGTGGCGCGCTCCGCATCGGTGCCCAGGTCCCGGAAGGAGCGGAGCACCTTCAGGCCCACGCCGACGACGACGGCGACGGCCATGGCGATGACGGCCACGGCCGCGGCAGTCAGGAGGGGGGAGTCCGGCATGGTGCCCAGCGTAGCGGCGGGTGCCGTTTGTCGCAGCATCCCGACCGTTGAGCGACGACGGCCCGGACAGGTATGGCATGTGGTGCATCGCGGACAGCAGAGTGATTGCAGTCACACTTGCGGTTTCCCCTGTCCGGGATTTGCGGCGGGTGTGTCACAGGCAAGTCTCAATGAGGAGGAACGATGGGTAACGAGGCCCACACTCCGGACGCAGCGGCGTCCGTGGACTTTGAACAAGTCCAGTCGACCGGGCAGTTCCAGGAATTGCGCAAGCGTCACCGCAGCTTTGTCTTCCCCATGGCAGTCGTATTCCTGCTGTGGTACTTCGCATACGTCCTGCTGGCGGACTACGCCGTGGGCTTTATGTCCACCAAGGTCTGGGGCAACATCAACATCGGCCTGATACTCGGCCTGCTCCAGTTCGTTTCGACGTTTGCGATCACCGGCTGGTACGTCCACTACTCCAACAAGCGGCTTGACCCCATCGCCAAGGAGATCCGGGACGAGATCGAGGGGCACGAATTCGATAAGCACGGCAAGCGAGTGGGCGGAGCCAACAAATGATCAACATAGCTGCCGCGGTGGATGTCGCTGCCCTCAAGGACACCACCCTGCTGAACATGGGAATTTTCGGCCTGTTCGTTGCCGTCACCATGGTGATTGTGTTCCGCGCAAGCCGGAACAACAAGACCGCCGCCGACTACTACGCGGCCGGGCGCTCCTTCACCGGCTCCCAGAACGGCACCGCCATTGCCGGGGACTACCTCTCCGCGGCGTCCTTCCTGGGCATCACGGGCGCCATCGCCATCAACGGGTACGACGGCTTTATGTACTCCATTGGATTCCTGGTGGCGTGGCTTGTGGCGCTGCTCCTGGTAGCTGAACTGCTGCGCAACACGGGCAAGTTCACCATGGCCGATGTGCTTTCCTTCCGGTTGAAGCAGCGGCCCGTCCGCATCGCCGCCGCCATCTCCACCCTCGCTGTCTGCTTCTTCTACCTCCTGGCCCAGATGGCCGGCGCCGGAAGCCTCATCTCCCTGCTGCTGGGCATCAGCGACTTGCGGGGACAGGCGCTGGTGATCGTCGTCGTCGGCGCCCTGATGATCATGTACGTACTCATCGGCGGCATGAAAGGCACGACCTGGGTGCAAATCATCAAGGCGATCCTGCTCATTGCCGGTGCCGCCGTGATGACCTTCTGGGTCCTGGCGATCTACGGCTTCAACCTCTCCAGCCTCCTGGGCGCCGCAGTGGAGACGGCCAACAACCCCGCCGTCCTGAATCCCGGCCTGCAGTATGGCAAGACGGAAACCTCGAAGCTCGACTTCATGTCACTGGGCCTGGCACTGGTCCTGGGCACTGCAGCGCTGCCGCACGTACTCATGCGCTTCTACACGGTCCCCACCGCCAAGGAAGCCCGCAAGTCCGTGGTGTGGTCAATCTGGCTGATCGGCCTCTTCTACCTCTTCACCCTGGTGCTGGGTTACGGTGCTGCTGCACTGGTTGGTGCGGAAACCATCAAGGCTGCACCTGGTGCCGTGAACTCGGCTGCACCGCTGCTGGCCTTCTACCTGGGCGGGCCACTGCTGCTTGGCTTCATCTCGGCGGTGGCCTTCGCCACCATCCTCGCCGTTGTGGCCGGCTTGACCATCACCGCGGCGGCGTCCTTCGCGCATGACATCTACGCCAACGTCATCGCCAAGGGCAAGGCCGACGCCGACACCGAAGTCAGGGTGGCCCGGCGCACCGTGGTGGTCATCGGCATCCTCGCCATCCTGGGCGGCATTCTCGCCAACGGGCAGAACGTGGCGTTCCTCGTGGCCCTGGCGTTCGCCGTCGCTGCCTCGGCCAACCTGCCCACCATCATCTACTCCCTGTTCTGGCGGAGGTTCACCACCCAGGGCGCAGTATGGAGCATGTACGGCGGGCTGGGTGCGGCCATTGTCCTGATCATTTTCTCGCCGGTGGTTTCCGGCGGAGCGACTTCCATGATCAAGGACGCCAACTTCGCGTTGTTCCCGCTGAGCAACCCGGGCATCGTGTCCATCCCGCTGGCATTCCTGCTGGGCTGGCTCGGAACGGTGCTCGACAAGAAGCGCGAAGACACCGCCAAGCAGGCAGAAATGGAAGTCCGGTCGCTGACCGGCATCGGGGCAGAAAAGGCAGTCGACCACTGACCTGGGTTAGCCCCTGAGCGGGGTTAGTCCCTGATCCCTGGGGCCTGAACCGTTCCGGAATACGAAAAGAGCCTCTCCGCTTCGGGCGCAGAGGCTCTTTTCGTGTTCCTGGTGTTGTTTGGATCTAGGCCTTGGGCCGGAGTTTGATATTGGTCATCTTCAGCTCGTCCGTGCCTTCAAAACGGTAGGCAAGGTCCACTTCCTTGCCGTCACAGGTGATGACGCCGGCGACGTCCGCGGCTTTGACTCCGTTTTCGGTACTCACCGTGAAGTCGTTGTAGGACGGCTTGCATGAGTCATTCATTTCCAGGCTCTCGACGCCGGTGATGAAGGCTTCCTTGGACAGGTGTTGCTGCAGGGCAGGGTCAAGGTAGTCGTCATAGGCTTTGGCGTTTTCACCCGCGATGACCAGTTTGGTGAAACCGTCGGCAAGGCCCCGTGCCTGGGTGGTGGCACTGCCCGCCACGTTCACCAGGATGATGATCCCCAGGATCACGAGCAGCAGGACGCCGCCGATGCTGCCGAGGATGATCCAGAGCTTCCGCCGGCCCTTGGCCGGGGGCTGCTGGCCGGGCAGCCCGAACGGATTGGCTTCCTGGTGTCCGGTGGCGGGGGCCTGGTGGGGGCCGGCGGAAGCAGGGTAGGAACCTGAAGCCTGGTAGGCGCGTCCGCCCTGCACCGCCGGCTGCTGCAAGGCCGCGGGCGGCTGCTGCGGTGCATAACCGGGCTCTCCCGGCTGGTACGGTTCCTGAGGATTGCTCAAGATGGGGCCTTTCCGGCGGGGTGCATGGCACCGCGTGGTAGGGGGAACCTGTGCCGGTACCCGTGAATAACTTGCAACAGCCTATAGCGGGCGTGGCCGCCGTCGTACTTTGTGGCGGGGCTCCCCACCCCGGGCGGTGCTTGTTTGCGGCGCATGACCCGGCAGGCGGACAGGAACCGCTAGGTGCCCTGCGAACCACGCTCAAGCAGGGGCTGGACCCGGAACGGGATGAGCTCGCCCATGGCCAGGGCAGTATCCGTGCGCTCCACACCGTCGCAGGCGAGGATCTTTCCGTTGATCCGGAAAAGGTCCTCCGCATCCAGGGCCACCACGCGAAGCAGCAGGTCGGCGGAGCCTGTGAGCCCGTGACCTTCGAGGATTTCGGGCACATCAGCCAGGTCTTTGGCCAGCTGGGCAAGCTTTTGCTGCTGGACATGGACGGAGATAAAGGCCATCAGCGGGTAGCCAAGGGACACCGGATTGATCCGGCGTTCGAAGGACAGAAAAACGTGCTTTTTCTCCAGCTGGGCCAACCGGGCCTGCACCGTGTTCCTGGACAACCCGAGCTTCTGGGCAAGGGCCACCACCGTCCGTCGCGGATCCTGGGCCAGGGCCGAAAGCAGCCGCGTGTCAGTGCCATCCAGAGCTTGCATAATGCGCAACGTTAGCACCGTCCAAACCACCCGGACAGAGCATTCTGCTCACTGACGGCCGTGGTGGTTGTACCCAATGAGCATTGTGAGTAGGGTCACAGTTATCCGGGCAACGGCGCCCGGGAGGCCGGCGGCAGCGGGACCACAAGTCCGAAAACCGCAGGTCAACTTTCGTGAGAGGTTGCGGCTATCGTGTCTACAGACAGAACGGGCCAGGGCAGCGCAAGTGCCCCAAGCGCTGCTGATAACACCGGCGCGGGTATCCCGGCGGAAACCCCCGGACCGGGAACGGGACTTGTCCAGCTGATTACCCCTTCAGGGGAGCGGATCAGCCACCCGGAATTCGATCCCTGGTTGCAGGACATCACCGACGAGCAGTTGTGTTCTTTGTTCGAGGACATGACCGTCATCCGGCGCATCGACGTCGAAGCCACCGCCTTGCAGCGCCAGGGTGAGCTCGCGTTGTGGCCCCCGCTGCTCGGACAGGAGGCCGCCCAGATCGGCTCGGGCCGTGCCCTTCGCGAGGATGACTTTGTGTTCTCCAGCTACCGCGAAAACGGGGTTGCGTATTGCCGGGGTGTCGACCTGACGGACATCGTGCGGGTCTGGCGCGGGAATGCTTCATCCGGCTGGGATCCGTACTCCATCAACATGGCAACGCCGCAGATCATCATCGGTGCCCAGACCCTGCACGCCACCGGTTACGCCATGGGCATCCAGAATGACGGCGCGGATTGTGTGGCGGTGACGTATTTCGGCGACGGCGCCACCAGTGAAGGCGACGTCAACGAGGCGATGGTTTTTGCCGCGAGTTTCCAGGTGCCGGTGGTGTTTTTCTGCACGAACAATCACTGGGCCATTTCCGAACCGGTACGGCTCCAGTCGCACATCCAGTTGGCGGACCGGGCAGCCGGTTTCGGTATCCCCAGCCTGCGGGTGGACGGCAACGACGTCCTGGCCGTGATGGCCGCAACCAGGGTAGCGCTGGACCGCGCGCGGCGAGGCGGCGGTCCCACCTTCATTGAGGCGGTCAGCTACCGGATGGGTCCGCACACCACGGCCGATGACCCCACCCGCTACCGGGACGCCAATGAACTGGAGGACTGGGCGGAAAGGGACCCGATCAGCCGCGTTGAGGCATTGCTGGACCGCAAAGGCCTGCTGACGGCAGAACTGCAGCAGCAGGTCCGGGACAAGGCCGACGCCGTGGCACGGGAGATGCGCACGGGGTGCACCAGCATGCCGGATCCGCGCCCGCTGGACGTTTTCAAGCACGTTTACAGCACGCCCAACTCCTGGCTGGACCGGCAGCAGGACCACTACGCCCGTTACCTGGCTTCCTTCGGCGATCCCGCAGAAGCCGTATCAGAAGAAGGTGCACGCTGATGACCCAGATGACCTTTGCCCGCGCCATTAACGCCGGCCTGCGCAAATCTTTGGAAGACGATCCCAAGGTGGTCCTCCTGGGTGAGGACATCGGTGCGCTGGGCGGCGTGTTCAGGATTACCGACGGGCTGCAGAAGGATTTCGGCAAGCACCGTGTTGTGGACACGCCCCTGGCTGAATCGGCCATTGTGGGAACGGCTGTGGGCCTGGCCTACCGCGGCTACCGGCCCGTGGTGGAAATCCAGTTCGACGGCTTTATCTACCCGGCGTTCGACCAGATCGTCAGCCAGGTGGCCAAGCTGCACTACCGGACGCGCGGAGCGGTCAAAATGCCCATCACCATCAGGGTCCCGTTCGGCGGCGGCATCGGCTCGCCCGAGCACCACTCCGAATCGCCGGAAGCGTACTTCACGCACACGTCCGGCCTGCGCGTGGTGACAGTATCCAACCCGCAGGACGCCCATACCGTCATCCGGCAGGCCATCTCCTGCGACGACCCCGTGCTCTATTTCGAGCCCAAGCGCCGCTACCACGACAAGGGCGAGGTGGACGAGAACATGGATCCGCGTGCAGCCGTGCCCATGGATCAGGCCCGCGTGGTCAGCGAGGGCACGGACGTCACCCTGGTGGCCTACGGTCCGCTCGTTAAGACTGCCCGGGACGCCGCCCTGGCAGCCGCAGATGAAGGGATTTCCATCGAGGTCATCGACCTCCGCTCACTGGCCCCAGTGGATTACGACACCGTGGTCGCGTCCGTCCGCAAGACCGGCCGGCTGGTGGTCACGCATGAAGCCGGCCAGTCGGGCGGCCTCGGCGCTGAGGTGGCGGCCAGCATCACCGAACGGTGCTTCTATTATCTGGAGGCGGCGCCGGTCCGGGTTACCGGCTTCGACATCCCGTACCCGTATTCCAAACTGGAAATGCACCACGTGCCGGGCCTGGACCGGATCCTCGATGGCGTGGACCGTGCCCTGGGCCGGCCGAACTCCCTCAGCGGGCTGGAAGGATGAGCGGCGCCATGATCAGGGAATTCAGGCTCCCGGACCTGGGCGAAGGACTCACCGAATCGGAAATCCTCAGCTGGAAGGTGGGGGTGGGGGATACCGTCACCCTGAACCAGGTGATTGCCGAGGTGGAGACCGCCAAGGCAGTGGTGGAGCTCCCGTCCCCCTTTGCGGGAGTCATCCGGGAACTTCACGAGCAGCCCGGCACCGTCGTGGAGGTGGGCAAGCCTATCGTCTCGTTCGAAGTAGCGGACGACGCCGGGGCTTCCTCCGATGCGCCCGCCACCCCCGCCTCGTCCCCGGCAGGGCAGGCGGAGGAAACGGAGCCGAACCCGGCACCAGCCAAAAGGGAACCGAACCTCGTGGGGTACGGCGCCGTCGTCGAAAGTTCCGGCCGGCCGGTGCGACGCCCCCGCAACCTGCCCCCGGTGGTTGAGTCTGTCGAAACCAAGCCTGTCGAAACCAAGCCTGTAGAAACCAGGCCTGTCGAAACCCGGCCCCGGTCCACTCCGCCGGTTCGGAAGTTCGCCAGGGACCTCGGTGTAGACCTGTCGCTGGTGTCGGGGACCGGCCTGCAGGGGCTGATCACCCGCGAGGACGTACAGCACTTTGTGGAGGGGCATTCCGCGGACGCAGGCTCTCCTGGACCGGAGACGGTTGCCGCGGCCGGCGCACAGTCCCGCCAGGATCGGGAAACCCGGACGCCCATCAAGGGAGTACGGAAGTTCACGGCAGCCGCCATGGTGGAGAGTGCCTTCACCGCGCCGCATGTCACGGAGTTCCTCACGGTGGATGTCACTGCGGCCATGGAGCTGCTGGCCAAGCTCAAGGGCACCCGCGAGTTCACGGGCCGCAAGCTGACGCCGCTCACACTCGCGGCGAAGGCCGTCCTGATCGCGCTGCGTCGCAACCCCGCCCTCAATACCCGTTGGGACGAGGCGAACCAGGAGATCGTGGCCTTCAACTATGTGAACCTGGGCATCGCAGCCGCCACTCCGCGGGGATTGACCGTGCCCAACATCAAGGATGCCGATTCGCTGTCCCTCCTTCAGCTGGCGGAGGCGTTGACTGAACTGGCAGAAACCGCGCGTGCGGGCAAGACCACGCCGGCCGACCTGTCCGGCGGAACCATCTCCATCACCAATATCGGCGTCTTCGGGATCGATGCGGGCACTCCCATCCTTAACCCGGGGGAGGCCGCCATCCTCGCCGTCGGAGCAGTGCGGAATACGCCATGGGAGTACCAGGGTGAAGTGGCCCTTCGCCAGGTCCTCACACTGAGCCTGTCCTTTGACCACCGCCTGGTGGACGGGGAACAAGGCTCGCGCTTCCTGGCGGATGTGGGCGCCATCCTCGCCGACCCCGGAATGGTCCTGGCCATGGTCTAGGTTGTGCTCCCGTATTGCAGCCGCGGCCCTGGACCGCATAAGCGTTGCTGCCCGGCACCGCTTATGCGGCCCAGGGCCGTCATCATGCCGCAGCGGGTCGGTTCCACAACTGGGTGGTATCAAAAGGCCAGGTTCTAGTCCTGCGGCGCGTCGACCAGCAGCGCTGCCAGGGCCATGCTCTCCAGCAGGGGCCGCGCGGAGCGGGCCGCCATTTTCCGGCCGTGGCTGCGCACGGAGTGGGGCGTGGAGTTGATCAGCCCGAACGTGGCATGCGCCCGCATCCGGAGCTCGGCGATGTCGGTGCCCGGGTGCAGCTTGGCGAGGATATCCACCCACACCTCGACGTAACTCAATTGGAGCGCCCTTACTGCTGACTGGTCCTGCTCCGAGAGGTTGCTGAAATCCCTGTCCTGGACGCGGATGACGTCGGGCTTGCCCAGGGCAAAGTCCACCTGGAACTCCACCAGGCGCCGCAGCGCCGAGGCAGGGTCTGCATTGCGGGCCACAACCTCGCGGCCGCCGTCGAGCAACTCCTGGCTGACCGTGACCAGAAGGTCGGCGAGGACCGCCTGTTTGCCGGGAAAGTGGCGGTAGACCGCAGGCCCGCTGACCCCGGCAGCCGAACCCAGGTCCTCCAGCGAAACACGGTTGAACCCGTTGATCGCAAACAGCGACGCCGCAGCTGACAGCAATGCCTGCCGGCGGCTCTCTTTCGCCTGCCCGCGCTGTGTTGCCGGGAGCTGGGCGGGGTAGCGGGGCTGTGTGGTGGCGTCGGTGCTGCGCACATTTCCTCCTCGGATCCCGCAGATCTTAGCAAGAGCAGCTATGTGTTGGACTTCACAGTTAATAAAGACTAACCTGAATTTCAGTTATTCGGCGCTAACCGAGTTTGCCGTAGAAGGGCTCGGATTGGAACAGGAACGGACCGTCAATGGAGACCCTTGCCACCCGGCTCGATGCAACTGCCGAAGCATATGCAGCCAACCGTGCCGCCCAGCGGGAACTCAGCGAAGAACTGCGGAAGAAACTGGCGGACGCAGCGCTGGGGGGACCGGAAAAATCCAGGCAGCGACACGTAGCACGGGGCAAGCTCCTGCCGCGCGAGCGCATCGACCAGCTGCTGGATGACGGCAGCCCGTTCCTGGAAATTGCGCCGCTCGCAGCCAATGGGATGTACAACGACGAGGCCCCCGGCGCGGGAGTGATTGCCGGCATCGGATTGGTCCACGGCCGCCACGTGCTGGTGATTTCCAACGACGCCACGGTCAAAGGCGGCACCTACTATCCAATGACTGTCAAGAAACACCTGCGGGCCCAGGAGACCGCCCTGGAAAACCGGCTGCCCTGCATCTACCTGGTGGATTCCGGCGGTGCCTACCTGCCGAAGCAGGATGAGGTCTTTCCGGACAAGGATCACTTCGGCAGGATCTTTTACAACCAGGCGCGGCTTTCGGCGGCCAAGATCCCGCAGATCGCCGCCGTGATGGGCTCGTGCACGGCCGGTGGTGCCTACGTGCCCGCCATGAGTGACGAAACAGTGATCGTCCGGAACCAGGGCACGATCTTCCTGGGCGGTCCGCCGCTGGTGAAGGCCGCGATCGGCGAAATCGTCACCCCGGAGGAGCTGGGCGGCGGTGAAGTGCATTCCAGGATTTCCGGCGTGACGGACCACCTTGCCGAAAATGATGAACACGCGCTGCAAATCATCCGCGACATCGTGGCCACGCTCCCGCCTCCGGCCCTGCCCGTCTGGGAGGTGGGCGCCGCCGTCGAACCCGCCACGGACCCCGACGGGCTCTACGGCGCTGTACCCACGGACGTCAACGCCCCGTACGACGTCCACGAAGTCATCGCCAGGCTGGTTGATGGCAGCAAATTCCACGAGTTCAAGAAGGAGTACGGCACCACCCTGGTGACCGGGTTTGCCCGGCTGTACGGCCATCCGGTGGGCATCGTGGCCAACAACGGCGTGCTGTTCAGCGAGTCCTCGCTCAAAGGCGCGCACTTCATCGAGCTCTGCGACCAGCGCGGGATCCCGCTGGTGTTCCTGCAGAACATCTCCGGGTTCATGGTGGGTAAGGACTCGGAACAAGGCGGTATCGCCAAAAACGGGGCGAAGATGGTTACAGCCGTCGCTACCGCTCGAGTGCCCAAACTGACAGTGGTCATCGGCGGTTCCTTCGGCGCCGGCAACTACTCCATGTGTGGCCGCGCGTACTCACCGCGGTTCCTGTGGATGTGGCCGGCGGCCCGGATCTCCGTAATGGGCGGAAACCAGGCCGCCAGTGTCCTGGCCACCGTCAAGCGGGACCAGTATGAAGCGGCCGGCGAGGAGTGGTCCGCCGGGGACGAGGAGGCCTTCAAAGCGCCCATCCGCCGGCAATACGAGGACCAGGGCAGCCCGTACTACTCCACCGCCCGGCTGTGGGATGACGGCGTGATAGATCCCGCCGACACCCGGACCGTCCTGGGCCTGGCGCTGGACGTTGTGTCCCGCACCCCGCTGCCGGAAACCTCCTTCGGCCTCTTCAGGATGTGAGCCGTATGACCATTCCTTCCCTTACCAGCGCCCCCACGGCCCGTAAGCCGCTCTTCGGGACAGTCCTGGTGGCCAACCGCGGCGAGATTGCATGCCGTGTGATCCGTACCCTTCGGACCCTGGGCATCCGTTCGGTCGCCGTTTACAGCGATGCCGACGCCGGTGCCCGGCACGTGCGCGAAGCTGACACTGCCGTGCGGATCGGCCCGGCCCCCGCAACAGAGAGCTATCTGAAGATCGAGGCCATCATCGACGCCTGCCTCAGGACCAGAGCCGAAGCTGTGCATCCGGGCTATGGCTTCCTGAGTGAAAACGCCGACTTCGCCCGCGCCCTGGAGCAGGCCGGCGTCACCTTCATCGGCCCCGGCGTGGAGGCGCTGAACATGATGGGGGACAAGATCAGCTCCAAGAACCACGTGGCCGGTTACGGCGTCCCCGTGGTCCCTGGGGTGGCGCAGCCGGGCATGACCGATGAGCAGTTGATCCAGGCTGCCGGCGCCGTAGGATTTCCGCTGCTGATCAAACCCTCTGCGGGCGGCGGCGGCAAGGGCATGCACGTGGTGCAACGCCCGGAGGACCTCCCGGCCACCCTGGCCACTGCCCGAAGGGTGGCCGCAAGCGCGTTCGGTGATGACACGCTTTTCCTGGAACGGCTGGTGTCCACGCCCCGGCATATCGAAGTGCAGGTGCTCGCCGATATCCACGGCAACGTCATCCACCTGGGCGAGCGTGAATGTTCGCTGCAGCGGCGGCACCAGAAAGTCATCGAGGAGGCGCCCTCGCCACTGCTTGAGGGGCACCCGGAGGGCGGCGCCATTCGCGCCCGCATCGGTGAGGCCGCCTGCAATGCTGCCCGCAGCGTCAATTACAGTGGCGCGGGAACGGTGGAGTTCCTTGTCTCCGACGAGGCGCCGGACGAGTTCTACTTCATGGAGATGAATACCCGGCTGCAGGTGGAGCATCCGGTCACCGAGATGGTCACCGGGGTGGACCTGGTCGAATGGCAGGTGCGGATCGCCGCCGGTGAGGAACTCAGCCTCCGGCAGGCCGACGTCGAACTTAATGGGCACGCTGCGGAGGCACGGGTTTACGCCGAGATGCCGGAGAAGAACTTCCTGCCGTCAACAGGGACAGTGCTTCTGCTGGATGAACTGCCTGGTCCGAGGCAGCGGCCGAGCGCCCCCGCCCGAAGCGAAACGGAAACAGCAGGGGGCCGTGTCCGGGTGGACTCCTCCCTGGTTGAAGGCCTGGAAATTTCCTCCAGTTACGATCCCATGATTTCCAAGGTGATCGCATGGGGTCAGGACCGTGCGGCCGCCCTGGATACCCTGGACGCTGCGCTCGCAGGCCACACAGCACTGGGCGTGGACACGAACGTCGAGTACTTGCGGCTGCTGATCAATGACGCAGACGTGCGGGCAGGGCACCTCGATACCGGCCTGATCGAGCGTAAGCTGCCGGAGCTTGCCTTCCGGCGCGTGGGTGACGCCGAACTGGTGGCGGCAGCGATCTTCGTACTCCAGGCCATTGAACATGGCCCTCCCGCCGCCGGCCCGTGGCAGGTCCGCAACGGTTGGCGGCTGGGCGCGCCGGCGCCCCGCCGGATCAGCCTGGGAACACCCGACGGCGGCGTGGCCACCGTGGCGGTCAGCGGCAGCATCAGCACTGGAGATATTGCGGTCCGCGTGGACGGCGGGCCATTGCGCCAGGCATCCCTCCAGCGCCCCAGCCGGAACAGCATCGAGCTTCGCCTGGAGGGCACGGACCGCGAATACTCGTTCGCCCCCGTCTACACCGGCCCCACCCCGCCAGGCCTGGACACACCCCAGCCGCTCTCGCCCTCGCAACTTTTCCTCGGAACCGGGGGCTGGTCCTGCCGGCTGGACGTCCTGACGCGGGAGTCGCGGCTTGAGCGGGTGCTTGCAGCCATCCAGCGGGAGGAGGGCACGGCCGATCCCGCGGTACGCTCGCCCATGCCGGGAACGGTGGTGTCCGTTCCGGTCAGCGACGGGGAGGCCGTCACCCTGGGGCAGGTGCTCGTTTCCGTGGAGGCAATGAAGATGGAGCACCAGCTGCTGGCTCCGCTGGACGGAACAGTGCATCTCAGCATCCGGCCGGGTGACCTGGTCAAGGCTGACCAGGTGCTGGCCACCATTCATCCGCATCCCTCCAGTGACAGCAGCAGCCAGCCCCCAGACACAGACGCAACCGCAGACGCAACAGGCAAAGGAGCCTAGACATGGCAGGTTTTGAACTCAGCGAGGAATACCAGGACCTGAGCAACACCGTCCGCGAATTCGCCGACGAAGTGGTGGCTCCTGTATCGGCCAAGCACGACGAGGAGCACAGTTTCCCGTACGAGGTGGTCAAGCAGATGGCGGAGATGGGCCTGTTCGGGCTGCCCTTCCCGGAGGAATTTGGCGGGATGGGCGGGGACTACTTCGCCCTGGCGCTCGCGCTGGAGCAGCTTGGCCGTGTGGACCAGTCAGTTGCGATCACCCTTGAGGCAGGTGTCTCCCTGGGCGCAATGCCGGTCTACCGTTTCGGCACCGAGGAGCAGAAGCAGGAGTGGCTGCCCATGCTCGCGTCCGGCCAGGCGCTCGCCGGCTTCGGCCTGACCGAACCGGAGGCGGGCTCGGACGCGGGCGGCACGAAAACCTACGCCAGGCGCGAGGGTGGCGAGTGGGTGATCAACGGCAACAAAGAGTTCATCACCAACTCGGGCACGGACATCACCCGCCTCGTCACCGTCACCGCGGTCACGGGGCAGAAGGAACGTGCGGACGGGTCGGTCCAGAAGGAGATCTCCACCATCCTGGTACCTACCGACACGCCCGGCTTCAAGGCGGAGAAGCCGTACAACAAGGTGGGATGGAACGCCTCCGACACCCACCCCCTTACCCTGAAGGACGTCCGCGTCCCGGAGAAAAACCTGCTGGGTGCCGAAGGCCGTGGCTACGCCAACTTCCTCTCCATCCTGGACGAGGGACGCATCGCCATCGCGGCCCTGGCCACCGGCGCCGCGCAGGGCTGCGCGGACCTTTCGGTCAAATACGCCAAGGAGCGCAGGGCGTTCGGCCAGGAAATCGGCAAGTACCAGGCCATCGCTTTCAAGATTGCCAGGATGGAAGCCAGGGCCCACACTGCCCGCCTGGCCTATTACGATGCGGCTGCCCGGATGCTTGCCGGGAATCCGTTCAAGACGCAGGCGGCCATCGCTAAGATGGTCGCAGGCGAGGCGGCCATGGATAACGCGCGGGATGCCACCCAGGTGTTCGGCGGCTATGGCTTCATCAACGAGTTCACCGTGGCACGCCATTACCGCGACTCCAAGATCCTTGAAGTGGGGGAGGGCACTACGGAGGTCCAGCTGATGCTGATCGCCCGCGAGTTGGGTCTGTAGTACCTGGGATGTAGCCGCCTGAAAGGATCACCGATGATTAACAAGGTTGTTGCCACCGCTGAGGACGCTGTGGCGGACATCCCGGACGGCGCCTCCCTGGCCGTGGGCGGTTTCGGTTTGTGCGGAATCCCGGTAACCCTCATCGACGCCCTGCACCGGGCAGGAATCTCCGGGCTGGAAACGGTGAGCAACAACTGCGGCGTGGACGACTGGGGCCTGGGCATCCTGCTGCGCGACGGCCGGATCCGCCGCACCATCAGCTCCTACGTCGGCGAGAACAAGGAATTCGCCCGGCAGTACCTGGCAGGCGAGCTCGAGGTGGTTCTCACGCCGCAGGGAACGCTGGCCGAAAAACTCCGTGCCGGCGGTGCCGGCATTCCTGCTTTTTACACGAAAGCCGGTGTGGGCACGCAGGTGTCCGAAGGCGGCCTGCCGCAAAAGTACGACGCCGAGGGCGGGGTTGCGATCGCGTCCTCACCGAAGGAGGTACGTTCCTTCGCCGGAGTCGACTATGTGCTGGAGGAGGCGTTGACCCCGGACTTCGGGCTGGTCCATGCGTGGAAGGGCGACCGGCACGGGAACCTGGTCTTCCACGCCACGGCCATGAACTTCAACCCACTGTGCGCCATGGCGGGCCGGATCACCATTGCCGAGGTGGAGGAACTCGTGGAACCGGGCGAGTTGGACCCCGAACACGTCCATACCCCCGGCATCTTCGTCCAGCGCGTGGTGCTTGCCGCCAATGCCGGCAAGCGCATCGAGAAACGGACAGTCGCCATCGCCCCGCGGGCGGGGAACAGCACCCATCCGAACGCTTCCAACCGGAACGCCTCCGACCAGACCGGCAGCAACCCGCAGGCAGGAGCCTAGCCATGGACCCGAACAGCCCCTATGCCCCGCGGCCCGAAGGGGTCCGCCCCGAGTACCGCCGGGCGGCCCAGCAGCATGAGACAGCCGCAGACGGTACCGGCACCAAAGGCTGGACCAGGAACGAACTGGCTGCCCGGGTGGCGCGAGAGCTCAGCAACGGCCAATACGTCAACCTTGGCATCGGCATGCCCACCCTGATCCCTAATTACATCCCCGCCGGCGTGGAAGTGGTGCTGCACTCCGAAAACGGAATCCTCGGCGTCGGACCTTATCCCGCGGAGGATGCGATTGATCCCGATCTGATCAACGCGGGCAAGGAAACTGTCACGGTCAACAAAGGGGCGGCGTTCTTCGATTCCGCCACGTCCTTCGGGATGATCCGCGGCGGCCATGTGGACGTCGCTGTCCTGGGCGCCATGGAGGTGGCCGAGAACGGCGACCTCGCCAACTGGATGATTCCCGGCAAGATGGTCAAGGGCATGGGCGGGGCCATGGACCTGGTGTTCGGCGCCAAAAAGGTCATCGTGATGATGGAACACGTTGACCGGAACGGGAACCCCAAAATCGTCAAGCAGTGCTCGCTGCCCTTGACCGGCAAGGGCTGCGTGGACCGGATCATCACAGACCTGGCAGTCATCGACGTCGTTGCGGACCACTCAGGCTCCCGGCTGGTGCTGCGTGAACTGGCGCCCAACGTTTCCGTCGAGGACGTGGCAGCGGCCACCGGCGCCGAGCTCTTCGAGGAAGACCGGGAACTGACCGTATGACGGGGAACGGTGTTTCGACGGGCCCAACCATCGGCTCCAATCCGGGGGAGCAGCGCGTCATCGAGCAGCGCGGGCTGTACTTCGATGAGCTGGAGGAGGGGGTGCTGTACGCCCACCGGCCCGGCCGGACGGTCACTGAAGCGGACAACGTCCTGTTCACCACCCTCACCATGAACACCCAGGCCCTGCACCTCGATGCGGCCTGGAGCGCCGGGCAGCCGTTCGGCCAGCGGCTGGTCAATTCGATGTTCACGCTGGCAACGATGGTGGGCCAGTCCGTGTCGCAGCTGACCCAGGGAACCATCATCGCCCAGCTGGGCCTGACTGACGTTTCCTTCCCGCAGCCGCTGTACCACGGCGATACCCTCTACACCGAGACCGTGATCAGCGGGAAGCGGCTCTCCTCATCCAGGCCCGGCCAGGGCATCGTCACCATGGAACATACCGGCCGCAACCAGGACGGCACCGTGGTGGCACTGGCCACGCGCAGCTGCCTGATGTGGACCCGCGATGCGCACCGGCAGCAGGCGGGCGGCGAAAGGGGCACAATACCGGTATGACCTTTGTAATGGGCCCTGCCCTGCTTTTTTGCCCTGCCGACCGGCCGGAGCGCTACCAGAAGGCTGCCACCCGCGCGGATGCCGTGATCCTCGATCTTGAGGACGCCGTGGCCCCTGCGGACAAGCAACGTGCGCGCGGTGCCATCCTTGCCCAGGTGGGAACCACGGGTGTGGAACCGGAGCTCGAACCCAGCTGCACCATTGTCAGGGTCAATCCCGTTGGTACGGCGGACTTCGAAAAGGACCTGCACTGCCTGGCCCACACGCCCTACCGCACGGTGATGCTGGCCAAGGCCGAATCGGCCGAACAGCTTAAGGCGCTGGAGGGCTACCAGGTGATCGCGCTGTGTGAAACGGCCTTGGGCGTGCTCAACGCCCAGGCCATCGCCGCCGCTCCCAACGTGGTGGGCCTGATGTGGGGAGCGGAGGACCTGCTGGCCACCCTGGGAGGTACCTCCAGCCGGAAGGACGACGGCGGCTACCGGGCGGTCGCGCTGCACGCCCGCTCCAGCGTCCTGCTGGCCGCGCGCGCCTATGCCAAGGAAGCGGTGGATGCCGTGTACACCAACATCCCCGACCTCGACGGGCTCGCGGCCGAAGCAGCCGACGCCGTGGCCTCCGGCTTCAGCTCCAAGGCGTGCATCCACCCCGACCAGGCCGCCGTGGTCCGCAAAGCCTACGCACCCACTGACGACGAGGTTGCCGCTTCCCAAGCGCTCCTGGAAGCCGCAGTGTCGGCTGGATCGGGAGTCTTCCAGTACCAGGGAAAGATGATCGACGGACCCATCCTCAAGCATGCCCAGGAGATCGTCCGCCGCTCCGCCGCGGGCACATAACCCGCTGCGGAAGCATAACGGACGTTCAGTTACCGTTGCCGTCCCTGCGACCGCCGCAGCGAAACGGGCGGAATTGGCTCGTGGATCAGTGTCCGCACCCAACGGTTCCCCGTTTCCCGGAACTCCTTCCGGGTTGAGAACCGGTAGTGGTAGCTGCGCACGCGAACCAAATGCGGGGCCGCGCCGTCGAAGGGATCATGCCGGAGCAGCCGCAGCGTCTGGCGGTCCGCCTCCAGCAACTTGCCCAGGAAGGCGTAAAACCACTCCTCGTGCACTGTCCGCAACGGAAGGAACCACATCAGCCAGTCCAGCCGCAGGTGGTAGGGCGCCCACTGCCGGGGCACCCGCCGGAGGTCGCCGGGCTTGCCCTTGAAGCCGTACTCGCGCCAGTCCGAAGAGTCGTCCGGCTCGTCGTCAAGCGTTCCTTCCACCACGATCTCGATCCGCTGTTTGGTCACGGATCCGAACGCCCCGTACGTGTTGACCAGCTGCCAGCGGTTGAAGCTGGCATTCATCAGCTGGCGCTTGGAGAACAGGTTGCGCAGCGGCCAGTAGCTCAGGACCACCAGCAGCAGGGTGGCCGCCAGGGTGATCACCAGCCACCAGAGCGGGGTCTCGCGGTCCACGGTTGCGTCCCCATGCCAGTCCAGCGGGATGCCGGGGAACACGGCGTGGGCCACCGGATCGCTCACCGCGGCGAAGGCCAGCACAATGGCTATCCAGTTCAGCCAGGCGAAATTCCCGCTGGCCACGAGCCACAGCTGGGTGGCGATGACCACCGCGGCTGCCACGCTGGCAACGGGCTGCGGCGCGAACAGGAAGAAGGGCACCACCAGCTGGGCGAAATGGTTGCCCAGCACTTCCACCTTATGAAGTGGCTTGGGCAGCAGGTGAGCCTGGCGGCTCAGGGGCCCGGGCATCGGCTGCGTCTCATGGTGGTAGTAGAGGGCGGTGAGGTCGCGCCATTCCCTGCCGCCGCGGATCTTGATCATGCCGGCACCGAATTCCAGCCGGAACACGAGCCAGACGATCAGGATCAGGATGGTCCGCGGCGGGTCGGTCTGGTTCGAGCCCAGGAACGCCACCGTGAATCCCGCCTCCAGCAGGAGCATCTCCCAGCCGAATCCGTAGAACGTCTGGCCCACGTTCACGATGGACATGTACAGCAGCCACAGGGCCAGGAACGCAATCAGCGGAACCCACGGCGGTCCTGCCTGCGGGATGCCGGCAACGAGCAGGGCGGAGATCACAAGCCCCGCCGCGCATACCCAGCGCAACAGCCGGTCGGAGTACCGCCAGCGGAACAGGGTGGGCCGGCGCAGCCGGCTGAAGGCGCCCAGGTACTCCGGCACGGGGAGAAGCCCGCGCTCACCCAAAAGGGCCGGAAACTGGTTCAGCGTAGACAGGAAAGCAATAAAGTAGAGTGCCGCAGTCCCTCGCTGCAGCACCTGCCGGGCGAGTTCGTATTCCGGCGCGTCAAACCAGGAGAGCCAGTCCACGGAATCCACGTTACGCCCGACCATGCGCAGGTCAAGGCGCAGCAGGTCAATGATGGTGCGGGATACTTAACCAATGCAGCCACGCAGAATCGCCCTCCTCGGATCCACTGGTTCCATCGGCACCCAGGCGATTGACGTCGTCGACGGCGCCCCGCATCTTTTCGAGGTCGTGGCACTCAGCGCCGGCGGCGGAAACCTGGAACTCCTGGCCCGGCAGGCGGTCCACACCGGAGCCGCAGCGGTAGGAATCGCCGGCGGCGACCCGCGCCGGCTGGCAACCCTGATAGATGAGGCGGCTGCCGCAGCGGGGAAGCGCGGTTACCGGCCGGAGATCATCGCCGGGCCGGACGCCTCCACCAGGATCGCCGAGGCCGAAGCTGACGTGGTGCTCAACGGCATCACCGGATCAATCGGACTCGCGCCGACGCTCGCGGCGCTGAAGTCCGGCGCCACGCTCGCCCTCGCCAACAAAGAATCCCTGATTGTGGGCGGGGAACTGGTCAAGGCGGCGGCCCGTGAAGGCCAGATCGTCCCGGTGGATTCGGAGCATTCGGCGATCGCCCAGTGCCTGCGTTCAGGCTCGGCGGGGGAGGTGGAGAAACTGATCCTGACTGCGTCCGGCGGCCCTTTCCGGGGCCGCAACCGGGAGGAGCTCCACGACGTCACGCCGCCGGAGGCTCTGGCGCACCCTACCTGGGACATGGGAGTCATGGTCACCACCAACTCCGCTACCCTCGTCAACAAAGGGTTGGAAGTTATCGAGGCCCACCTGCTGTTCGACGTGCCGCTGGACCGGATCGACGTGGTGGTCCATCCCCAGTCCGTGGTGCACTCCATGGTCCAGTTCATCGACGGATCCATCATCGCGCAGGCCTCGCCGCCGGACATGCGCCTCCCCATAGCCCTGGGCCTGGGCTGGCCGGACAGGGTCCCCGGGGCGGCCGCTGCCTGCGACTGGACCCAAGCCGCCACCTGGACCTTCGAGCCGTTGGACGTGGCGGCCTTCCCTGCTGTGGATCTTGCCAAGGACGCCGCCAAGCAGGGCAGCACATTCCCCGCAGTCTTCAATGCCGCCAACGAGGAAGCCGTCACCGCGTTCCACGCGGGCCGCATCCGGTTTACCGACATTGTGGACACCATCGCAGCCGTTCTCAGCGAACACCCAGGGTCCTCCGGGCTGACGGTGGAATCAGTGCTGGATGCTGAGAGGTGGGCACGTGCGCGCGCCAACGAACGTTTAGCAGTCAGCAGTCTCTAGGAAGCAGCAAGCATCTCCATGACCCCCGTTCTCCTCTTTGTCCTCGGTGTCGTCTTTGTGGCCATCGGCATCGCGGCCTCCATCGCGCTTCACGAAGTGGGCCACCTCCTGCCCGCCAAGCTCTTTCGGGTCCGCGTCACCAAGTACATGATCGGCTTTGGCCCTACTCTTTGGTCGCGGCGGAAAGGCGAAACCGAGTACGGCGTGAAGGCCATTCCGCTGGGCGGCTACGTGTCCATGATTGGCATGTACCCGCCCAACAAGGAGGACGGGACGGTCCGTCCGTCCAGCACCGGAATGTTCCAGACCCTGGCCACGGAAGCCCGCTCCATGGCGCACCAGGAAGTGGGGCCGGGCGATGAAAACCGCGTTTTCTACCGGCTTCCGGTGTGGAAGAAGATCATCGTTATGCTGGGCGGCCCGGCCATGAACATAGTCCTCGGCGTGATCCTGACGGCCGTCCTGCTGATGGGATTCGGCATCGCCATAGCCACCACCAGCATCTCTGACGTCTCCAAGTGCCAGGTGGCCGCCGGCGAAACGGTGGATCCCGATTCCGCCGACTGCAAGCTCACCCCAGCCGCCGCTGCGGGCCTGAAACCGAACGACACCGTCACCTCCTTCGACGGCAAGACCGTCACCAGCTGGGACCAACTCACCGAGTGGATCCGTGCCTCCGCCGGACGCGAGGTAGCCATCACCGTTGAGCGGGACGATTCTCCCGTGTCCACTACCGTGACCCCCGTGCTGTCCGCCAGGCCCATCATCGGGACAGACGGCCGGCAGGCGAGGGACGACGGCGGCAATCTCCTGTACCAGGACGTCGGCTTCCTGGGCATCGGTGCCCAAACTGAACTCGTGGCCCAGCCGGCGTCGTCCGTCCTGCCCATGGCCGGAGAGAACATCAAGCAGGTGGCCGGCGTGATTTTTAACCTTCCGGCGCGGGTGGTGGGTGTGGCGAAGGCTGCCTTCAGCGAGGAACCGCGGGATCCCAACGGCCCCATCAGCGTGGTGGGCGTCGGCAGGGTGGCCGGTGAAGTGGCCGCCATGGAGGAGATTCCCGTCCAGTCGCGGGTGGCCGCCCTGATCGGACTGCTCGCCGGGCTCAACTTTGCGCTGGCGGTCTTCAACCTTGTCCCGCTGTTGCCGCTCGACGGCGGGCATGTTGCGGGCGCGCTGTACGAAGGTGCCCGGCGCAAGGTGGCCAAGCTGTTCGGCAGGCCGGACCCGGGGGCCTTCGATATTGCAAAGCTCCTCCCGGTGACCTATGTGGTGGCCGCGTTGCTGATGGGCATGAGCGCACTCCTTATCTATGCCGACATCGTGAAGCCGGTGAACCTGTTCGGCTGAACTCAGCTGATTCCCATTTATCAGCCGATTTCGGCTGATATTGAATAATCAGCCGTTCATGATTGATTGTTGTGAATCAGCCGCCTACGGTTGGTGCATGTACGTTCTGACGATTGACCAGCAGGGCAGCACTTCCGACATCGACCGGGTGCCGGAGCTGATTTCCGCACTGCAAAGCCTCACGTCCGCCCGCTTCGAGCGTTCGGTAGGCGACGAACTCCAGGGCGTGGTGGAACAGCCGGAAGAAGTGGTGGATATCGCCCTGCATGCCCTTCGTGGCGGGTACTGGTACGTCGGGATTGGTATCGGTGCGGTGCAGGTGGCTCCGGGAGGCAGCCCCCGCGAAGGGGCCGGAAGCGGGTTTGTGGCCGCGCGAAAAGCCGTGGAACTGGCGAAGAGCGCTGCGGGCCATGTGCCGTTGTCAGTGGTCGCAGGCACTATGGGCCGTGGCAGGGAAATCCCGCCCCAAGCCAAGGAGGGTGCCATGGCCGGTGCAAATGCCCAGGCAGTGCTTCGGTTGATCGGACGTCTCGTCCAGCAACGTACGCAGGCCCAGTGGCGGGTGGTGGACAGTCTCCGCGCCCTGGAAGCCGGCGAGGGCAAACACGGCAGCCAGAAACATGTAGCCCGGGAGCTGGGAATATCGGAGCAATCGGTGAGCCGTGCCGTGCTCCGCTCAGGCTGGCAGGAAGAATGGGCAGCCAGGCCGGCCGCAGCAATGCTCCTCGGGTATGCGCAGAGCCGGACCGCCGATACCGGAACTGCCCCGCCGCAAACCTCCCGGCCCGGGAACGAAGGAGACACGTGACCGCACTCTGGATCACCCTCGCGCTGCTCGTGGCTGGCTTCGCCGGCTGGCCCGTGACGGCCCTGGTGTTCCGGCTCGCCCGCACCATCGATGACAGGGCGGACGCCGCCAAAGCTGCAGAAGAGGCCAGGAGGGCAGCGGAGGACCCCTCGGCAGACGTCACTGCTGATTCCCCGCACACCGAAACCCAAAGCGTGGACGGTGAGCTGACAGCAGCGCCCGAGGCGCCGGCGTCGGCCGGTTCTGCCGGGGAGCCGCCGGCTCCAACCCAGCGCATCCTGCGCGGCGGGGCCATCATCGGGATCCTCGAAAGGCTCGGCGTTTGCCTGGCCATCCTGACCGGGCAGCCGGTGGCCATCGCCTACATTGTCGCCATCAAGGGCCTGGGCAGGTTTGCGGAGTTGAAGGAAACGCCGGTGGCGGCCGAACGCTTCATCATCGGAACGCTGACCTCCATGCTGTGGGCGGCCGGAACTGCAGCTGCTGTCAAAGTCCTGTTCCTGTCGTAGGAACAGGACCGGTGCGGGTGTGGGAAGGATCCCGTTCGGCCATGCGGATGCGTGCAACGGGAGGCAGGGCGATAGGGTAGCCGTATGACAGTTTTTGCCGTTGAGTACGTTTACGCCGCCGATTCCACCGAAGCCCGCAACGAGGCCAGGCCAGCGCACCGCGAATGGCTTGCGGGCCTTGCACAGGACGGTGCCGTCCTTGCCAGCGGTCCGTACGGTGACGGCGCCGGAGCTCTCCTGATCTTCAAGACAGCAGACGAGGCCGCCCTCAACTCGATCCTCAAGCAGGATCCCTTCGCCGCCGCAGGAGTCATCGCCGGGACCCGCATCACGGAGTGGTCACCCATCATCGGCGTGCTCGCCGGACTCGTCGCGTAGCCGCTTCAACACCCTTTCAACTCTAGGAGTCCACGTGACCTCGGTCAGCCTGGGAATGCCGTCAGCACCCCCGCCCGTTCTTGCCCCCCGCCGCAAGACCCGCCAGATCAAAGTCGGTTCCGTGGGTGTCGGTTCTGATTCCCCCATCAGTGTGCAGTCCATGACCACCACGCCCACCACGGACATTAACGCCACCCTGCAGCAGATCGCGGAGCTCACCGCGTCCGGCTGCGATATTGTGCGCGTCGCCTGCCCCTCGGCGGACGACGCCGAGGCGCTGCCCATCATCGCCAGGAAGTCCCAGATCCCGGTCATCGCGGACATCCACTTCCAACCCAAATACGTCTTCGCTGCCATCGAAGCAGGCTGTGCCGCCGTACGCGTGAACCCCGGAAACATCCGCAAGTTCGATGACCAGGTCAAGGAGATCGCAGCAGCAGCCCGGGATCACGGCACTTCCATCCGTATCGGCGTGAACGCAGGCTCGCTGGAGCCCGGCATCCTCAAAAAATACGGGAAGGCAACCCCGGAGGCACTGGTGGAGTCTGCCGTCTGGGAAGCATCCTTGTTTGAAGAGCACGGCTTCCACGACTTCAAGATCTCCGTTAAGCACAACGATCCCGTGATTATGGTGGCTGCCTACGAGATGCTGGCGGAGAAGGGCGACTGGCCGCTGCACCTCGGTGTGACGGAGGCCGGGCCGGCGTTCCAGGGAACCATCAAGTCCGCCACCGCCTTCGGTGCGCTCCTGTCCCGGGGCATCGGCGACACCATCCGGGTTTCCCTCTCCGCCCCGCCGGTGGAGGAAATCAAGGTAGGCAACCAGATTCTCCAGTCCCTCAACCTGCGCCCCCGGAAGCTGGAGATTGTCTCCTGCCCGTCCTGCGGCCGCGCGCAGGTGGACGTGTACACGCTCGCCGAGCAGGTGACTGCCGGCCTGGAAGGCATGGAGATCCCGTTGCGCGTAGCCGTGATGGGCTGCGTGGTGAACGGTCCAGGTGAAGCCCGCGAGGCAGATCTTGGCGTTGCTTCCGGCAACGGCAAGGGCCAGATCTTTGTGAAGGGTGAAGTCATCAAGACTGTGCCCGAGAGCCAAATTGTTGAGACACTGATCGAAGAGGCCATGCGTATCGCGGAAGAGATGGGGGAGGCCGATGGCGAAGATGCTGTCAAGGGTAGCCCCGTGGTTAGCGTCTCGTAAGGACGTCCCCGACCCCCCGGGACTTTCCGTCCGCACGCTGGACGGGACCGATACTGCCGCGCTCAGGCTGCTGGCGGAGCAGGATCCGGTCACCAATGTCTTTATCCTCGCCCACCTGCATGCCGCCGGCACCGCCGCACCGACCAGCGGCGGCGCCGGCGTCATTGGCGTTTTCGACGACGGCATCCTGGTGGGGGCATGCTGGGCAGGGGCCAACCTGGTACCGGTCCAGCTGGACCCGGAGCTTGCGGGGGTGGTCGCGGAAGTAGCCAACACGTCCGGCCGCCGGTACGCCTCAGCCTTTGGCCCCGCCCAGTCGGTCCTGGCCCTGCACGCGGAACTTGTGGAACTGGGCCACCGGGCCCACGAAGTCCGCGCCGAGCAGCCCCTCATGACCATCGAGGGCCGGCCGTCGATCGAACCCCACCCCGGCCTTGCGCTGGGAAACCTGGCCGACTTTGACCGCATCCTTCCCGCCTGCGCCGCCATGTTCGAGGAAGAAGTGGGGTATTCCCCCTTCCTGGGCGGCAAGGAGTTCTATAGCCGGCGGGTGGAAGGGCTGATCCGCCAGGGCCATTCACTGGTCCACCTGAACAACGCACGCGAGGTGGTGTTCAAGGCTGAACTGGGCGCCGTCACCTCCGACGTCACCCAGATCCAGGGCGTCTGGATGAACCCGCTCTACCGGGGCCAGGGCTTGAGCGCCGGCTACATGGCCGCCGTGGTGGAGCAAGCCCGGACAATGGCGCCCATCACCAGCCTCTACGTCAACGGCTTCAACCTGCGCGCCCGCGCCACCTATGAGCGGGTCGGCTTCCAGCAGGTGGGCACGTTCGCTACGGTTCTTTTCTAGCCAGCTCTTTTCCAGCCGCCAAGGTTGCGGTTAGCTGCCCAGTTCGCCGGTCAGGTAGCGCTGCACATTCGGGGCCACGAGCTTGACCACGTCCTCCGGTGCCGCCGACGCGATGGGTTCCAGGCGGACCACGTAGCGGACCATCATGAGTCCCACCATCTGTGTGGCCACCAGGTCTCCCCGCAAGGCAACTTCCTGAGGCGGCCCCTGCACTCCTGCCGTGATCCGGCTGACGACAGTCCGGGTCACCAGTTCGGGGAGGAGCGCGGTCCGGGCCTTTGAGCTGAGGGTGCCGCGCAGGAACGCCACCAGGCTTGGCTGGGCGGGGCTTTCCCAGAGGCGCAGCACGGCGCGGACGATCAACTCGGCCCGCTGCTCCGGGCGGGCGGCCGAAACACCCGCCAGCACCTCCTCCGGGTCGGCGGGAAGTTCGATACTCAGGGCGAAGAGCTCATCCTTGCCGTTGAAGAAATGGTGGACCATGGCAGGATCCACCCCCGCTGCCCGGGCCACCTGCCTCAGGCTGGTGCCCTCGAATCCATGTTCGGCGAACAGCCGCCGGGCGGCATCCAGGATCCCGTCCCTTGATGCCGCTGTTCCGCCGCGGCGCCCCCGCCTTGCCGGTGGAGAACCACTCCCCTCCAGGGTCATGCCGTCCGCCTGCGCAGCGTCAGCGAGGCCAGCACCAGGACGCCCAGCACGATGGCTCCCATGATGGCGGCATCCTGCCACATCTGTTCCGTGGCCTCCGGGTTAGCGGCAATCTCCTGCAGAGCGTCCACGGAGAACGTCAACGGAAGGACATTCGAGATGGCCTCGAGGGCATCATTCATGCGGTCGCGCGCCACGAACAGTCCGCAAAGGAGGATTTGCGGCACCACCACCACCGGCATGAACTGGACCGCCTGGAATTCGGTCTGCGCAAACGCCGAGCACAGCAGGCCCAGGGCCACCCCCAGGACTGCGTTGATGACGGCGATCAGGACCACGAAGCCAGGCGGGCCCTCGATGTCGAGATCGAAAATCCAGTACGCCACGGCGGTCGCCACCAAAGACTGCAGGGCGGCCATAATGGAGAAGCCCAGGCCGTATCCAAAGAGCAGGTCGGATTTATGGACGGGTGTGGTGAGCAGCCGCTCCAGTGTCCCTGAGGTCCGCTCACGCAGCATGGTGATGGAGGTGACCAGGAACATCACCACAAACGGGAAGATGGCGAGCATCATCAGTCCCACGCGGTCGAAGGTGCGCGGCGCCCCGGGCGGCAGGGTCTCATTCTTGAAGAGGAAGTACACGGCGGTGAGCAGCAGTGCCGGGACCGCCAGGATCATGGCAATGCTGCGGTGGTCGTGCCGCAGCTGCTCCAGCACGCGGCGGGTGGTTGCGAGCATCATCAGGACATCCATCACCACACGCTCCTGTCCTGAGTTGTCCTGTCCTGTGCGGTCCTATCCAATGCAGCCCTGTCCAGTGCAGCCCTGTCCTGGTTCGAATTGTGCCGGACAGCGGGAACCCCTTCTTCCCCCGCCTCCTGGATGATGTGCAGGAAGGCTTTCTCCAGGTCGGCGCTGTGTCCGCGCCGGCTCAACTCATCGGGCGTCAGCTGGGCAAGCAGACGGCCTTCCCGCAGGAGAAGCAGCGTCTGGCAGTGGCTGGCCTCCTCCATGACATGGCTTGACACGAGCAGTGTGATCCCTTGCGCGGCCATGGCGCGGAAACGGCCCCAGAGGTCCGCCCGCAGCACAGGATCCAGCCCTACCGTCGGTTCATCCAGCACCAGCAGGCGCGGGCGGGCTACCAGCGCGCAGGCGAGGGATACCCGGCTGAGCTGGCCCCCGGACAGGTCTGCGGTCTTCTGCCGCGCCTGGGGTTCAAGTCCGACGGCGGCAATCGCCTCCGCTGCCTCGGCCGCCCCTTTGCGGTGCATGGCCCCGAAGTAGCGCACGTTCCCTTCCACCGTCAGGTCAGGGTAGACACTGGGTGCCTGTGTCACGTACCCCACCTGGTGCCGCAGCAGGCTGGTGCCAGCAGGCTGCCCAAGGACCCGCACCGAGCCTGAGGTGATGCGTTGCACGCCGACGATGGCCCGCATCAAGGTGGTTTTCCCACTTCCGGATGGACCGAGGAGTCCCGTAATTTGTCCGGGAGGAATAGCAAAATTAAGGCCCTGGAGGACGGGAACCCTGCCCCGCACCACCGTCAGGGCGCTGGCCGCCACCGCGCCGCTCTGATCCTCTCCGGGCGCGCTTTCCGGTGCCGAACGGGACAAGGCCGCCTCCGCTGAACTGCAGGTGGTCGGGGCCGGGAAGCCCGTAAATTCATCACCTGATGAATTAACGCTATGCCTGCAACTATCCTTAATCAACAGACTTGGATGGAAAAGTACTTGATAAATGTGGGCGCTATCACTTAGGTTCGATCTAGCTGCGCTGGAGTGGCGTGGGCGGTCTCACCAGTCCTCACCAGTACTTGGGCGATAACGGCGTCGAGCCACGCCCGGGAGCGATGACCAGCCTCGAGGGGGGCCAGGGGCTTTGTTTTCCCGGGCGTGGCTCTACTGTGTCCGGAGGAGTCAAGAGTCATCCGGGGGAGTGGGGGCCAGGCGTCCAGTGCCGGTAGATTAGTACCCAGACGAATTTGTCCGGCCCTGCTGATCCAGCACCTCCCCAGAAACGGATATCCACCCGTGGTTACAAGACTGTCCCAGCTTTTCCTGCGCACGCTGCGTGAAGATCCCGTCGACGCCGAGGTGGCCAGCCACCGGCTTCTGGTCCGTGCGGGCTACATTCGCCGCGCTGCCCCCGGGATCTACACCTGGCTTCCGCTGGGGCTCAGCGTCCTGCGCAAGGTAGAGGCCATCATCCGCGAGGAAATGGCGAATATCGGAGCGCAGGAAGTCCACTTCCCGGCCCTCCTGCCGCGTGAACCCTACGAGGCCACCAACCGCTGGACAGAGTATGGCGAAGGCTTGTTCCGCCTCCAGGACCGCAAGGGCGCGGACTACCTGCTGGCCCCCACGCACGAGGAAATGTTCACGCTGCTGGTCAAGGACCTTTACTCCTCCTACAAGGACCTCCCGCTCAGCCTGTACCAGATCCAGAACAAGTACCGCGATGAGGCCCGCCCCCGGGCCGGCCTGCTGCGCGGGCGGGAGTTCATCATGAAGGACTCCTACTCCTTCGATGTCGACGACGCCGGCCTGGACGCCAGCTACGCTGCCCACCGCGGGGCCTACCTGCGCATCTTCGAGCGCCTCGGCCTGGAAGTCATCCCGGTCACCGCAACGGCGGGCGCCATGGGCGGGTCCAAGAGCGAAGAGTTCCTGCACCCGACGGATATCGGCGAGGACACCTTCGTCCGCTCCGCCGGCGGCTACGCAGCCAACGTTGAGGCCGTGACCACCGTTGCCCCGGCGGAAATCGACTTCACCGGCGCCCCCGCCGCCGAGGTGCTCGACACTCCGGATACCCCCACCATCGAAACGCTGGTGGCCGCAGCCAACCAGCTTGCACCCCGTTCGGAGGCTGACGGCGGTGCCTGGACCGGGGCGGATACCCTCAAGAACGTTGTCCTCGCCGTCACCCTGCCCACCGGGGAACGCCAGCTTGTGGTCATCGGCCTCCCGGGCGACCGCGGGGTGGACCTGAAGCGCGTCGAAGCCAACATCGGATCCTTCCTGCCCATCGGCGGCGAGATCGGACTGGAAGCCGCGAACGATGACGACCTCAAGAAGCAGCCGCTCATCGTCAAGGGCTACCTCGGCCCCGGCCTGACGCTGGACGAACTGCTGCTGGGCACCGAAAGCGCCACAAACATCCTCTACCTGGTGGACCCCCGCATCGTCAGCGGCACCACCTGGATCACCGGCGCCAATGAAGCAGGCAAGCACGTGTTCGGCCTCGTGGCCGGCCGCGACTTCACCTGGGACGGCGTCATCGAATGCACCGACGTCCGCGAAGGCGACCCCGCCCCGGACGGCTCCGGACCCCTGGAAACAGCCCGCGGCATTGAAATGGGCCACATCTTCCAGCTGGGCCGGAAGTACGCCGAAGCCCTGGAGCTGAAGGTCCTGGACCAGAACGGCAAGCAGGTCACGGTGACCATGGGTTCCTACGGTGTAGGCGTCACCCGCGCCGTGGCAGCACTGGCTGAATCCAACCATGACGGCAAGGGCCTGGTCTGGCCCCGCGCTGTGGCACCCGCAGACGTCCACGTGGTGGCAGTGGGCAAGGGCGAGGACATCTTCGCCACCGCCGAGCAGCTGGCAGCGGACCTTGAAGCCGCAGGCCTTGAGGTCCTTCTTGACGACCGGCCCAAGGTCTCGCCGGGCGTCAAATTCGGCGACGCCGAACTCGTGGGCGTCCCCACCATCCTCGCCGTGGGCCGCGGCCTGGTGGACGGTGTGGTGGAAATCAAGGACCGCCGCAGCGGCGAAGCCGAGAATGTTGCCGTGGACAAGGCAGTTGACTACGTGGTCAACGCCGTCCGCGCCTCCTGATCCTGGGAGTGCTCCCGGGGATTGAGTCCATCCAGCTCACCACGCTGGTCCTGATCGTGGTGGCCGGTTTCGCAGCGGGCTGGGTGGATGCCGTGGTGGGTGGGGGCGGGCTGATCCAGCTCCCCGCCCTGCTGCTGGTGCCTGGCATCACTCCCGTCCAGGCGCTGGCAACGAACAAGATGGGGTCCATTTTTGGTACCGCCACCAGCGCCGTCACGTATTACCGGCGGGTGGGACCGGACCTCCGGACCGCGGTGCCAATGGCAGTCATTGCCCTGGCCGGCAGTTTCGGTGGCGCTGTGCTTGCCGCCGCCTTGCCGTCCAGCGTCTTCAAACCCATCATCGTCGCCGCACTCGTGGCAGTGGCACTCTTCACGGCGCTGAGACCGGACGCCGGCCACATCACCGCGCTGCGGCACGAGGGCCACAAACACTATGTGGTGGCCTGCCTCATCGGCGCTGTGATCGGCTTCTATGACGGCCTTATTGGCCCGGGGACCGGTTCCTTCCTGGTCATCGCCCTGGTCTCGGCGATGGGGTACGCGTTCCTGGAAGCCAGTGCCAAGGCGAAGATCGTGAATATGGCAACCAACGCCGGCGCACTGCTGTTCTTCCTGCCGCACGGCTCCATCCTGTGGGCCCTGGGCCTGCTGCTCGGCGCAGCCAATATGGCCGGCGGATACCTTGGGGCACGGACGGCAGTGGCGCAGGGCAGCAGGTTTGTCCGCGTCGTCTTCCTCGTGGTGGTAGCTGCCCTCATCATCAAACTCGGCTTTGACGTCTGGCAGGAAAATTTCACCGGCCAGGGGTAAGACGCGGCCAGGTAACCACACCAAATGCAGCGCGCACCAGGGGAGGCCAAGGCCTCGTGGCGGTGAGCGGCCGGGCGTAGCATGCAGGTATGCCACACGGTGACGATGAGTACGCCAGTGCTTTATCCGCAGCGGCGGGTCATGTCACCGCGTGGCTTCGCAGCCTTCCTGACCGGCACGTCGGCCCCCGCCTGCCGGCCCAGGACCTCACCGGGGCGTTCGGCGGGCCGTTGCCAACCTCCGGCATGCCCGCGGCAGACGTCGTCGACCTCCTGGCCCGGACAGCCGAGCCCGGGCTTATGGCGATGCCGTCCGGCCGCTTCTTCGGTTGGGTCATAGGCGGGACTTTGCCCGCAGCCCTCGCCTCTGACTGGCTGGTGAGCGCCTGGGACCAGAACGCATGCCTTCGCTACGCCACCCCCGCCATGGCAGCGGTGGAGGAAAGTGCCGGAACCTGGCTGCTTGAACTGCTGGGGCTTCCCGCCGGGTCCGACGTCGGCTTCGTCACCGGAGCCACGATGGCCAACTTCACCGGGCTGGCAGCCGGGCGCTGGCGGCTTCTCGCTGACGCCGGCTGCGACCTTGACCGTGACGGGTTGAGTGGCGCTCCCCGCGTCCGATGCTTCGTTGGCAGGGAGCGGCACGACGCCGTCGACCTCGGCCTCCGGTATCTCGGGCTGGGCAGGCCCGTGAGGGTGGATGCCGATGACCAGGGACGTCTGATTCCCGGAGCCTTGGAAGCTGCACTGGCTGAAGGCACCGGGCCGGCCCTCGTCTGCCTGCAGGCAGGGAACCTCCATTCCGGCGCCTTTGATCCATTCCCTGACGCCATCCGCATCGCCCGGAAGCACGGCGCCTGGGTCCACGTCGACGGCGCTTTCGGCCTCTGGGCGGCCGCGGCCCCGGGCCTGCGCCATCTGACGCGCGGCTACGAAGACGCCGATTCGTGGGGGACCGACGCGCACAAGACCCTGAACGTTCCCTACGACTGCGGCATCGCGATCGTGCGGGACGCGTCCGCCCTCCGGTCCGCGATGGGCCTGCACACCAGCTACCTCATCCAGGACGCCGAAGGGCCGGGAGACCCGTTTGAGAAAGTTCCCGAGCTGTCACGCCGGGCCCGGGGCGTGCCGGTGTGGGCGGCACTGAAGAGCCTGGGCCGCGACGGCGTGGCAGCCCAGGTGCAGGGGTTGGCGGCCGCCGCCTCGGCGATCGCGGCAGGGCTGGCGGAGTTGGACGGAGTGGAGGTGCTGAACGACGTCGAGTACACCCAGGTGAGCGTGGCGTTCGGCGACGACGCCACCACCCGCGCTGTCACAGCCCGGATTATCGAGGACGGCAGGGTGTGGATGTCCGGCTCCCGATGGCGCGACCGGGACATCCTGCGGGTGTCCGTAAGTAACTGGCAGACAGCGGAGGACGAGGTGGCCACTGCCGTTGCTGCCGTCGGTTCCGCCCTTGCTGCAGTGCGGGGTGCTTGATCAACTGAAGGATTTCAGCGGACGCCCGCGGCCTCGCCGGGCTCCGGCAGGCGGTGGGCCGGGGGAAGCCCGTCCAGGGTCCTGCCGGCGAGCGTGCTGGCCACCCAAAGGGAGCGGGCCAGGTCGCCTCCATGGTCCGGCTTGCCCGCATATCCCAAGGCGTTTGCCACTTCCCGGGCGATTCCCCACTGCCGGGCTACGTCCGGGTCCAGGCCCGCCGCAGAGCTGAACTCGGCGCAGCGCCCGCGCAGACCGGCGGCAGGGTGGTCCAACGGCAAATCGGACAGGCGGTTCCACAGCAGCGGCGCCACGGCAAACTCCGGCTCCCCGATCATCGGCTGGGGATCGATGGCGGCGTAAGCGGCCGTCGGACATCCAGAGGCTGAAGTGGCCGGCCGTGCCAGGACGTTGAGGTAGTGCAGGTCCGTGTGGACCAGGGCATCGCGCGCCGAACGCCGTCCCACCGCACCCCGGGTCTGGCACACCTCCAGGGCGGCCTCGAGGAGCCACCGGGGGAAGGGGCGCCCCAGCTGTTCCCAGTCCGCAGGCAAGTCATCGCTCCATTGCTCCGCCCGTGCGGCGATGTGCTCGAACTCAAACCACTGTGGCCGGTCATCGGGGGTAAGGCTAAGCTGCCGCACCAGGCCAGCCCAGACCACCACGGCGTCTTCCATGGGCACGGTGGTGAGCGAGCGTTCGCCGTCGAGCCGTTCCAGGAGCATGGCGCAGGTGCCGGCGTCGGAGGCGAGCAGCGCTACCGCACCCCGGCCCTGCCAGAGGGCCAGGGCGTGCCGCTCAACCCGGGCTTCGTCGTGCGGAAAGGCGATTTTGAGGGCAGCCGGGGCCCCGTCCTGCTGCCGCACCGGGATGACTATTGCGCCGTGGCCGTTCCAGGGCAGCGCCCCGGGGAGCAGGTCCGGGGTTAGCTGCCAGTTCTCCAGGCGGCCCTGGATGAGGTCCGGCAGGGACGCGAGCCATGCGCGCCCGGCACTGCTGCGGGTGTAACGGGCAGTGAGGTCCGGAGGGATGGGTACTACCGCTGGCTGGCTCATCAGTCCCAGCCTAAGTCCATGGGAGCGGCCCGTACCGCAGGCCCCTTTCAGACCACGCCCGTGGCCCCCAGCAGGTTGCCGATGGTGAAGGTGGCGGCGAGGGCAAGTGCTCCGCCCACCACCACCCGGACGGCAGCCCGGAACCTGGAACCGCCGCCGATCCAGGCACCCACTGCTCCCGTCAGTGCCAATGCCAGGAGCACTGCTACGAAGGTGACCGGAACCCGGACTTCCGCCGACGGGAGAAGGATGGCCAGCATGGGCAGCGTTGCCCCGATCACGAAGGCCACCGCCGAGGCAAAAGCGGCATGCCAGGGGCTGACGATATCGTCCTCGTCAATGTTGAGCTCAGCGGAAAGGTGTGCCGCGAGGGCGTCGTGCGCGGTCAGCTCCGCCGCCACTTGTCCGGCCGTTTCCTCGCTGAGGCCCTTGGCCTGGTAGATCGCTGTGAGTTCTGCCAGTTCCACTTCAGGTTCTTCGGCCAGCTCACGCCGTTCCTTTTCGATCAGCGCTTTTTGGCTGTCGCTTTGGCTGCTGACCGAGACGTACTCGCCAAGCGCCATGGACACGGCGCCACCCACCAGCCCGGCTGCTCCTGCCGCAAGGATCGGGCCGGACGCGGAAGTTGCTCCGGCGACGCCCACCACGATAGCGGCCACGGACACAATCCCGTCGTTGGCGCCCAGGACGCCGGCGCGCAGCCAGTTCAGGCGATGCGCCAGGTCGTTGCGGTGGGGTTCGTTGTCATGGAAGGAGGATGCGCCCGCGGTGTCCATCCCTACAGCAAACCATCCGGCGCCCCGGTCTGCCAGCACCGGGGGAGAAAGCGAAATCGTTCCTTGTGCCGGGGGACGCGCGCCCCATCACTGGGGCAGTTGCGGAAGCTGCCCCTCGTCCAGGCGGGACGCCGAGTGCCATCACGAAGTGCGGAAGCTGCCCCTCACCCAGGAGAACGACGTGACCCATCACTGGGGCAGTTGCGGAAGCTGCCCCTCGTCCAGCACAAGGCCCGGTAGCGGATTCGTGCCGGCGCCCCAATGCTGTGCGCGTCGCGCTGCTGCCTGGAGGGCCGACAGGGCCCAGGTCCGGGTGGCCCCGTCAGCCAGCGCCACAACGTCACCGTAGGACGGCAAGGTGTCAGCTTCCAGGCCGGCAAGTCCGGCCGCGGGAGCCCCGAGGAACCCCGGGTCCAGGACGTACCCGGGTGGTTGCGGTGGCAGCGTCCCGCACTTCACCAGCGCATACTCTTCGGCCTGTGCGGCCAGCTCCTGGTGCTGCGCCAGGAATTCCGACGCCGGGCCGGCGGCTTCCGGAGGAAGGCGGCTGAGCGCTGCCTGGTAGCCGTACACGGTCTCCAGTTCAGCGCCAGCGGCTGTGACGAGGGCGGTCCCCAACCTGGCGCCTGCAGCCGGAGGGGTGGCCGGGCATGCGGAGGCTGGCGGCTCCATCTCTTGCAGCTTTGTCTCTTGGGGCTCTGTCTCTCGGGACTCCGCCGCTTGGGCCTGTGCTTCCTGGCCCCGTGCAGCTTCTTGGCCCGGTGCGTCGGGCGCCCCAAGCCGTTCGGCTGCAAGGAGTTGTGCCGTTCCGGCGCCGGCCAGCAGCCGTGCCATTCCGCCGTCGGCCGTTTCTGCGTCCTTGAGGCGTTGCCGGCCGCTGGCGGCGAGGTCTGCTGCGAATTCCGCCACTGTTGCCTTGGCAGCGGAACTCGAGGCAGGAGCACCGGGGGATGGGGGAGCGGCAGAGGGGCGAACCCCCGCTGACGAGGGTGACACTGTGGCCGATTCTGTTGGGCCGGGGGAGGCTGCATTTCGGTGCAGCAGCAGCGCCCGGGCCTGGATGGTCAGCAACGTCACAACCTCGTCAATAGCGTCCCCCGCCGGAGCGCCGGCCGCACCGCCCATTCCGGAAGCGGCCAGTTCCTGCCCGGCGGAACGCAGTTCCAGGGCCTCCTCCAGCGCGGCTGCCCGGGCCCGTTCGGAGAAGGGTGGTTCCGCAGGAGCAGGCGGTTCAGGCGGGATCAGGGCGAAACCCAAGCTGAGGACAAGAAGGGCCGCGAGCGAAAAAACGGCGTACCGGAAATAGCGCATCCGCGGGCGGTTTTCCTGGTTGTCGTCTTTCACAACAGACCATGGTGTCATGTCGAGGGGGAATCGCCGTGCACCAATGAACCAGTAAAATAGCTACGCTAGTACACACAACATCATCTATAGGGAGGCGGCCGGCATCATGAGCAATGCAGAAGCCACGGCTTCATCAGACCATACCGGAACGGGTAAGGCTGAGGCCGCACACAATCCGGAAGCTGCACGGCTCAGGGCGCTCCTTGAACCCTCGGTGCGGGCCAACCGCCTGTACTTGGAGGACGTGGCGATCCTTCCCGGATCCCACCGCGTGGTCCACGTGGTGGTGGACCTGCCGCAGGAGGAGACCGGCGGGGTGAGCCTTGATGTCATTGCCGACATCTCCAAAGTACTCTCCGACGTTTTGGACAACGATCCCGGTGACGACGGCCGCCCCTACGATCTTGAAGTCTCCTCGCCGGGCGTCGGGCGCCCGCTTACGGAGCCGCGCCACTGGCATCGCGCCAAGGGCCGGATGGTGAAGGTCAACGTCCTGCAGGGCGATAACGTGACAGGCCGCATCCAGGCCGTGGACCAGGCCGGCGTGACCATCGTGCCCGAGATCGCGGTCAAAAAGGGGATGAAGCCCAAGCAGGGTGATCCCATCAAGCTTCCTTTCGACAGGATCCGCAACGGAAAAGTCGAGATCGAATTCAGCCACCTCCACGAGGACGGTCTGGAACCTGAACACAATGGACCTTCTGAGGAGGCCTGATGGATATTGACATGAGCGCACTGAGACTTCTGGAGCGTGAGCGTGAAATCCCGCTGGACCTCCTGATCCCCACCATTGAGCAGGCGCTCCTGGTGGCCTACCACAAGTCGCCCGGCGCCTTCGAGAAGGCCCGCGCGGAACTGGACCGGAAGAGCGGCCACGTCACCATCTGGGCCGTGGAGATTGACGACGACGGCGCCCCCATCGGCGAGTTCGAGCACACCCCGGAGGGCTTCGGCCGCATCGCTGCCAGCACCGCACGGCAGATCATCCTGCAGCGGCTCCGCGACGTCGAGGACGACAACGTGCTGGGCGAGTTCAAGGGCCGTGAAGGCGAACTCGTTGCCGGCACCATCCAGCAGGGCCATAACCCGCACATGGTCCAGGTCAACCTGGGCGCCGTTGAAGCGCTCCTGCCCCCGCCCGAACAGGTGCCGGGGGAGAAGTACCTTCACGGCAACCGCCTGCGCGCCCTGGTGATCGACGTGCACCGCGGCTCCAAGGGCCCGTCCGTCACGCTGTCCCGGTCCCATCCGGGGCTCGTCCGGAAGCTCTTCGAACTGGAAGTCCCCGAGATCGCCGACCGCTCCGTCGAGATCGTTGCGCTGGCCCGGGAAGCCGGCCACCGCACCAAGATCGCCGTCAAGGCCAACACCCCCGGCATCAACGCCAAGGGTGCCTGCATCGGTGAAATGGGTTCCCGGGTTCGGGCAGTGATGACGGAACTGAACGACGAAAAGATTGACATTGTCGACTTCAGCGAGAACCCGGCCACCTTCATCGCCAGCGCCCTGTCGCCGTCGAGGGTGAATTCGGTCACCATCACCGATGAAGCCACACGTTCCGCCCGCGTGGTGGTTCCCGATTACCAGCTTTCCCTGGCCATCGGCAAGGAGGGCCAAAACGCCCGCCTGGCGGCCAAGCTGACCGGCTGGCGCATCGATATCGTTTCCGACGCAGCCGCCACCCGCGAAAACTAGGCCGTCCCCGTCCCGGGGCGGCCACGCCGGGACTGCATCGCGGTTTCGGGCAGAATGGCCCGGAGGGGCTAGAATAGAAAAGGCCGCGCCCAACGGCCGGCAGCCGTGTGCCTCGAGCATGCCCCTTCCGCTGACACAGCGGAGGCCAGGCATTCCCGGGGCAGCAGATATGAATGTCAGGAAGATGACCGTGGCAGTACTTTCCACCGGGAATCAACCGGAGCGCACCTGCATCGGATGCCGGAAGAAGGGCCTGCGGTCTGAATTGCTCCGGCTCGTCGCCGACGGCAGCGGGTCAACCGCTGTCCTGGTGGATGAACGACGCCGGCTGGCTGGCCGGGGTGCTTGGCTGCACCCCAGCGAATCGTGCCTGGCTCTGGCGATCAAACGGCGGGCTTTCGGACGTGCCCTTCCGGGCGCAACCGGAACTGCCGCCGTTGAACACTGGATCAAGCCGGAAACGAACGTTGCAGGCACCACGGCAACTGCAACACCAACCGTCCAACCTGAAAGCGGGTCAGAAATCTGATGGAAACCCGATGAGTTCCCAGCGATGAGTGCGTAACGATGACAACTTTGTTGCGCTCTGCAATGGGCCCTTCCGCAGTAATCGCGGCTGGGGCCCGCAGTAAGAAGTAGACGGTTCGTGCCTGGCTCGGTGCGGACCGAGACAGGAGAAATGTGGCCAAGGTCCGCGTACATGAGCTCGCCAAAGAGCTCGGTATTACTTCCAAAGATGCAGTGACAAAACTGCAGGAACTGGGCGAATTTGTTCGCTCCGCCTCTTCCACCATTGAGGCCCCCGTTGTGCGGAAACTGCGCAACGCCTTCCCCGACGCTGCTGCCAAGGCCTCAGCACCGGCGGCCGCGCCCAAGGCGGCCGCCCCGGCTGCAGAAGCACGTCCTTCAACTCCCGCCCCCGGCCCGGCAGCTCCCAAGGCTCCGGCTCCCGCGGCGCAGGCACCTGCTCCCGCCGCTCCCGAAGCACCGGCCCAGCCTGCTGCTTCGGCTCCGGCAGCACCCGCTGCCAGCCGGCCCGCAGCTCCGGCGGCTCCCGCTGCTCCGTCCAGCACGGCTCCGTCCAGCAGCACGGCTCCGTCCACCAGCACTGCTCCGTCCACCGGTGCAAAGCCTGGCGCACGTCCGGCCCCCAAGGCCGAAACTCCGGCTGCCCCCGCCCGCTCCGGCGGACAGGGCGGTTCGGCAGGCAGCTCCGCTCCCCGTCCCGGCGGTCCCCGTCCGGGCAATAACCCCTTCGCCACCTCGCAGGGCATGCCCCGCGGCCGTGGCGGCGATGGCGAGCGTCCTCCCCGTCCGGGCAACAACCCGTTCGCTACTTCACAGGGCATGCCCCGCCCCGGTGGAAGCCGCACCGACGGCGACCGTCCCGGTGGGCCCCGTCCCGCAGCTGGTGCCGGCGGTCCCCGTCCCGGTGGGCCCCGTCCCGCAGCCGGTGCGGGCGGTCCCCGTCCCGCAGCAGGTGCCGGTGGACCCCGCCCGGGTGCACCGCGCCCCGGTGGTGCCGGCGGAAACCGTCCCACTCCGGGCATGATGCCCAACCGCACTGAGCGTCCCGCACCCGCTGGTGCAGGCCGTCCCGGTGCCGGCGGCCGCGGCCCCGGACGCCCGGGTGGCGCTCCCGGAACCGGTGGTCCCGGTGCCGGTGGCGGAGCCCCCGCCGGCGGCGGCTTCGGCAAGGGTGGCCGCGGACGCGGTGGCACCCAGGGTGCTTTCGGCAAGGGCGGCGCAGGCCGCGGCAAGCAGCGCAAGTCGAAGCGTGCAAAGCGCCAGGAACTTGAGCAGATGAGTGCCCCGTCGCTGGGTGGCGTGAGCGTACCCCGCGGCGACGGCAACACCGTCATCCGCCTGCGCCGTGGCTCATCCATCACGGACTTCGCTGACAAGATCGAGGCGAACCCCGCCGCTCTGGTAACCGTGCTGTTCCACCTCGGTGAAATGGCAACGGCCACGCAGTCGCTGGACGAGGAAACCTTCGCGCTGCTGGGTGAAGAGCTTGGCTACAAGCTCCAGGTCGTCTCGCCGGAGGACGAGGAGCGCGAGCTGCTCTCCACCTTCGACATCGACTTCGAAGCAGAGCTCGAAGCCGAAGGCGACGAAGACCTCGAGGCACGTCCGCCGGTTGTCACCGTCATGGGCCACGTGGACCACGGTAAGACCCGCCTGCTCGATGCCATCCGCAAGTCCGACGTTATGGCGGGCGAGCACGGCGGCATCACGCAGCACATCGGCGCCTACCAGGTTACGCACAACCACGAAGGCAACGATCGCAAGATCACCTTCATCGATACCCCGGGCCACGAGGCGTTCACCGCCATGCGTGCCCGTGGTGCGAAGGTCACCGACATTGCCATCCTGGTGGTCGCAGCGGACGACGGCGTAATGCCCCAGACCGTTGAAGCCCTCAACCACGCCCAGGCAGCCAACGTGCCCATCGTGGTGGCCGTGAACAAGATCGACAAGGAAGGCGCCAACCCGGACAAGGTCCGCGGCCAGCTGACCGAGTACGGCCTGGTTCCCGAAGAATACGGTGGCGACACCATGTTCGTGGAGGTCTCTGCACGCCAGAACCTCAACATCGACGAGCTGCTCGAGGCAGTCCTGCTCACCGCGGACGCTGCCCTGGACATGCGCGCCAACCCGAACAAGGACGCCCGCGGTATCGCCATCGAAGCCAACCTGGACAAGGGCCGCGGTTCCGTGGCCACCGTCCTGGTGCAGTCCGGCACCCTGCGCGTCGGCGACACCATCGTGGCAGGCACGGCCCACGGCCGCGTCCGTGCGATGTTCGACGACGACGGCAGCGCCCTGACCGAGGCCGGTCCGTCCCGCCCCGTCCAGGTGCTGGGTCTGTCCAACGTCCCGCGTGCAGGTGACACCTTCTTCGTGACCGCTGACGAGCGCACCGCCCGCCAGATCGCCGAGAAGCGTGAAGCTGCGGACCGCAACGCCGCCCTGGCCAAGCGCCGCAAGCGCATCAGCCTCGAAGACTTCGACCAGGCCGTGGCCGAAGGCAAGATCGACACCCTCAACCTCATCCTCAAGGGTGACGTGTCCGGTGCCGTGGAAGCCCTCGAAGACGCGCTGCTCAAGATCGACGTCGGCGAAGGCGTGCAGCTGCGCGTCATCCACCGCGGTGTGGGTGCCATCACGCAGAACGACGTCAACCTGGCAACAGTGGACAGCGCCGTCATCATCGGCTTCAACGTCAAGCCTGCCGAGCGGGTTGCCGAACTGGCAGACCGCGAAGGCGTGGACATGCGCTTCTACTCCGTCATCTACTCCGCGATCGATGACATCGAGATGGCGCTCAAGGGCATGCTCAAGCCGGAATACGAAGAATTCCAGCTGGGCACCGCCGAGGTCCGCGAAGTCTTCCGCTCCTCCAAGTTCGGAAACATCGCCGGCTCGATCGTCCGCTCGGGCGTCATCCGCCGCAACACCAAGGCCCGCATCAGCCGCGACGGCAAGATCATCGGTGACAACCTCACCGTTGAGACGCTCAAGCGCTTCAAGGACGACGCCACCGAGGTCCGCACGGACTTCGAGTGTGGTATCGGTCTTGGGTCTTACAACGACATCACCGAAGGCGACATCATCGAGACCTTCGAGATGCGTGAGAAGCCGCGCGTCTAAGGCTGTTTTGTGCGGGGCCGCCTCCGAGTTTTGGGGGCGCCCCGCCCCTACGCTGGGCGGCAAAGGATCTTGCGATCCTTTGCCGCCCAGCTCCGGTAGGCCCGATGCCACTCCCGGGCGCCCCCAAAACTCTCCGGCATCGTCGTTGGCTCGCCTTAGGTAAGTGGCAGGTAACTGAAACGTTCGCGACGAGGCCCAAACCGCCGCCGTCGTACGTCCCACATTTTTCTTTTTATAGGAGTTGTTCATGGCTGATCCGGCACGTGCTGCCAAGTTGGCGCAGCGGATTAAGGTTGTTGTTGCTGAGGCCTTGGGCCGGAAGGTTAAGGATCCCCGGCTGGAGGGCATTACTGTTACTGATGCCCGCGTGACCAATGATCTGCAGCATGCCACTGTGTATTACACGGTCCTGGGGGACCAGGACGTTCAGGCTGATGCTGCCAAGGGCCTGGAGAAGGCCAAGGGTGTGCTTCGGCAGGAGGTGGGGCGCAACCTCAGCATCCGGCTGACTCCCACCCTTGAATTCGTCTCCGATGAGATTCCCGTTATCGCGTCCAACCTCGAGGAATTGCTCCGGGAGGCCAAGAAGCGCGACGCCGAAGTGGCCGCCCTGGCGGCGCAGGCCCGGCATGCCGGGGATCCCGACCCCTACAAGAGCGACGCGTCCGCCGATGTGGATATCGACGAGGACGACTTCGACGAGGAGGACTTCGACCTGACGGACGACGAAGACCTCGACGAAGACGGCCACAAGTAGGCCGCCAAGAACGTCAGCAGTGGGCCCGGACCATATGGTCCGGGCCTTTTGCTTCCCGGAAAACTTTGCTGGCCGGCTAGTCGATATGGACCCGGATCACTTTGCCGACGGATGGCTCTGGTGGAGGAGGCGCTCCCGGGCCGGTCGGGGCGCCGGACAGCGCGTCAATCGTGGCGTACAGGTGTCCGTCCTGGAATTCGACGGCGGCCGGCTGGCTTACCGTCAGGAATTCGGAACGGTGGTCCCCCCGGCAATCGAACTTCAGGATCATGCCACCGAAGAGCGAAGCCACATAGACATCCCCGTTGTCCGCGATGGCAAGGCCCGTGGGGCTCAGGATGCTGTCCTCCCAGAGCTTTGTCTCGCCGGTCCACCGGTTGACCTTGAATATCGCGCCACGTTCACCCAGCTCCGGGCTTTCCGGGCCACCGGGTAGTGAAGTCACATAAAGCCAGCCGTCAGGCCCAATCTCCACGTCCGTGGGAACAGGCTCGAAAGCGTATTTTTCACCAGCAACGCAAGCCGGCACGCCAAGCCCGCCCTCCTCCACCGGACGGGCGGCGCTTTCCGGAATAACCGCCGGCCGCGGCGGCAGCACAGCCAAAGTGGAAATGTGGCCGCTTTCGATGTCGACTTCCAGGATGGCGTTCGCGCCGGCGTCAGCTACATAGGCCTTGCCGCTCCGCACGGCCACGCCGTACGGATGCGAGTCAACAGTGCCCTTGTAGCGGGCGGGCGGGAACTCAGGCCACTGAGCCAGGCATTCGTCCGGGACGTCGGAACCTAGGCCGTAATGCTGATCGCCGTCCGGGTTGTGCTTGCGTTCGTAGCGGGCCAGGTCCGCGATGGTCCGGACATCTCCGTCCTCGTCGATGGACTTTAAGTAGCCTTCGAGAGCTTCAGGATCACCCACGCCAGCGCCCACACTTTCCACAAAATAGGTGGTTCCATGCCGGATTTCCACGCCGCCAACGTCCCAACCCGCTTTGGTCTGATAGAGCGTGGTGGCGTCGTCTTTGACCCGGCTGAGGAGGCCAGCGAAATTTTGGGTGACGAGAACCGAGCCCTCGGAATCCACCGCCAGGCTGAGAGGTGCTGCCAAACCCTCAACCAACGTGCGCGGCTTCGGGTGGTCGTTGGAACCCGCGGCGGCAGGCCCGGCTGGAAGGACTATCGCCGCGGCAGCGAGACAGGCGACGAGCGGAAATTTTTTCTTCATTTCGGTACTCCGGTTGGCGCCCTTGACGGGCCGGATAAGGAGCCTCGCGAGAGGTAATGCATTCGGAACCCCCGGCGCCAGATTATGCCTGCGGAGCAACGATGTCGCCGGAAACTACCCCCTATTCGGCCCCCTATTTTTGCCCCTAATGCCGGCCTCTTTGGCTAGGATCGAGCTATGAACCAGGCGGACCACGGCGATGCCAACCAGTACCTCGAACAGGCAGTGGCCCTGGCCACCCGGAACGTTGCCGACGGCGGCGGTCCATTCGGGGCTTTGGTGGTGACCAAGGACGGACGGGTGCACGAGGGCGTCAACCGGGTCACCCGAGATAACGATCCCACGGCCCACGCCGAGGTGGTTGCCATCCGCACCGCAGCTGCCGCCATCAGGCACTTCGACCTGCGCGGGGCAGTCCTGTACACGAGCTGTGAGCCGTGCCCGCTGTGCCTGGCGTCTGCCCTCTGGGCGCGGATCGACCGTGTCTACTTCGCCGCGGACCGCTACGGCGCCGCTTCCGCCGGCTTTGATGACGCCGTTTTCTATGACTACTTCTCCGGTGCCCGTCCGGAACTGCTGCCGGTCAGCCGGGGCGACGTGCCGGCGTCGGACGCCCCGTTCCTGGCCTGGGGCACGCACAAAAGCAGGAAGGACTATTAGGCATGGAAGTGTCCCTCATCAAATGTCCCCACTGCGGGAAGACCAACCGGATCCCGGCCAATGCCGCTGGCCGGCCCCGCTGCGGCAACTGCCATAGCGGGCTGCCCTGGATCGTGGAGGCCGGTGATGCCGACTTCAGCACGATAGCCGAACAGTCGCCCGTTCCGGTGCTGGTGGACTTCTGGGCTGCGTGGTGCGGGCCGTGCCGTATGGTGAGCCCCGTCCTGGACAAGCTGGCCAGGGAGCGGGAGGGAGCCGTCAAGCTCGTCAAGGTTGATGTTGATAAATCGCCCGGCTTGTCCCGCCGGTTCGACGTGCAGGCCATTCCCACGCTGATGGTCATCATTGACGGCAAGGTCGCGGCGCGGCAGGCGGGGGCCGCCCCGGCAGAGGTGCTGCGCACATGGCTGGACGGGGCGCTGGCCGGAACCCGGCGCTAACGGGAAGGCCGCTCAGGCGACGCGTTCCGGGAGCCTGGACAGGCCCTCCAGCAGTTCCTCGCGCTTGCCGCACAGCGCAATCCGCACCCAGCCCTCGCCGATGGAACCGAAGGCCGTCCCCGGTGCGAGGGCAACGCCTGACTCGGCGAGGAAGCGCCGGACCCACGCCCGGACATCGCCGCCGCTGACATGGGAAACGTCAGCCCAGAGGTAGAACGCGCCGTCGGCCTTCAAATACGGAATGCCCTTGGAATCCAGCACGGCGGACGCGGCGTCGCGGTTGGCCCGGTAGTGTTCGTGCGCATGCTGGACGTAATCCTGTGGCCCTGTAAGGGCGGCGAGCGCCGCGTACTGTGACGGCGATGCCACGCACGAGACGATGGACTCCATCACGTTGTTCATCTTTTGCTCCAGCCCGGGCGGGCACACCAGCGCGCCGATCCGGAGCCCCGTGAGGCCGTACGTCTTGGAAAGCGTCAGCGAAGTGAAGACGCGCGCCTCGCCCGGAAGCCGGTCGTCGAAACTTGCCGGACTCACGTGCGGCACATCGTAGGTGAACGCTTCGTAGCACTCGTCCGAGATCACCCACAGATCGTGCCTCCGGGCCAGCTCCACCAGCTCCCGCGTCAGCTTTTCGCTGAGGACCGCACCCAGCGGATTGGAAGGGGAGTTCAGGACCAGCACGCGGGTCCGGTCCGTGATGAGGGCCTCGATATCTTCGGTCCTGGGCTGGAAGCCGTGGTCAGGATAGAGCGGGTAACCCACGGGGACAGCGTTCAGGAGCCGGCTGGTCATGGCAAAGGTGGGGTAGCCCGGGTTGGGGATCAGGATCTCGTCGCCGGGGGAGAGCAGCAGGCTCATCGCGAAGTGCAGGCCCTGCTGCGCGCCGTCCACCACATACACGCGGTCGGAGCCAATGCCGGTGCCGTGGCTGGCGCGTTCCCGGAACCGGGCCGCGAACGCCTCGCGCAGTGCGGGGATGCCGGCGTTGGGGGTGTAGTTTGTTTCGTCCCGGTCCAGGCAGGCGATGCCGGCCTCGAGGACGTGGCGGGGGAGCGGAAACCCGGGTTCGCCGATGCTCAGGACCAGGGCCCCGGGGGTGCGCCACGCGGCCTCGGTGATCTCACGGATCTGGTTGACGGGCACCTCGCGGACGTGGGCGGCAAGCTCTGGCATGCCTGCCATCCTAACCGGCTCTTCAGCAGCAGGGTCCAAGCGGCCAACAGGCCGGATGCGTGGGCGGGGGCCGGGACCAGCGCCGATATACTGGGAAGCGTGCTTTCTGGACTGGTGATAGTGGACAAACCGCAGGGATGGACCAGCCATGATGTGGTTGGCCGGATGCGGCGCATCGCAGGTACCCGGAAAGTAGGGCACGCCGGCACCTTGGATCCCATGGCAACGGGCGTCCTGGTGGTGGGCATCAACAAGGCCACCCGCCTGCTCACCTACATCGTAGGTACCTCCAAGACGTACACGGCCACCATCAGGTTGGGCCAGTCCACGGTGACGGACGACGCCGAAGGTGAAGTTACTGCCACCGCCGCCACTGCCGGGGTGGGCGAGCAGGCAATACACGACGGCGTTGCTGCCCTGACGGGGCAGATCCAGCAGGTGCCCAGCAGCGTGAGCGCCATCAAGGTCAACGGCGAACGGGCCTACGCCCGGGTGCGCTCCGGCGAAGAGGTCAAGCTCGCGTCCCGCCCGGTCACCATCCACCGGTTTGAAGTGCACAGCATCAGCAGGCAGGACGAGGCGGATGTGGTGGACCTGGACGTCACCGTTGAATGCTCGTCGGGAACCTACATCCGTGCCCTGGCCCGCGACCTCGGCAACGCCCTCGGCGTCGGCGGACACCTCACGGCCCTGCGCCGTACCCACGTGGGACCGTACTCGTTGCAGCAGGCGCGCACCCTCGAGCAGCTCGCCGAAGAGCTCGATGTCCTCGACATGGCGGATGCCGCCCGGGCGCTGATGCCCAACCGCGAGCTTAGCCCGGAGGAAACCACCGAGATTTCATTCGGCCGCCGGATTGCCGCCGGCGCGGCCCCCGGCAGCCCCGCCGCAGCCACTGCCGAACGTCCCGCAGCGGCCTTCGCTCCTGACGGAAGCCTGGTGGCACTGCTGGCCGATGCCGGCAGCTTCGCCAAACCAGTTCTGGTATTCGCCCCTGGCACCGGCACGGGCACGGGCACCTCCGGGGCGGCCTGAGCGTGGACGCGTATTTCTACATCATCCTGGTGGTGGGTCTCCTGTCCACCGGGATCTGCCTGCTGGCCGGCATCCTGAAAAAAGCGCCGAACGACGTCACTATCCTCTCGGTGGCCGCCGTCGAGGTGGCACTCCTGGTGTACCTGGTGGGGTCCATCGTGCGGGTCATCGCCGGTGAGCCTATCGCAGGGGAGGCCTGGGAATTCTGGGGCTACCTGGCAACGGCCATGCTCCTGCCGCCTGCCGCCGTCTACTGGTCCATCCTGGAACGGACCCGGTGGAGCAACTTTGTCTTGGCCGCCGTAGGTGTCACCGCTTTGGTGATGGCCGCTCGTATGAACCAGATCTGGTACTGAAGTGGAAGAAGCGCGCAACGTGAAAAACCAGAACCCCGCCGCTCCCGGCACCGCCAAGGGCGCACGCTCCAATGCAGCCGGTGCCGGGAACACCCGAAACACCGGGCCGGGCCGCCTGCTCATCGCCGTCTATGCGGTCTTCGCCATCTCGGCCACAGCCCGCGCCGGTTACCAGATCCTCACCAAGTTTTCCGAGGCCCCGCTGGCGTACTTGCTGTCCGCGTTCGCCGCGCTGGTTTACGTGGTGGCAACCGTGTCGTTGTCCCGGGCGGGCAGTACGTGGTTCAAAGTGTCGGTTGCCGCCGTCCTGGTGGAACTCGTGGGGGTGCTGGTGGTCGGGGCACTGAGCGTCTTCGACCCAGTCGCATTCCCGCACGAAACCGTGTGGTCGCTGTTTGGCCGTGGCTACGCCTTCATTCCGTTGCTGCTGCCCGTCCTTGGCCTGGTGTGGCTGTACCGCCGCCGGCCGGGCGCGAAGCCCACTGCTGCCTGACCTTAGTCACCGGTGCGGTAGTACGGTGAGCCGGGGCACCATGCCTTCCCGGGGCAGGATGCGGACGTTGCCGGGAAACATGAAATATGGTTCACTGTTTCGTGTGGAGGGGAGTATCCCCTGAATGCTTCGTCGTCACTACGGCCGCCCCTGAGCGGCCCGGCGGGGCAGGCTCCCGCCGGGAGCCGGGAAAGACCTCCGGTTGGTGTATCTGACTGGAAGCGGGTTCCTTGATGAACGTCCCCCTATGGGCGTGGCTGGCCGTCCTTTTCTTCATTGTCCTGATGCTTGCCGTTGACCTTTTTGCCCATCGCCGGGCCCACGTGATCGGCCTGCGGGAAGCAGCCTTATGGTCAGGCGTCTGGGTTGCCTTTGGGGCCGGCTTCGGGCTCCTGGTGTGGCAGGTCTACGGTGCGGAGTTTGGCCAGCAGTACTTCGCCGGCTACCTGATAGAGAAGTCCCTCGCGGTAGACAACGTCTTTATCTGGGCCATCATCTTCACCTACTTCGCTGTGCCGCGGGAGTACCAGCACCGCGTACTGTTCTTCGGCGTGCTGGGCGCCCTGGTCTTCCGGGGCATCTTCATCGCGGCCGGCGCCGCGATCATCGCCAGCGCTGCGTGGGTGTTGTACCTGTTCGCCGCGTTCCTGCTGGTCACCGGCTACCGGATGATCCGGCACCGGAACGATCACGTGGACCCGGAGAAGTCGCGAGTGCTCCAACTCTTCCGCCGGCGGGTGCCTATGACCGATGACTTCCACGGCCAGCGCTTCCTTGTCCGGCGCGGCGGCGCACTGCTGGCCACCCCACTGCTGGCCGTCCTGGTCCTCGTCGAGGCCACTGACATTATTTTCGCCGTCGATTCCATCCCGGCCATCTTCGCCGTCACGGACGACGTGTTCCTGGTCTTCACCGCAAACGCGTTCGCCATCCTGGGCCTGCGGGCGATGTACTTCCTGCTGGCCGACCTCATCCACCGCTTCATCTACCTCAAGATTGGCCTCGCGCTCGTCCTGATCTGGGTGGGGATCAAGATGCTCCTGAAGATCGACGTCTACTACATTCCCACGCCGGTTTCCCTGGCGGTCATTGCCGCGATTCTCTCCATATCGGTGGCAGCAAGCCTTTGGGCCACGCGGGGCCAGGGGCGCAGGCCCCTGCCCGCACCGGAGCGGCCGCCGTTCGGGACAGCATCCCCGGAGGACATGGCGGCCCTGGAACCGTTGTGGCGCCGCCACGAAACCAGCAGGTCAAACCACTCATGACAGCGAAAGCGCCGGAGCATCCATGACGGTCAAGGGTTCCAGCGACAGCGGGGAGGAAGCTCCACGTCCAGGCGGGCCCGCCCGGCCCGCCTGGACCTTCCTTACGAACCATGGCCACGTCCTGCTCTCCGTGGCCCGGGACCCCGACATTCTGGTGACGGACATCGCCGAGAGGGTGGGCATCACCACACGGGCGGCACTGCAGATCCTCAAGGACCTCGAAACTGCCGGCTACCTGCAACGGGCCAAGGTGGGACGCAGGACGCGCTACACCATCCAGCCGCACCAGCACTTCCGGCATCCCACGACAGCGGCACAGGAAGTGGACGGGTTGATCCGCTTGTTCTCCGGAAGGCCGGCTCCCGGTGATGGCCAAGGGCGGTCAGCTGACCGGTAGCAGCCAAAACGGGTCGATTTCCCTTCGTCAGGGCGGACCCCCGAATGCAGGTAATCTTAGAGAGTTCCGCGGCCGGCACCGGCCCGAACATTGATACTTGCAAGCGGTTTAAGGCGAGGGTGATGGTCTACATCTGGAACGATCCGTCCGAGGTCCCGGCGGACTTCGGCCCATCTGTTGTCACCATCGGAAACTTCGACGGCGTGCACCGGGGACACCAGCAGGTGCTGTCGGAGCTGATCCGCACGGCCCGGATCACCAGGTCCAAAGCGGTGGCCGTCACCTTCGATCCGCACCCTGCCCTGGTCCACCGTCCCGAATCCGCCCCTGAGCTCATCATGGGGCTGCAGGACAAACTGGAGGCGCTGGGGGAGCTGGGCCTGGACGCCATCCTCGTCATGAAGTACTCGCTGGACCTGGCCAGCCTCACCCCCGAGGAATTCGTGGAGCAGTACCTGGTGGACTGCCTGCACGCCGGCCATGTGGTCATCGGCCACGATGTCAGGTTCGGGCGCGGCAACTCTGGAGACCTGGATACCATGAAGGCACTCGGCCGGAAGTTCGGGTTTGAGGTGCACGTGATCAGCGAGTTCGGCTCCGAGGGCTACCCTCTGCATGACGACGACGGCACGGACCGCCGCTGCTCCTCCACCTGGGTGCGGGAAGCCCTGCAGGAGGGGGATGTTGCCACTGCGTGCGCTGTCCTGGGACGCCCGCACCGCATGCGCGGCGAGGTTGTCCACGGCGCCGCCCGGGGCCGTGCCCTCGGATTTCCAACAGCGAACCTCGCCAGCAACGCCACGGGGCTCATCCCAGCGGACGGGATTTACGCCGGCTGGCTTGTAGACCAGGCGGGCAAGCGCTGGCCGGCAGCCATTTCCGTTGGCTCGAATCCCACTTTCGACGGCGTGAGCAGGCAGGTTGAAGCCCACGTGATCGACAGGCCCCACGAAGCGGTGGAGGACTTCGATCTGTACGGCCAGACAGTAGTTGTTGAATTTGTGGCCCGGCTCAGGGGAATGGTGGCATACCGTGGGCCTGAGGCACTGGTAGACCAGATGCGGCTGGATGTGGTCCAGGCCCACGACCTCCTGGCCAGGCGCTGAACCGTCCACAGCTGAACCAGCCACAAAGGCAAGCGCCGCAGGGAAAGGCAATTCCGTGTCCGTTGAGAAGAACACCAGGAAACTGGACGAAGGCATTGTCAGTGATTTCAGCTCGCGGATGAGTTATGCCTCCTACCTGCAGCTGCCAACCCTGCTGAGCGCACAGCAACCCGTCAGCCAGCCGGAACACCACGATGAAATGCTCTTCATCATCCAGCACCAGACCACCGAGCTGTGGCTCAAACTGGTATTGCATGAGCTGCGCAGCACGGCCGTCTGGCTCCGGGACGATGACCTGGGTTCGGCGCTCAAGGGCATTGCGCGGGTCAAGCACATCCAGAAAACCCTCACCGAACAGTGGTCGGTGCTGGCCACCCTGACGCCCACCGAGTACTCCCAGTTCCGCGGCTTCCTGGGCCATGCCTCCGGGTTCCAGTCGAGCCAGTACCGCGCCGTGGAGTTCATCCTGGGCAACAAGAACGGCAAAATGCTTTCGGTCTTCGAGTCCGATCCGGAGGCCCACGCCATGTTGGAACAACTGCTTAATGCACCGAGTATCTATGACGAATTCCTGGCCTATCTGGCCCGCCAGGGGTTCGACGTGCCGCGGTCTGTGCTGGAACGGGATGTCACCCAGGCCCACGAATTCAGGCCCGAGCTCGTTCCACTGTTCAAGCACATCTACGAGAACGCCTCGGACAACTGGGCTGCGTACGAAGCCTGCGAGGAGCTGGTGGACCTGGAGGACAACTTCCAGCTCTGGCGCTTCCGGCACTTGCGCACGGTGCAACGGACCATCGGCATGAAGACGGGGACCGGCGGCTCCAGCGGTGCTGCGTTCCTGCAGAAGGCCCTCGAACTGACGTTCTTCCCCGAACTATTCGCAGTCAGGACGGAGATCGGCCAGTGAGCACCCAGCAACAGCCCATTGCACGAAGCGCAGCAGACGCAGGAACGTCCCTGCAGCAGCGCGCGGCCGAACTCGACCGGCAGGACCCGCTCGCGCATTACCGGAGCCTTTTCATTGGTACTGACACACCCCTGTCCTACCTTGACGGAAACTCCCTGGGCCGGCCGCTCAAGCGGACGGCGGAGGACATCGGCGCCTTTATCCGCGATGGCTGGGGCGGCCGCCTGATCCGGGGCTGGGACGAGGAATGGCTGGAGCTGCCCCAGGCCATCGGTGACCAGCTGGGCCGGGCAGTGCTGGGCGCGGCGCCCGGGCAGACCATCATTGCCGATTCCACCACCGTGGTCCTGTACAAACTGATCCGCGCAGCCCTCACGGCGGTGGCGGACCCGGACCGGAACGAACTGGTCCTGGACACCGGGAACTTCCCCACGGACCGCTACCTCGTTGAAGGCATCGCCCTCGAGGAAGGCCTGACGCTTCGCTGGATCGAAACGGATCCTGCCGCCGGGGTGACCGTAGACCAGGTGCACCAGGTAGCGGGGCCGCGCACCGCCGTCGTACTTTTGAGCCACATCGCCTACCGTTCCGGCCATGTGGCGGACCTGCCGGCGATCACCGAAGCAGTGCACGACGCCGGGGCCCTCGTTGTGTGGGATCTTTGCCACTCCGCGGGGTCGGTGGAGCTGGCCCTGGACGGCGCGGGCGTGGACTTCGCTGCCGGCTGCACGTACAAGTACCTCAACGGCGGGCCTGGGTCGCCCGCGTTCGCCTACGTGAACCAGCGCCACCTCGCCTCGCTCAACCAGCCCATCTGGGGGTGGATGGGCCGCAAGGACGCGTTCGAGATGGCGGCCGGGTATGAGCCGGCTCCCGGCATCCGCGGATTCCTCAGCGGGACGCCGGCCATTTTCGGCATGCTCGCCATGCGCGGCACGCTGGACCTCATCGAGGAGGCAACCATGGCTGCCATCCGGGAGAAGTCGGTGCGGCTCACCGCCTTCGCCATTGACATCTTCGACGCCTTGCTGGCACCGCTGGGTGCGGAACTTTCCACGCCCCGGGAGCCGGGGGAGCGGGGCAGCCACATCACCCTGGACCATCCCGCCTTCGCCAAGGAAACAGTGGCGGGACTCTGGGAGGGGGGCGTGATCCCGGACTTCCGCGCACCCCATGGCATCCGGGTGGGACTCTCGCCGTTGAGCACCAGCTTCGAGGAGGTCCTGCACGGCATGTTGGCAATCCGGGACCGGCTGGAGGGCTGAGTTCCGGACTGTTTCGACAAGATTGGGACGGGGCCGGTAAACTGGACGATGGATCCGGCTGCAGTCCGTGGCGGCTGGTTCCTGTTGCTCGCAGCACTGGCCGGAATTTCCCTGGCACGTTGCGGCGGCAGACCCGGCAGTGAGTTTCTGACCTGGGCCCTCACGGCACATCCCTAGGAGTTATTGTGGCACTTGAAGCCGCTGTAAAGCAGTCCATCATCAAGGAATACGCAACCGTAGAAGGCGACACCGGTTCACCGGAGGTCCAGGTTGCAGTCCTGACCCAGCGGATCAAGGATCTGACTGAGCACATGAAGGAGCACAAGCACGACTACCACACCCAGCGCGGTCTGCTGGCCATGGTTGGTCGCCGCAAGCGCATGCTGAGCTACCTCAAGAAGACCGACATCGCCCGCTACCGTTCGCTCATCGAGCGCCTCGGCCTGCGCCGCTAGCCGGACTTTAGGGGCGGCCCTTTCCATCGCGGAACGGGCCGCCTTCTTCAAATGAAAAATTAAACAGGAGGATCAACCGCATCACGCATTCGCGGTCCTCGGTAGTGATCCCCGGGAACGGCTTCGTTGACTGAAGCCGGCGGCCCGTGGATCTCGATCGATGACCGGGTGCAGGGCCAGTAGACAGATGCTGGCCGGGTTGATGCGGCTGGACTTCCGTCAAACAGAAACGGAGGTGACTCTCTTGGAGGGTCCCGAAATCCAGTTCTCGGAAGCAGTCATTGACAATGGCCGTTTCGGCAAGCGCGTAATCCGCTTCGAAACCGGCCGCCTTGCCAAGCAGGCAGCCGGCGCAGCAATGGTGTACATCGACGATGACACCGCACTGCTGTCCGCCACCACTGCCGGCAAGCACCCGCGTGAAGGCTTTGACTTCTTCCCGCTGACGGTCGACGTCGAAGAGCGTATGTACGCTGCCGGCCGCATCCCGGGCTCGTTCTTCCGCCGCGAAGGCCGCCCGTCCACCGAAGCCATCCTGGCCTGCCGCCTGATGGACCGCCCGCTGCGTCCGGCGTTCGTGAAGGGCCTGCGCAACGAGGTCCAGATCGTGGTGACCGTCCTGGCTATCAACCCGGACGAGCTCTACGACGTGGTGGCCATCAACGCCTCTTCCATGTCCACCCAGCTTTCCGGCCTGCCGTTCTCCGGCCCGATCGGCGGCGTCCGCGTTGCCTTGGTCGCCGACGAAAACGGATCCCAGTGGGTTGCTTTCCCCAAGCACTCCCAGCTGGAAAACTCCGTGTTCAACATGGTCGTTGCGGGCCGCATCGCCGGTGACGACGTCGCCATCATGATGGTTGAAGCGGAAGCTACCGACAACTCGTGGAACCTCATCAAGGAACAGGGCGCCACCGCCCCCACCGAAGAGGTCGTCTCAGAGGGCCTCGAGGCTGCCAAGCCGTTCATCAAGGCACTGTGTGACGCCCAGGCCGACCTCGCCGCCCGCGCCGCCAAGCCGACGGTCGAATTCCCGGTCTTCCTGGACTACGAGGACGACGTTTACGCCGCTGTTGAGGCTGCTGCCACTGAGAAGCTGACGGCTGTCTTCCAGATTGCGGACAAGACGGAGCGCAACGACGCGTCTGACGCGTTGAAGGACGAAGTCACCGCTGCCCTGGCCGGCCAGTTCGAGGGCCGCGAGAAGGAGCTGTCCGCAGCATTCCGCTCAGTCACCAAGCAGGTTGTGCGCCAGCGCATCCTCAAGGACCAGGTCCGCATTGACGGCCGTGGCCTGACGGACATCCGCCAGCTCACCGCCGAGGTTGAGGTCCTGCCCCGCGTCCACGGTTCGGCCATCTTCGAACGCGGCGAGACCCAGATCATGGGTGTCACCACGCTGAACATGCTGAAGATGGAACAGCAGATCGACTCGCTGTCGCCGGTGAAGACCAAGCGCTACATGCACAACTACAACTTCCCGCCGTACTCCACCGGCGAGACCGGCCGCGTGGGTTCGCCCAAGCGCCGCGAAATCGGCCACGGTGCACTGGCAGAGCGCGCACTTGTGCCTGTGCTGCCGTCCCGCGAGGAATTCCCGTACGCCATCCGCCAGGTATCTGAGGCCCTCAGCTCCAACGGTTCGACGTCGATGGGTTCCGTCTGCGCCTCCACCCTGTCGATGCTGAACGCCGGTGTGCCCCTGAAGGCCGCCGTCGCCGGTATCGCGATGGGCCTGGTCTCCGACCAGGTGGACGGTCAGACCCGCTACGCGGCACTGACGGACATCCTTGGCGCCGAAGATGCCTTCGGCGACATGGACTTCAAGGTTGCCGGTACCTCCGAGTTCGTCACGGCCATCCAGCTGGACACCAAACTCGATGGCATCCCCGCCTCGGTCCTGGCAGCAGCCCTGAAGCAGGCCCGCGAAGCACGCCTGCACATCCTTGAGGTGATGGACTCAGCCATCGACACCCCGGACGAGCTCTCCGAGTTCGCACCGCGCGTCATCGCTGTGAAGATCCCCGTGGACAAGATCGGCGAGGTCATCGGCCCCAAGGGCAAGATGATCAACCAGATCCAGGAAGACACCGGCGCCGACATCTCCATCGAGGACGACGGCACGGTCTACATTGGCGCCACCAACGGCCCGTCCGCAGAAGCAGCACGGTCGGCCATCAACGCCATCGCGAACCCGCAGGTCCCGGAAATCGGCGAGCGTTACCTGGGTACGGTCGTCAAGACCACCACCTTCGGTGCCTTCGTATCGCTGACCCCGGGCAAGGACGGCCTCCTGCACATCTCCGAGCTGCGCAAGCTGGCCAACGGCAAGCGCGTGGACAACGTCGAAGACGTTGTCTCGGTGGGCCAGAAGGTCCAGGTGGAGATCACCAAGATCGACGACCGTGGAAAGCTCTCGCTCGCCCCGGTGGTTGCCGAGGAAGAAGGCGCCGAGGACGAGACCGAGCGCGCCCACACCACGGAACCTGCTGAAGGCGCTGACGTCTAGCAGTTCTCGTTTCCGGCACACAAGCATGAATCGGCGGGGCCGGTGGATGATCCACCGGCCCCGCCGCTGTTACGATGGCAGCCAGATCCCGGCTGCTCCTCTTGAAAGGCCTCAATGACTGTTGTACCCCTGCCGCTTGAGCAGAATCACCGCGGCGACACCCTGGTCCACGGTTCCGACGGCGGTTCCGAAGTCCGGCGTTCCGTGCTGCCCGGCGGAGTGCGGGTGCTGACCGAGGCGATGCCGGGGCAGCGCTCTGCAACCATCGGCTTTTGGGTAGGCGTCGGCTCACGGGATGAGGCGCCCGGACAGCACGGCTCCACCCACTTCCTGGAACATCTCCTGTTCAAAGGGACCAGGCGCCGCACCGCCCTGGAAATCGCATCGGCCTTTGATGAGGTGGGCGGCGAGTCGAATGCGGCCACGGCCAAGGAAAGCACCTGCTACTTCGCGCGGGTCCTGGATACGGATCTGCCCATGGCCATCGACGTCATTGCTGACATGATCACCGGAGCGGTCCTGGACCCCGCTGAGATGGAGCAGGAACGGGACGTCATCCTTGAGGAAATCGCCATGGACAGCGACGACCCCACCGACGTGGCCCACGAACACTTTGTCTCAGCCGTACTCGGCAACCACCCCTTGGGCCGACCCATCGGCGGCACCCCGGACGCCATCAAGGGCGTGGCCCGCGACTCCGTGTGGGAGCACTACCGGCGGTATTACCGCCCTGACGAACTGGTAATCACCGCGGCCGGCGGGCTGGAGCACGACATAGTCTGCGACCTGGTGGTGGATGCCCTCGAATCCGCGGGCTGGTCGTTGAAAACCGACGCCGCACCCGTCGAGCGGCGGTCCACCGACCGGGCGCTCATCACTGGTACCGCAGGCCTGCACGTGGTCAAGCGGGCGGTGGAACAGGCGAACATCATCATGGGCTGCCCTACGATCGTGGCCACCGACGACCGGCGTTATGTCATGAGCGTCCTGAACGCAGTGCTCGGCGGAGGCATGTCCTCGCGCCTTTTCCAGGAGATCCGCGAGAAGCGTGGCCTGGTGTACTCCACGTATTCATTCGCGTCCTCCTACGCAGATGCCGGCTACTTCGGCATGTACGCCGGGTGTACGCCCTCCAAGGTGCGCCAGGTCCTGGACCTGCTGTCCATCGAGCTGGAGAAGCTCGCCGAGCATGGAATTTCCGACGACGAGCTCCGCAAGGCCGTGGGCCAGCTAGGCGGCGGCATCGTGCTGGCCCTGGAGGACACCGGCTCCCGGATGTCCCGGCTGGGCCGCGCCGAACTCGTTTCAGGTGAGTACCAGGACATCGACGAAACACTGCGGCTCATCAAGGCTGTAACGGCCGAGCAGGTCCAGGATCTTGCGGCGGAGCTGGCGGCTGCACCCCGAACCGTCACCGTCGTGGGGCCATTCGAGGAGACCGAGAAGTTCGGGCTCTGACCGGGTAAACGGCAGGACAGCTTGGAACGGCAAGACTTGGCTGGAACGGCAAGACTTGGCTGGAACGGCAGGACATAGCTCTGGAGGTGAGGGGACAGTGGAACGGACCCCGCCCAGCCGCGCGCCGGGAGCCTTGGCCGGCTTCCTGGGCCACTGGCGGGGGAGCACCCGGTTCGCTGCCGGTCCTTGGGGGCCCGAACGGACCGTTGATGCCGAGGTCACGTATACCCCGGTGGCTGGCGGGTCTGCCGTCGTGCAGAGTTACCGCCATCTTGAACCGGATGGGAGTCACTTTGAAGGCCATGGCATTTTCACTCTGGATCCCGACCACCAGGACGTTTTTTGGTATTACGTGGACAACGTAAGCCCGGCACCGGCCGCCCCAGCGCGCTGCATGTGGCACAACGGGGCCCTTAAGGTGGAACGCCGTGGCGGTTCCGGGTGGACCCGTCATACGCTGCGGGTCGACGGCGAGGTGCTCACGCATGTGACAGAGCTGCGCACCCGTGGCGACAAGGCCGCGGGGGACAACGGGACTCAGGAGGAATCCGGTGGGGCCGACGGGACTGGTTCTGCCTACATCCCGTTTATGACCTCATCGTTCCAGCGGAGCTGACGTTTTCAGAGCGGCTTCGGATTACCGGCGGCTTCGGATGTCAGGAGACTTCAGGAGTTCACCATGTCCCACTCCCACTCTTTGAGCGGGTCTTTGGGCAGTTTCGGGGGCGCGGCGTCGTCCCACAAACTGCCGCCCCCAGGAGGATCGTCCGGGCTCGTTGGTTGAGCCTGTCGAAACCTGCCCATCGGACGCCTCAGCCGGTTAGCAGGCCCACAAGTGCAGCTTCCAGGGGGCTCTTTTCCGCGGGCCTGACTCCGGGCGTCTCCACGACCTGAACCCCGGGTGTTTGGCCAGGCAGATAGCCAGGTGGCCATTGTGGCGGTTCCCTGTCGGGTTGTTCGGATTTGTAGTGCCGGCCTGTGGGTGAGGTCCAGCCGGGTGGTTCGTGATTTGTGGCCGGTGTGGGTATCCAAGGCTTGTTGTGTTTGAGGCGGTGGTGTTTTGGGCAGAGTTGGGCCAGGTTGCTGATCCCGGTGGTCCCGCCGTGTTGCCAAGCGGTGAGGTGGTCCGTGTCGTTGTCCAAGGACGGGTTGTTGCAGCCGGGGAAGGTGCATTTGCCGTCCCTGAACTGTAGTGCCTTTTTCATGGCTTTGGTGAGGCGGTAGCTGGTGCGGCCGATTTCCAGCGGTGCACCGTCGCGCGGGTCGACGAGCACCCGGTAGAAGGAGCTGGCGCCATCGGCGACGAGTTTGCGGGCCATGGAGGCGGGGATGGGACCGTGGCCGTCGAGGACGGCGGGTTCGTCGGTGAGGCCGAGGAGTGCGAACACTGGGACCGTGACGAGGACGTCCACCTTCGGTACCGGGACATTCGCGAGATCGGTGTAAGCGCTGCGGTCGGTTTCCTCGTGCCCGGCGGAGGCGAGGTGGACGGTGTTTGTAGCTTCATGTCCGGTGGAGCCGGTAGAGGCGCCGTCGTCGGTGGCACCGGTGCCGGCGGCGTCATCGGGCCGGTCCATGACGGACACGGAGGCCACTCCGAGCGGGGCGTCGGTGTTCTCTTCGGTGCTGAAGTCTGCCGCGGTGCTTTCCGGGGCGGGGCTGAGTGCTGGGCTGAGGAGCAGGTGGGCGGCGATGTCGGGGCGTAGTTGTGTCATGGTGCGCGGTTCTTCGGGGCCCTGGAGGCCGCGGGCGAGGGCGGTGGCGCGGTTCCAGATGGCTGAGGCCTGGTCCGCGGGCAGGTAGAGCGAGAGCCAGGCCATGCCATCGCGGTCCGGCGTGTATTCCATGCGCCGGTCCGCGGCGCATTTGGTGTGGCGTTTCTCGAAGGATTCGGGGTGGTGGCGTTCGCGCCAGCCGCGGACTCGGGACCGGAACCGAGACGGTACGAGTTCACCGGCGGCGGCTCCACGGACGGGGTTCGGGTCCAGGACATGCTCCACGAGGGCGGCCGCTCCGGCGGAGCCGAGGCCTTCTGTTTCGTCGGCAATGATTTTCGCCTGCATCCAGGAGATGCTTCCGGCGGACAGCGCCTCCATGGCCAACGGCAGGGAGGTGAGTTGCCGGGCCTGGGTGACGAGCGCCCCGGCAGCCCCGGAGCTCACGGTCAGGACGCCGGCGATTTCCTCGATGGCCGACATCTCGGTAAATGTCCGTTCGTGCACGGGCGCTTCCGGTGGGGTCATGGCGTGTTGGATTTCAACGGCCTCGGCGGCGTCGCGGGCCTTGACCGCGGCGAGCTGTGCTTCCAACTGCTTCACTACCGACATCCGTTCCAGACGGATCTCATACTGGCGCTGCCACACATCCACATCAGTAGCGGCATTAGCGCCGGTAGCCAAGGCGGCGTCCTCCACAAACAGCGCATCCAAGCCAGCAATGGAGGCATGGATGCCCTCCATCACTGCTGCCGTGCCCGCGCCGCTTCCCATACCAACATCGTCCATCGAGGCACTGACAATTTGGGCGGAGGCGGCTGTTCGGGGCATCGGATCAGCCGGTGCGGCAGCAAACAGCGTTGCCGCACTTACCGCGTCGCCTGCCGAATCCGCCTCCATGCCAACATCATCCATCGAGGCACCGACAATTCGTGCGGGCAGGGTTGGCGAGCCACGGCGAAGAATCCGAGAGGAAAAAGTACTCCTAGCCTCCGGCGAACGGGGGCAGCACATCCACTACGTCGTCGGCCTGCAGGACGACCGAATGATCCCGCACCGCGACTTCATTGAGCAGGAAACTGCTTCGCGACAGGATGCGGGGCAGAGGGGGAGTACCGGCAGGAGGTTCAGGCCGCTCCACAGAAAGTACGGCCTCCAGAAGGTCGGCAACACTGGAGCCCGGCCCCAGTTCGAAGCGCTCTTCCTCCACGCCTGCCGCGGCGCGTGCGGCAGCGAAGTAACGTACGTTCAAGAGTTTCAGCCCCCGATGGCGCTCATGCTGCGGTCCGGCTGGACGAAGTCCGGAGCGTCAAGTCCCACGTGGTCCATTCCGTGGGCTTTAGGCTTGAGCCACATGGCGTCCTGCCACCGCTGGCCGAGGGCTTCGTCGCTGGCGCCTGAGCGCAGGAGGCCCAGCAGGTCGAACTCCTCACGCGAGAACAGGCAGCTCATAATCTTGCCCTCGGCAGTGATCCGGGTCCTGCGGCAGTCTGAGCAGAACGGCTCGGTCACGGAGGCAATAATCCCCACCGTTCCCAGCAAGGGACCGGAAACAGACCCAGCCACCCGCCGTCGTACTTCAAAGCGTTCCGCCGGGGCGCCGTCACGGGCGCGCGGATCCGGGCTGAGGACAAAGTCCGACGAGAGCAGCTGACGGATCTCGGCGGCCGTGATCATGTTCCGCCGCGTCCAGCCATGGTCTGCGTCGAGCGGCATCTGCTCAATGAACCGCAGTTCGTAGCCGCGGTCCAGCGCCCAGGCCAGCAGGGACGGCGCCTCGGCGTCGTTAATGCCCCGCATCAGTACTGCGTTGAGCTTGACCGGCCCAAGACCGGCCGCCCAGGCCGCGTCCACCCCGGCCAGCACCTGGTCCAGGAACGGCCTGCGGGTCAGCTTGGTGAAGGTTTCCTCGTGCAGGGAGTCAAGGGACACGTTGATGCGCGTCAGGCCGGCCGCTTTCAAGGCCGCGGCCTTCTTCGCCAGGCCCACGCCGTTGGTCGTCATGGAGATCGGCAGATCGGGATGATTCCGTCGCAGCGAAGTGATGATGTCCACGAGGTCGTGCCGCACCAGCGGTTCACCGCCGGTGAGCCTCAGCTCGCGGACTCCCAGCTGCTCGACGCCGATCCTGACGATCCCGACGATCTCCTCCGCCGACATCACCGCCTGCTTCGCGAGCCACTCCAGCCCTTCGGCAGGCATGCAGTAGGTGCACCGAAGGTTGCATTTGTCGGTCAGGGACAGCCTCATGTCCGTGGCACGGCGGCCGTACCGGTCGGCCAGCCCGGCCGGAGCATCGGCGGGGCGCGCAGCAGGGACGGACGGCAACGCTGCGGCTGCTTCCTCCGCCGGCTGGGGCATACCTAGCTGGACACTCATGACTTCAGGCTACGCCACTATGGGCCCTGCATCACACCGTGACGGCGCGGGCGGCGGCAGCGGAAGCGGCAGCAGAATCTGCGCAGGACCGGTGCTGCGGGTATCCCGCAAACCTATGCTGTAGGTGTGAACAGCTCCCAGCCACAGCATGCAGCGCACGACGGCGGGACGCGGCTTCCGGAGCGCCCGGCAGCTTCGCTGCCGCACGGGTCAGGGCCGTCGCTGCCGCACCGGTCAGGGCCGGCCCGGCGGCGGTGGCGGGCCGCCGCAGCGGGCGCCGTTGCAGTGGGCAGCTCGGTGGTGCTCGGGGAGCTCGCAGCCGGCGTGTTCAGCCCGGCGCTGTCGCCGATGACTGCTGTTGGCGGCGCCGTCATCGATGCAGTCCCTCCGGCTGTGAAGGACTGGGCTGTTGCGCTCTTCGGGACGGCCGACAAAATTGCGCTCCTCGCCGGCATGGCCTTGGTTATTGCGGCACTTGCAGCGCTGGCGGGGGCTGTAGAGGACCGCCGCCGCTTCGCCGGCATCACCGTTATAGCTATCTTCGGGCTGGTGGGCCTGTCAGCCGTCCTGACCCGCGCCCAAGCCACCTTCAATGCCATGGTGCTGCCCATACTCACAGCCGTCGTGGCCGGAGCACTGCTCAGGTTCCTGATCCGCCGGCTGCAGGAGTGGGGCAACCTGCAGGAGCGGGCGGGCGAAGAACCGCAGCCAAGCGGCAACCCCGCGCCAGCCCGCCGTCGTTTCCTGCAGGCACTGGCAGGCGGTGCCGCGTTCACCGTTATCGGCGGCGCGCTGGCGGCGCTATGGCGTGGCGCCACCGCCGGCGTCAGCGAAGCAAGGACCCGCGTGGCCTTGCCGGTACCCGCGTCAGCGGCGCCGCCAATCCCGTCCGGGGCCGAGGTGCGCGTGGACGGTATGCAGCCACTCGTCACCCCTAACCGGGACTTCTACCGCATCGATACCGCGTTGTCCGTTCCGGCCGTCAACCCGAACACCTGGGCCCTGAAAGTCATCGGGATGGTGGACCGGGAAGTGGAGCTGACCTTCGCGGAACTGCTGGCCAAGCCCTTGATCGAACGCCATGTGACCATTGCCTGCGTGTCCAATAATGTGGGCGGGGACCTGATCGGCAACGCGCGCTGGCTGGGCTGGCCTGTCCGCGAACTGCTGGCACTCGCGGGCCCCCAGCCGGGCGCGGACATGGTGCTCTCGCGCAGCATCGACGGCTGGACTGCCGGCACGCCGCTTGAGGTCCTCACCGACAGCCGCGATGCGCTGCTTGCCGTCGGCATGAACGGCGAGCCCCTGCCCCTGGAGCACGGATTCCCCGTCCGGCTGGTGGTGCCCGGGCTCTACGGCTACGTATCGGCCACCAAATGGGTTACGGAGCTGAAGGTCACCCGGTTCGCGGACGACGTCGCCTACTGGACTCCCCGGGGCTGGTCTGAGCGCGGTCCCATCAAAACGTCCTCACGGATCGACGTGCCGGGGCATGGCCGTCCCGTGAAGTCCGGAACGGTGGTCTTCGGCGGCGTCGCCTGGGCGCAGCACACCGGCATCGGGAAAGTGGAGCTCCGCATGAACCGGGGCCCTTGGCAGCAGGCTGACTTGGCCGAAAGCATCTCGCTTGACACCTGGCGCCAATGGAAGCTTGGCGTGGTGTTGAGCCAAGGCCAGTACGAAGTCCAGGTCCGGGCCACGGATCTCGCAGGCCGGGCGCAGGACGAGCAGAGCAGGCCGGTCGCCCCGGACGGAGCCACGGGGTTCCACACGATTAGAGTGGACGTGCAACCCTGATGGCTACCGAAGGCGGAACCATGACCAGCCCGCAACCCCATGGAACGTCCCCGCACGGAACGTCAGCAGAAGCGCCGCACTCGAGCGGCGGCGGGAGCGGGACCGAATCGCGGCACGAAGCCACGCACCAGCACCACCACCGGCGCCAGGCGCGGTCCGTGGCTGAGCATGCAGCCGCCGTCGCCGATCTGCTGCAGCCGTTGCGGTCACCCCGCCGGACCGAACTGCTGCCCCTGCGCGACGCACTCGGCCGGGGCCTGGTCAGCGGCATCACCGCCCCCATCAGCCTGCCGCCCTTCGCCAACTCCCAAATGGACGGCTATGCCATCCGTTCCGCTGACGTGCCCGACGGCGGCTGCGAGCTGCGCGTTATGCCTCCCGTTCCCGCCGGCGCCAGCCCGGACGCCCTGAAGCCCGGCATGGCCGCCCCGATTATGACCGGAGCCATGCTCCCGGACGGGGCTGACGCCGTCGTCCCCATTGAGCGGGCGGTTCCGGACCGTTTCCTGCCGCACAGCGAGCACGCAATGGTGCGGCTGCCTTCAGCGGCGCCCGGCACCTATGTACGGGAAACAGGCAGTGACTTGCGCGCCGGCGAGACGGCACTGGCGGCCGGCACGTTCCTGGGCCCGGCCCAGCTGGGGCTGCTCGCAGCGCTGGGAATCCCGGAAGTGACGGTCCACCAGCCCGTGAAAGTCCTGCTGGTCACCACCGGGGACGAAGTGGTGGCCCCCGGCCAGGGCCTTCCTGCCGGCAAGATCTACGACTCCAACGGCACCCTCCTGGAAGCTGCGATGAGGCAGGCGGGACTGGAGGTCCGCCGGGCGGGGATCGCTACGGACAACCCGGACCGGCTTCGGACGCTGCTGCGGGCCGAGGGCAGGGAAGCGGACCTCATCGTCACCACCGGAGGCGTCAGCAAGGGAGCTTACGAGGTGGTCCGGCAGGCGATGGAGGACCAGCCGGTGGAATTCCTGCACGTGGCCATGCAGCCGGGCGGCCCGCAGGGGATCGGAGCCTTCGAAGGGCGCCCCTTCCTGGGATTCCCCGGCAACCCGGTCAGCTGCCTGGTGTCCTTTGAAATGTTCCTCCGCCCGGTGCTGGGCAGCCTGCTCGGCACTCCCGCACCACGCCTGCCCCTTCGCGCCCGCCTGGGACAGCCCCTCACGTCGCCGGAGCAGAAGCATCAGGTCCGCCGCGGCACACTGCAGCCCGACGGGACGGTAGAGCTGCAGGGTGGGGACAGTTCACACCTGATGCATGCGCTCGCGGGCTCCAACGTGCTGGTTCATGTCCCGCAAGGAGTGGCCGCGCTCGCGGCCGGGGCGGAGGTGGAAGTATGGATGCTGTGAATGCAGAACAACCTCCCGCTGCGCTGACGCACCTGCGCCAGGACGGCAGCGCCCAGATGGTGGACGTCTCCGCCAAAGCCGAAACCACCCGCGAAGCCACCGCCACCGCCACGGTCCACACCACCCCGGAAGTCATGGGCCTCCTGGGCTCCGGCGGACTGCCCAAGGGGGACGCCCTCGCCGTGGCGCGGGTAGCCGGAATCATGGCCGCCAAGAAGACGCCCGAACTTATTCCGCTCTGCCATCCGCTTCCGCTGTCCAAGGTCACTGTGGACTTTGAACTCGCCCCGGCAGCCGTTTCGATCCTGGCCACGGTTAAAACTCGCGGCGTTACCGGCGTTGAGATGGAAGCCCTCACGGCAGTTTCCGTTGCGGCACTGAGCGTCTACGACATGATCAAGGCCGTGGATAAACACGCTGTCCTGACCGACATCAAAGTGCTGGCTAAAAGCGGCGGCAAGAGCGGGGACTGGGCGCTGTGAGTACTCCCGGTACCCTCAACGCTCCCGAGCCGCATCGCCACGGCGATGTGCAGGGCCGGAAGGCCGGCATAGTCATCGCCTCCACCCGGGCAGCCGCCGGCATCTACGACGACGAAACCGGCCCCGTGATCACCGACTGGCTGACTGAACACGGCTTTGACGTGTTCCCCGCCATGGTGGTTCCCGACGGCGAGCCCGTGGGTGCGGCCATCCGTGCCCTCCTCACCCAGCGTCCCGCCGTCGTTATTACCAGCGGTGGGACGGGCCTTAGCCCGGACGACCGCACACCGGACGTGACCCTGCCCCTCCTGGACCGCGAGATTCCCGGGATCATGGAAGCGGTCCGCAGCGCCGGCGCGGCGAAAACGCCGTTGGCGGTGCTGAGCCGTGGTTACGCCGGAGCCGCTGGTAAAACCTTCATCATCAACCTGCCCGGATCGCCCAAGGGAGTCATGGACGGACTGACCGTCCTGGACCCCGTGATCGGGCATCTCTGCGACCAATTGGAAGGCGGCCATGGGCACTGAAACATCCTTCGAGGTGGTCAACGCGGTCCTGAGCGCGGAGCCCATCTCCGTTGACCAGGCCATCGCGGCGGTGGAGAGCGACACCGCGGGTGCGGTGGTCAGCTTCAGCGGCGTGGTGCGCAATCACGACGGCGGCAAGGCAGTTGAGCGCCTCAGCTACAGTGCACACCCCACGGCCCACCAGGTGATGGCCGACGTCGTTGCGCAGCTGGTCGCTGAACAAACGGCGGCCGGCAGCTCTGCCGGCAACGAAGGCGGGTCCCTGCAGCCAGTACGCATCTGGGCAGCGCACCGGATCGGCATGCTGGAGATCGGGGATCCAGCGCTGGTATGCGCCGTGTCGGCGGCCCACCGGGGCCAGGCCTTTGCCGTCTGCTCGGAGCTGGTGGACCGGATCAAGGAGCAGGTTCCCATCTGGAAGGAACAGTTCTTTACTGACGGAACTGTGGAGTGGGTGGGTGCGGGAAGCTGATCCTGTACGGCCCGTTACGGAAACGGGCCCGGTGCGAGGTAACGCACAGTCCCCGGTTCCTGTGCGCCTTGGGCCCACCGGTAGGCTTAATGCCATGACCGAACAACTCTCTGCTCCCATGCCCGTTGCCGTGCTGGGCGCGAACGGGCGCATGGGCGCCGAAGCCGTAAAAGCCGTCGAAGCCGCGCCGGACATGAAGCTCGTCGCGGCCCTGGGCCGGGGGGACTCGCTGGACCGGATTACGGCAGCGGGTGCACGCTTTGTAGTGGACCTGACGGTCCCCGAAAGCTCCGAAGCGAACGTCCGTTTCGCCGTTGAACGCGGCATCCACGCTGTTGTGGGCACCACCGGCTGGGACAGCACCCGGCTGTCCGCCCTTGAGGACCTGTTGGCCGGCCAGCCCGAAACGGGCGTGCTGATCGCCCCCAATTTTGCCCTTGGCTCGGTCCTTGCCTCTGCTTTCGCGGCAAAGGCAGCCAGATACTTTGAGTCGGTGGAGATCATCGAACTGCACCACCCGGACAAGGTGGACGCGCCGTCCGGTACCGCCGTCCGCACCGCACAGCTCATCGCCGCGGAACGTGCCGCCGCCCAGGTCCCGCCCAGCCCCGATGCCACCACCAGCGAACTCGCCGGTGCCCGCGGCTGCGAGGTTGACGGCGTGCGGGTCCACAGTGTGCGCCTCCGCGGCCTCGTGGCCCACCAGGAAGTCCTCCTCGGCAGCCCCGGCGAGCAACTGACGCTCCGCCACGATTCCTTCGACCGCGCCTCCTTTATGCCCGGCGTGCTCCTTGGCCTGCGCAAGGTGGCCGCCCACCCCGGACTGACGGTGGGCCTGGACGGCTACCTGGACCTGGGGCTGTAGGCCATGGCAGGGCTTGTGGCCGGCTTTCTGAAAAACCGCACCAAGATCTGGGTCGGCGCGGTCACGCTGCTCCTGGTCTTTTACCTGGTGGTCTCTTTCCAGCGCTCGGTCCTGCTGCTGACGGACACCAACCCTGCAGCCGTGGCCATCGGGGCGGCCTACCTGGTGCTGCCCGTGATTGGCGCCTGGGCGCTGGTGCGTGAACTGATGTTTGGCGCCCGCACCGAACAGATGGCCAAAGTCCTTGAAGCCGAAGGTGGCCTTCCGGTGGATGAACTGCCCAGGACGCCCGCCGGCCGGATCGTCCGCTCGGCAGCTGACGCCGAATTCGAGAAGTACCGGGCTGAAGCGGAAGCAGCCCCGGAGGACTGGCGTTCCTGGTTCCGGCTGAGCTGCGCCTACGACGCCGCCGGCGACCGCAAACGTGCCCGCGCCTCCATGCGTGATGCAGGCAAGCTCTTCCGGGGTAACCTTCCCGCCTAGCTGCAGCCGGGCCCCGGATGGGCCTGGGCTGGCCCGCCTGGCCCGGGCTTGGGCCGCCTGGCCCGGTGCGGCCCGCCCAGGCAGGGCCCGCCACGCGGGCGGCGCGGGCTAACGGATTGCTTTGGCGCCGGCTTTTGCGCCGCCCCGCCCCGCCTGGTTCGCGGCATGTCCCACCCACTCCAGCGGCCCGCGCCACTTCAGCAGCACAAACACCATGCCCACGATCACCGCGCTGGCGGCCTGGGCAAAGTACATGGCGTCCTCGGTCCAGCCGGCCGGGAGGGGTTTCAGGTAGAACGCTGAAACCACCCAGACGTGGACGGAATACAGGGTCAGCGTCATGGCGCCGGCGCCGCGCAAGGGCAGCAGCAGGTCCAGAGCCACCCAGTCGGCCACCCTGCCCAGCAGCAGGAAGGCCCCAATCACCGCCGCGGCCACCGCCGAGGTGTGCAGCAGGTCCAGGGTGGTGGCCGAGTGGGGTGCCGCGGATGCCAGCCACCACCAGGAACCCTCCTGCGGGATGCCTGTCAGGTTGACCTGGAGAACACTGCCCAGCGGATAACCGGGGGAGTTCAGGACCTTCTCCAGTGCCGCGCGGCCGCCCCAGTCCTCCATCGCCGCCGTTCCCAGTGCTTTGGCAACCACGGCGACGATAGTGCCGCCGACCAACAGCATCCATGGCACCAGCGCCTTGTTCAGCATCAAGCGGCCGACGACGAGCCCCACCAGGAGGTAGGACAGCCACTGGAAAACCGGGTAATAGCCAGTGAAGAAGACATCAGCCAGGAGCCGGCCGGGTGTGGACAGATCCTCCCACGAGGGGTTGTGTCCCAGTTTGAGCGGCGGGTTCGCGGCAAGCAGCCACGGGCGCAGCAGATACGCCAACACCGGGGAAACCAGGATCCAGCCGGCCGCCCAGGCGCAGAGGACCTTCGGCCGCAGGCCCAGGAAGGGCAGGACGCACAGGAACAGTACTCCGTAATGGACCAGGATGATGGCCAGGTTCACTTCCAGGCCGCCCAGGGTGAGTCCGACGGCGGAAATCACCAGGGCGCGCAGGGCCACACCCCGCCTGGCACCGGACAGTTCAGGACCCGCCAGCGGCTTGTGCTTTCCCGTGGACAAGGCAAGGCCTACCCCGGCGAGGACCGCGAACAGCGCAGCGGCCCTGCCCGAAAAGACCAGGCCCACCCATGTTGGCATGAGGTTTGCGTTCGACTCGAAGGTGGGAAGCAGGTGCGTGGCCATCATGCCCAGCAGCGCCAGCCCGCGGGCCGCATCGATGCCGTGCAGGCGGACCGGGATGGACCGGCCGGCAGACGTCCTGGCGGAAGCGGCGGCATTACGGGAGGTCATGTCCAGATCGTCTCACACCCGGCTGTGCCGCCCCTGCCAAAACAAAACCCCCTTGTATTCGAATATGTGTTCGAATAATATGAACGCATGCAAACGCCATCATTCGGAGTCCCCGCATCCGGAGTCCCACCGTTCGGAGCCCCCGCTTCCGAATCCCGTCATGACGGGCCGCTGAAGGCCCTGAGCCCGGGGGTGGTTGACTACCTCTTCCGCCAGCTGGTGGCAGGAAAGACCTCTGAGGATACCCAGTGGGAGCAGGAGGGCATCAGCCTGTCCGCCCAGCCGGAGGGGGCAGAACTTGCCCGGCGGCTGGCCGAGGCAGACATTGATGCCCTGACGCCCGTGGAACTGTTCCACTACGTCCGGGCCGCCCAGCGCCTCGCTGCGTGGGCGGAAGGGCTGCGCCAAACAGCGGTGGGCAGGTATTGCCACCCCGGCCCTGTTTAGCCGCCCTCGCCTTGCCAAAGGTACGTGCGGAAGGAGTCAGGGCCTGCAAGGTCAGCAGCACCATGCCTGCGCGCTCATGCCTAGGATTGAGGCGTGACTGACACCCTTCCTGTCTCTGTCATTCAGTATCGGCCACTGGACGGAGGCATCCCGGCCAATGCTGACGAGCACGTGCGCCTTATCGAAGACGCCGATGACCACGGCGCCCGCCTGGTGGTCTTCCCGGAACTTTCCCTGACCGGCTACCGGCTGGATCTCCTCGAACACCCTGGCTCCTGGCTGGTGCCGGACGACGAACGCCTGGCGGATATCCGCGAGATTTGCCGCAGGACGGGGATTACCGCCGTCCTGGGGGCAGCCCTTCGCGAAGCCGGCGGCACGCCGCGGCTGGCCTCAGTGGCTGTTCATCCGGATGGCAGCACCGAGGCGGCCTTCAAGACCCATCTGCATGGGCCGGAGCGTGAACTTTTCGCGCCGGGAGAGGGGCCGACGCTTATCCTGGTGGACGGCTGGCACGTTGCACTGGCGCTCTGCCTGGACACGTCCGTGCCCGCGCATGCCGGCGACGCCGCTGCCGCCGGAGCAGATCTTTATTGTGTATCCGCCCTCTACACAGAAAACGAGGAACACCGCCTGGCGCTCCATTTGGGTGCCCGCGCCATGGACAACCGGATGTTCACGGCACTGGCCAACCTCGGCGGCAGCAGCCCGCTGGGCGCGTCGTGCGGGCTGAGCGGCTTCTGGGGGCCGGACGGCCTTCCCATGAAGCGGGCCGCAGGCACCGGCACCGAGGTCGTTTCGTCCATCCTGCAGCGGAGCCGCCTCGAGAAGTTCCGGAAGTAAAAATCCAAGCCCACAACCGCCGGCGCCACCCCGGAGACTCCTATTTGACGTTCATCACGCCCGCCCTATTGTCCTAACCAGCGCCGGACAGGGTAACGTTTTTTCCATGGCTGACACTTCCGCGCACATCCCTGCCCTCGGTACCCTCCTGACCGCCATGGTCACGCCGTTCGCCAAGGACGGCTCCGTGGATTACCAGCAGGCAGCGGAACTGGCCACCAAACTCGTCGACGACGGCTGCGACGGACTGGTGGTCACCGGAACCACCGGCGAAACCTCCACCCTCACCGACGAAGAGAACCTCGGCATGTTCCGTGCCGTCAAGGAAGCCGTCGGCGGCCGCGCCGCAATCATCGCCGGTACCGGCACCAACGACACCGCCCACTCTGTGCACCTCTCCCGGCAGGCCGCAGCCCTCGGCGTCGACGGCATCCTGCTCGTGACCCCCTACTACAACAAGCCCAGCCAGTCAGGCCTCCGGGCCCACTTCGAGACCATCGCCTCGGCCGCCGACGTGCCCGTGATGCTCTACGACATCCCCGGCCGTTCCTCCATCGCGATCGAACCCGAAACCATGATCCGGCTGGCGCAGCACCCCAACATCGTCGCAGTGAAGGATGCCAAGGCGGACTTCGTCGCAGCCACCCGCGTGATGAGCGAGACGGACCTGCTTTTCTACTCCGGCGACGACGGACTGACCCTGCCCTGGATGGCGCTGGGCGCCGTCGGCCTCGTCGGCGTCACCACGCACGTGGCCACCCGCCGCTTCCGCGAACTCATCGACGCCGTCAACGCCAACGACCTCGGCACCGCGCGGAAGATCAACTTCGAGCTCCAGCCGGTGGTCCGGGCCACCATGACCCGGGTCCAGGGCGCTGTTGCGGCCAAACAAATTCTTAAATGGCAGGGAGTCCTGCCCAACTCGATTGTCCGTTTGCCCCTCGTGGAGCCGGACGAAGCCGAGATCGAAACCATCCGCGGGGATTTGGCGGAAGCGGGGCTGGTCTTTTCCTGAGGGCTGAGACCGGCACCCCTGCCGCCTGGAAAGTAGTGCAATATGACCCAAACTGCCCTGACCGGCCTTGTCACCCCGCCCCGCCTGCCGAACGGCACGCTGCGGATCGTACCGCTCGGCGGACTGGGGGAGATCGGCCGGAACATGGCCGTGTTCGAAATCGACGGCAAACTGCTGATCGTCGACTGCGGCGTCCTCTTCCCGGAGGAAACCCAGCCCGGCGTCGACCTGATCCTGCCTGACTTCTCCTACATCGAGGACCGGCTGGACGATGTGGTAGCCGTCGTCCTCACCCACGGCCACGAGGACCACATCGGTGCTGTGCCGTACCTGCTGCGGCTCCGCGCCGACATTCCCCTGGTGGGCTCGCAGCTGACCCTTGCCCTGATTGAGGCGAAGCTCCAGGAGCACCGCATCCGGCCCTACACGCTCACGGTGGAAGAGGGCCAGGTAGAGAAGTTCGGGCCCTTCGAGTGCGAATTCGTGGCCGTCAACCACTCAATCCCTGATGCCTTGGCCGTCTTCATCCGCACCGCAGGCGGCACTGTCCTGCACACCGGCGACTTCAAGATGGACCAGCTTCCGCTGGATGGCCGCATCACTGACCTCCGGCACTTCGCCAAGCTCGGCGAAGAGGGCGTCGACCTCTTTATGTCGGACTCCACCAACGCGGACGTCCCGGGATTCACCACCGCGGAAAAGGAAATCGGCCCCACGCTGGAGCGGCTCTTCGGCCAGGCCACCAAGCGCATCATCGTGGCGTCCTTCTCCTCGCACGTCCACCGCGTCCAGCAGGTCCTGGACGCCGCCGCAAAGCACAACCGCAAGGTGGCCTTCGTTGGCCGCTCCATGGTCCGGAACATGGCCATCGCCGAGAAGCTGGGCTACCTGGACGTGCCGCCGGGCCTGATCGTGGACATCAAGAACATCGACAACCTGCCGGACAACCGCGTAGTCCTGATGTCCACCGGCTCCCAGGGGGAGCCCATGGCGGCGCTGTCCCGGATGGCCAACGGCGACCACCGCGTGGTGGTGGGCGACGGCGATACCGTCATCCTGGCGTCCAGCCTCATCCCCGGAAACGAAAACGCCGTCTTCCGCATCATCAACGGCCTGCTGAAACTCGGCGCCGATGTCATCCACAAGGGCAACGCCAAGGTGCACGTCTCCGGCCACGCCGCGGCCGGCGAGCTCCTGTACTGCTACAACATCCTTGAGCCCCTCAACGCCATGCCCGTACACGGCGAGACCCGGCACCTGATCGCCAACGGCAAGATCGCCATCGAATCCGGCGTTCCGGAAGCCAGCGTGATCCTCGCGGACAACGGCACCGTGATCGATTTGAAGGACCACCGCGCAGATGTGGTGGGCCAGATCGAGGTCGGCTTTGTCTACGTCGACGGCTCCAGCGTAGGCGAGGTCACCGAGGCCGACCTCAAGGACCGTCAGACCCTGGGCGATGAAGGCTTCATCTCCATCATCACGGTCATCCACCGCGCCACCGGCAAGGTTGTCTCGGGACCGGAGATTCACGCACGCGGCGTCGCGGAGGAGGATTCCGTCTTCGACGAGATTATCCCCAAGATCAACGCGGCGCTGGAAGAAGCCGTGCTGAACCACACGGACCACACCACACACCAGCTCCAGCAGGTGGTCCGCAGGGTGGTGGGCACTTGGGTCAACCGCAAGCTGCGCCGCAAGCCCATGATCATCCCCGTGGTGCTGGAGGCCTGACAGCCACCACTGCCGGTTCCGGCCCGTACTCCGCCACACGCCTGGAGTACGGGCCGGAGGTGCTTAATCCGTCCGGACCGTTTCCCCTTGATTGAGGGGGATCGGCCAAGCTCCAAATCCCCGGGAAACCGGCCCTGTTCCGGTACCGTGGCTAGTATGGCCACACGTACTACTTCCGCGCCCAATGGTTCCAGCAGGACCAGTTCCGGCAGCAAATCCGGCGGCTCCGGCGGCCGCGGTTCCGGCTCCACGGCAGCGAAATCCCCGGCCAGGTCCGGGCGGACCGGGAGCTCCGGCACGGCCAGGACGCGCCAGCTTCCCGCCGTCGAACAGCACCAGCCGTGGCTGCTCCGGGTGGTGGGCGGAGCGTGGCTGGGCATTGGCCACCTGGTGGGCGGAGGAGTGCGGCGCATCGGCCATGACGTCAGCGACCTCCCGGCCGACGAGCGCCGCGACGGCGCAGCCCTTTTCAACCTGGCCCTGGGTATTTTCATCGCCACTTTCGCCTGGTGGGGCCTGACCGGCTGGTTCCCGGACGCCGTCTACAGCGTGGTGAACGGGACGTTCGGCTGGATGTCGCTGCTGCTTCCGCTGATGCTTTTTGCCTGCGCCTTCCGGCTCTTCCGCCAGCCCTCCGACGGGCGCGGCAACAACAGGGTGGGCATCGGGTTCCTCATCATGACGTTTGCCGGCTGCGGCCTGGCCCACATTTTGGGTGGACAGCCCACCGTTGCCCAGGGCTTTGACGGCCTGCGCCAGGCCGGCGGAATGCTGGGCTTCCTTGGCGCCTCCCCATTGGCCGCGATCCATCCGGCCGTGCCCCTGGCGCTGTACGGGCTGCTGGCTTTTGTGTCGTTGCTCATCATCACCGCCACGCCGTTCGGCGCCATCCCGCGGCGGCTGCGCGGCGCATACGAGCACCTGATGGGCATCGATCTCCTGGACGAGGAGCAGGACGGGAACAAGCACGACCGAAGCTACCTTGAGCGGACCCCGCCTGCAGCGCCGAAAAAGAAGAAGCGCCGCTTCTTTGGCAAGGATGAGGAGGCCGACGCCGGCCTGGAAGGTTATGTGGGCGACGAAGCCTTCGAGCATGCGGTCGTCGATGACGACGATCCACAGCCGCCACGTCCCGCCCCCGGCGTCCGCCGTCCCACCCAGGCGGAAATCGCCGTCGAAAAAATCAAGGCCGCGCAAGGGCTCGGCAGCGCCGCGGCGGCGGGCCCGGACAACGCGACCGAAGCCATCCCGATGGTCACTCCCGGTATGGCCGCTCCCGGCACCAAACCGGCTGCCGCACCCACCGTGCCCTCCAACCCGGTGGCTCCCGCACCGCCGCCCGTTCCCATCCCGCAGCGCACCGAGCAACTGTCGCTCGCCGGCGACGTGACGTACACGCTCCCGGCGTCGGACTACCTCACCCCCGGGTCCATCCCGAAGGAGCGCACGGAAGCCAACGACGCCGTCGTCGCTGCCCTGACCGACACGCTCCAACAGTTCAACGTTGATGCCACGGTGACGGGTTTCAGCCGCGGTCCCACCGTCACCCGGTACGAGATCGAACTCGCGTCCGGAACCAAGGTGGAGCGGGTCACTGCGCTCTCCAAGAACATCTCCTACGCGGTCGCCTCCAGCGATGTGCGGATCCTCAGCCCCATCCCGGGAAAATCCGCGATTGGCATCGAGATTCCCAATACCGACCGCGAGACCGTGTCCCTGGGCGACGTGCTCCGCAGCCAGAACGCCCGCCGCACCGAGCACCCGATGGTGATGGGCGTGGGCAAGGACGTGGAGGGCGGCTACGTGGTGGCCAACCTCGCCAAGATGCCCCACCTGCTGGTGGCCGGCGCCACCGGTGCCGGTAAGTCCTCCTTCGTGAACTCCATGATCACGTCCATCCTCATGCGCGCCACCCCGGACGAGGTGCGGATGGTGATGGTGGACCCGAAGCGTGTGGAACTCACCGCTTACGAAGGCGTCCCGCACCTCATCACGCCCATCATCACCAACCCCAAGAAGGCCGCCGAAGCCCTCCAATGGGTGGTCCGCGAGATGGACGCACGCTATGACGACCTCGCCAACTACGGGTTCAAGCACATCGACGACTTCAACAAGGCCGTCCGTGCCGGCAAGGTCCAGCCGCCGGTGGACTCCAAGCGGGTCATCCGTCCGTACCCCTACCTGCTGGTGATCGTGGACGAACTTGCAGACCTCATGATGGTCGCTCCGCGTGATGTTGAAGACTCGATCGTCCGCATCACCCAGCTCGCGCGTGCCGCCGGCATCCACCTGGTCCTGGCCACCCAGCGGCCGTCGGTGGACGTGGTGACCGGCCTGATCAAGGCCAACGTTCCCTCCAGGATGGCGTTTGCCACCTCCTCCGTGACCGACTCCCGGGTTGTCCTGGACCAGCCGGGCGCGGAAAAGCTCATTGGCCAGGGTGACGCCCTCTTCCTGCCCATGGGCGCTTCCAAAGCGATGCGCGTCCAAGGCGCCTGGGTGACGGAGTCCGAAATCCACAAGGTGGTGGAGCACGTCAAGGGACAGCTCCAGGCCACCTACCGCGACGACGTTGCGGCGGAGGCGCCCAAGAAGCAGATCGACGACGACATCGGGGACGACCTCGAGGTATTGCTGCAGGCCACCGAACTGGTGGTCACCACGCAGTTCGGCTCCACGTCCATGCTGCAGCGCAAGCTGCGGGTTGGATTCGCGAAGGCGGGCCGCCTCATGGACCTGCTCGAATCGCGGGGAGTGGTGGGCCCCTCCGAAGGGTCGAAGGCCCGCGACGTGTTGGTGAAACCGGACGACCTCGCCCCCGTCCTGGCCGCCATGAAGGGCCAGGAGGTCCCGGCCGCACCGGATGCCCAGACAGCCGCGCTCAGCGACAACGCCAACGCCAACATCGCCCAGGGCGGGTACGCCGAAGACCTGGTGGCCGCGGACCTGGACCAGCGCAAGCAGAACGTGGAATATTACGACGGCTCCGATTCCCCGCCAGGCGGGTATGACGACGAGGACGGCTCCGAAGACGCCTGGTCCCTCACAGGACGCTAGCCCGGAGACGGTAGCCTAGAAAGGTGACTAGCACCGATGCCACCGCGGCCGGCCCAAACCGTGCCGGGGTCTGGAACCTTCCGAATATCCTGACCATGCTCCGCATCGCGCTGGTGCCGTTCTTCGTCTGGTTCCTGATCGCGGACGCGCCCGGACTCCACAGCCAGTCCGGGCCCTGGCGCTGGGCAGCAGCGGCCGCGTTCGCCGTCGCGATTTACACTGACAAGCTCGACGGCGATATCGCCCGGAGCCGGAACCTCGTGACCGATTTCGGCAAGATCGCCGACCCCATTGCAGACAAGCTGCTCACCGGTTCTGCCCTGGTGATGCTGTCCGTGCTCGGCGAACTCCCCTGGTGGGCCACCCTGGTGATCCTGGTGCGTGAGTGGGGGGTCACTGCCCTGCGCTTCTTCGTCATCCGTTACGGCGTCATTCCTGCCTCGCGGGGAGGCAAGCTTAAAACCGTGGTCCAGACGGCAGCCATCTTCCTTTACCTCCTCCCGTTGGCCGCCGTTGCGCCGTGGCTCACCTGGGTGGCGTTCGCCGTCATGATGGTGGCCGTGGCAATCACCGTCTGGACCGGCGTCGAGTATGTTGTTGAGGCGATGCGCCTGCGCGCCAAGGGGAAAGTCCAGGGAACCACCAACAGGGGACAGGAAACGACGTGACCAACCAGCACCATCTGTCGCTTCACCATCTGGCCGAGCAGGCAGTCAGGCAAGCCCTGGAGCTCAGGCGCACCGTGGCAACAGCCGAATCCCTGACTGCCGGCATGGTGACAGCAGTCCTCGCTGACACTCCCGGCGCCTCCGGAATGCTGCAGGGCGGTGTGGTGGCCTACCAGAACTCCGTCAAGGCGGACGTGCTGCAGGTTTCCGCTGAACTGCTGGCCCGCGTCGGATCCGTTGACAGCGGCGTGGCCGCCGAAATGGCTGAAGGTGCGCGCACGGCCCTTGGCGCCGATATTGGCGTGGCCACTACAGGCGTTGCCGGGCCGGAAGCACACGACGGGAAACCGGTGGGAACGGTGTACATCGGCGTTGCCACGGCAGCGGGAACAACCGGCTACGAGTATGTGTTCTCAGGGAACCGGGCAGAAATCCGGGGGCAGGCCTGTGGGGCTGCCCTGGAAAGGCTGATCGAAGTTCTGGCTTCCTGAAGTTACCCGGTTGTAAAGTTGGTGGGAACAAAAGCCGGTACCGATTAGTTATTACATTGTGTCGCTTCCGGAGAGCGGGGGCGCCTAGGATGAAAACACTAATGGTTCGCTTCACGGCGAACCGGACTTAACGAGGAGCAAGGCGATACAGATGGTAAAGCAGCCCGTATCCGTAAACGGCGTTGTCCGCTGGAAGGATGTGGGCCTCGCCGATCAGGCTAAGAGCGAACAGAAGGAGCGCAAGATGGTAGTACTTCGTCACGAAATCGGTGATGTCCTGCGCGATGTTCGCCAGCGTCAGGGGCGTACGCTCCGTGAAGTCTCGCACAGCGCCCGTGTCTCCCTGGGTTACCTCAGCGAGGTGGAGCGCGGTCAGAAGGAAGCATCTTCCGAGCTGCTGTCCTCAATCTGCTCGGCCCTGGACGTCCCGTTGTCCAGCATGCTCCGCGAGGTCAGCGACCGCGTAGCGGTAGCCGAAGGCGTAGCCGTTCCGGACACCGTTCCGCAGGAATTCTCCCAGCGTTACGGACGCGATCTTGACCGCGACCTTAACAACGAACTTAACGATGAACTTTCAACGGGCCTCCTCTCCGGCGCCCGGTAAGGATTGATCCACCACAAGGTGGAGTCCTGCACATGAAGCCCCCGGCAGTGCGCCGGGGGCTTCATGTGTGTCTATCCGCTTTCGTGAGCTCTACTTCTCTCCGCCGGGGGGAGCCGGCGGGGCGTCCTGCGGGAAACCATCGCGCTCATACGTGGCGTTCAGCTTGGCCATAAACCGGGCCAGCTCCTGCAAGTCTTCCACGGGCCATTCACCCAGCCGCTCCCTAAAGACCTGGCGGCGGGCGTCCTGGACCTGGTGCATCTTTTCCTCACCCTTGGGAGTGAGCCGGATGGCCTGGGCGCGTCCGTCCAGCGGATCCGCTTCCTTGGAAACCAGGCCGATGCTTTCGAGGAACGCAATCTGCCGGCTGACCGAGGGCTTGCCCACGCCAATGTTCATTGCGAGATCGGTGAGCCGGATAGGGCCCTCCCGCCGGATGACTGTCAGCAGGCCGTATGCAGCGGGCTCCATGTCCGGGTGGACCTGGCGGGAAAGCTGGTTGGAGATGGCCCGTGCGCGCCGCCAGAAGAGGCTGATCTGGTGTTCCACGTTCTGCAATGCTGCGTCCACCAAATAATCGTCGTCGCGGCCGGTGGGGGTCGGGGCGGCAGGGGAGTTGCTCATGGCAACAATTCTAGGGTGCGGGATCGTGAGAGACTCAACAGGTGCGAATCAGCGACTACTGGCGACTTATGGACGACGAATTTGGTGCCGGCTACTCGCGTGTCCTCAGCAATACCCTTGTTCTTGCCGGGGTGGGCGGCCGCACCGCGGATCAGGCGCTGGCCGCCGGTGTGGAGCCGCGCAAGGTGTGGCTGGCGGTCTGTGATGTCCAGGATGTCCCCGCTGAGCGCAGGCTTGGCCGGGACATCAAACCCCGCGCCGAATAGCGCCCTTTCTGGCGGACACGCCGAGCCCGCGGTTCGAATACCTGTTCGGGTAAAGCTATGCTTTTCGTAGCGGGTTTTCCACATAGCCGCCGTCCTCCGGCCGGAATGTCAGTGGGTCCCATTAGCGTCAGAGATGACCAATAAACGGCCGCTGAGGCCACTCCAAAGCGAGAAAGCATTAGAGGTGTGAACCATGGCGGCAGCCCCGGATCGTGCAAAAGCGCTCGAAGCAGCGCTGGCCCAGATCGACAAGCAGTTCGGTAAAGGCTCGGTCATGCGGCTCGGCGACGAAGTCCGGGCCCCCATCGAGGTCATCCCCACCGGCTCCATTGCCCTGGACGTAGCCCTGGGTATTGGCGGCCTTCCCCGCGGCCGCGTGGTTGAAATCTACGGCCCGGAATCCTCCGGTAAAACCACCGTGGCTCTGCACGCCGTGGCCAACGCCCAGCGCCTGGGAGGCATCGCCGCGTTCATTGACGCCGAGCACGCCCTGGACCCGGAGTACGCCGCGAAACTCGGTGTGGACACGGACGCGCTCCTGGTCTCACAGCCAGACACCGGCGAGCAGGCACTGGAGATCATGGACATGCTGGTTGGTTCAGGCTCCCTCGATGTCATCGTCATCGACTCCGTTGCCGCCCTGGTGCCCCGCGCCGAAATCGAGGGCGATATGGGCGACAGCCACGTGGGCCTCCAGGCACGGCTGATGAGCCAGGCCCTGCGTAAGATCACCGGCCGCCTGAGCCAGACCAAAACCACGGCGATCTTTATCAACCAGCTCCGTGAAAAGATCGGTGTTTTCTTCGGTTCCCCCGAAACCACCACCGGTGGTAAGGCCCTGAAGTTCTACGCCTCCATCCGTATCGACGTGCGCCGCATCCAGACCCTCAAGGAAGGCGCGGATTCGGTCGGTAACCGTACCAAAGCCAAGATCGTCAAGAACAAGATGGCCCCGCCCTTCAAGGTGGCCGAGTTCGACATCATCTATGGCCAGGGCATTTCCCGCGAGGGCGGCATCATCGACATGGGTGTTGAGCACGGCATCATCAAGAAGTCCGGCTCCTGGTTTACGTACGACGGCGACCAACTGGGCCAGGGCATGGAAAACTCACGCCGGTTCCTCCGCGACAACCCCGAGCTGGCGGCGGAGCTGGAGCGACTGATCAAGGAAAAGCTTGGCGTTGGCGTGAAGCCGGCGGAGCCCGAGTCCAAGGACTCCCCGAAGCTGAAGGCCGTTGACGGGTTCTAACCGTTGACCGGTACTGACAACGCGCGCCCCCGCCGGTCCCGGACCGGCGGCGGGCGCGCTGTTTCCTCTTCAGATGCATACCCGGATGGCCCGGACCCTGACTCTCCAATTTCTGAAGACGCCGAACCGGATCCTTTCTCGGTGGCCCGGGCGATCATCTACCGGCAGTTGACCACCTCAGCGAAAAGCAGGCTTCAACTGGCCCGCAAGCTTTCCGAGCGGAACATCCCGGAGCACGTTGCAGAGTCGGTATTGGACAAGTTCGAGGAAGCCCGCCTCATTAACGACGCCGATTTCGCCGACATGTGGGTGCGGAGCCGCTCGCAGTCCCGCAAGCTTGCCAAGGGTGCGCTCCGTCGGGAACTGGCGGAAAAAGGTGTCGACCAGGAAACCGCTGCGGCAGCCCTGGAGCAGATCTCCGACGCTGATGAGGAAGCCGCTGCGAGGAGCCTGGTGGAGCGGAAGCTGCGGCCCGGCGCCGATCTGGCAGACCGGGCACAGCGGGAGAAAGCCACGCGCCGGCTGGCATCCATGCTGGCACGGAAGGGCTACCAGCCGTCCCAGGCATTCCGCATCGTGACCGAGGTCCTGGACGCCCATGCGGCCCCCGACCATGACGAGCCTTTCAACCGGTACCCTTAACAGGTGAGTTTGACCATTCCTTCCCCTCTTTCCGGCCCCGGCGCTTCATCGGACGGCGCTTCCTTGGGCGGCGCTTCCTTGGACGGCATTTCCTTGGACCTGGGCGCTGCGCAGGCTGCGGCCACTTCGGAAAACGGCACGCAGAGGCCGCGCACCTACGAGGTCCGCACCTTCGGCTGCCAAATGAACGTGCACGATTCAGAGCGCATGGCAGGAATGCTGGAGAACGCAGGCTACGTGCCGGCAGCCGGCGCGCAGGCCGATGTGGTGGTGTTCAACACCTGCGCCGTGCGCGAGAACGCCGACAACAAGCTCTACGGCAACCTCGGCATCCTCGCTCCCGTGAAGGCGGCCAACCCGGGAATGCAAATCGCGGTGGGCGGCTGCCTGGCACAGAAGGACCGGGAAACGATCCTGAAGAAGGCGCCCTGGGTGGACGCCGTCTTCGGTACGCACAACGTCGGTGCCCTGCCTGCCCTGCTGGAGCGGGCCCGGCACAACCACGAGGCCCAGCTGGAGATCCTCGAGTCCCTTGACGTTTTCCCCTCCACACTTCCCACCAAGCGCGATTCCGTGTATTCGGGCTGGGTCTCCATTTCGGTCGGCTGCAACAACACCTGCACGTTCTGCATTGTTCCTTCCCTGCGTGGCAAGGAGAAGGACCGCCGCCCCGGCGACATCCTGGCGGAGATCCAGGCGCTCGTTGACGACGGTGCCATCGAAGTCACGCTCCTGGGACAGAACGTGAACTCCTACGGCGTGGAGTTCGGGGACCGGCAGGCCTTCTCCAAACTCCTGCGCGCCTGCGGTGATATTGAGGGACTGGAGCGGGTGCGTTTCACCAGCCCGCACCCGGCCGCCTTCACCGAGGACGTCATTGACGCCATGGCCGAAACACCGAATGTTATGCCGCAGCTGCACATGCCGCTGCAGTCGGGCTCGGACAAGATCCTGCGGGACATGAAGCGTTCCTACCGGTCCACGAAGTTCCTTGGCATCCTGGACAAGGTCCGGGAGAAGATGCCCCACGCCGCCATCTCTACGGACATCATCGTCGGCTTCCCGGGTGAAACCGAAGAAGACTTCCAGGCGACCCTGGACGTCGTGGAGCAGTCCCGCTTCGCCACGGCTTTCACCTTCCAGTACTCCAAACGCCCTGGAACCCCTGCTGCTGACCTGCCGGACCAGCTGCCGAAAGCGGTGGTGCAGGAGCGGTTCGAACGGCTCACGGCCCTGCAGGACCGCATCGCCGCAGAAGAAAACCGGAAGCAGCTCGGCCGCAAGGTGGAGGTCATGGTGACCGCCCAATCAGGCCGCAAGGCCGGGGAAACCCACCGCCTCTCCGGCCGGTCCCAGGACCAGCGGCTGGTGCACTTCTCCGTTCCTGACGGCGCGCCGGCACCGCGTCCGGGAGACCTCGTAACGGTCACCATCACGGAGGCTGCCGCCTTCCACCTCGTGGCCGATCCAACTCTTCAGGACTACAGCCTCCGCCGTTCCCGCGCGGGCGACGCCTGGGACAGGTCCCAGGCTGATTCCTGCGGCGTTCCCGCTCCGGGCAGCGGCAACGGCCGGACCGGAGTTTCCCTCGGAATGCCCTCGCTGCCTGTGCGCAGCCGCTGACGAGTGGGCTCCCCGCCTGTTATCGCCGTCGTCGGTCCCACCGGCTCAGGCAAATCAGACCTTGCCGTCAATCTGGCACTCGAACTGGACGGCGAAGTCATCAATGCCGATGCCATGCAGTTCTACCGCGGCATGGACATCGGCACGGCGAAAATCACCCTGGCCGAACGCAGGGGAGTGCCGCACCATCTCCTGGACATCCTGCATGTGACGCAGGAAGCCAGCGTCTCCCGGTTCCAGGAGCAGGCAAGGGCCGTCATCACGGATATCCACTCACGTGGCAAACGCGCCATCCTCGCCGGGGGTTCCGGCCTGTACGTGCGGGCCGCGCTGGACGTCCTGGAATTCCCCGGAACAGATCCTGAGCTGCGGCACCGGCTTGAGGATGACCTGGCCGCCCAGGGCTCCACTGCATTGCTGGCCCGGCTCCAGGCCGTGGATCCGCTGTCCGCCGCCCGGCTCTCCGATGACAGGCGCATCATCCGCGCACTGGAGGTCCATCAGCTCACCGGCCGCCCGTTCAGTTCCTTTATGCCGCAGCGGGAGTACTTCCAGCCCGCGGTGCAGATCGGCCTCACGGTGGACCGGGAGCAACTGCGTGAGCTGCTGGCCCTGCGCGTGCACCGCATGGTGGACAGCGGCCTGCTTGCGGAGGTGCAGTGGCTCGAAGCCCAAGGCCTGCGGCAGGGCAAAACAGCGCCGCGCGCCCTGGGTTACGCACAGTTCCTGCGGGTGCTCGACGGCGCGGCAACAGTGGCGGAGGCCGCGGACGAAACCATCGTGGCCACCCGGCAGTTCGCCCGCCGCCAGCTCACCTGGTTCCGCGCCGACCCACGCATCAGCTGGCTGGACTGGCAGGACCCCGCACTGACCTCCCGCGCGGCCGCGCTGTGCAGCTGAGGGCCTGCTGACCACTGGAATTTTGGTCCAGGTATGCCGGGTTCCAGCCGCCGGAGCGCCGGGTTTTCCGGACAACAACTCCCGGTTTCGGGCCTGCCCATTCCGGCCGGTACCCTTGACACCATGGATGCAACCCTTGCCGAGTCAACCGAGCACGCCTTCCGGACGCTGGGCGGGCTCCGCTTCTCCAAGGGCCACGGTACCGGCAACGATTTTGTCCTGGTGGCCGATCCGGAGGGCGAGCACACCATAGCGGCTGAGCAGGTGGCCGCCCTGTGCGACCGCCACCGCGGCATCGGCGGCGACGGCCTGATCCGGGCGGTCCCGTCCCGCTTCCTGCCCGAAGGCCGGGAGCTGCTGACCGGCACCCCTGATGCTGAGTGGTTCATGGACTACCGCAACGGCGACGGGTCCCTGTCTGAAATGTGCGGCAACGGCGTCCGCGTCTTCGTGCACTTCCTCCGCACGGAGGGCCTGGTAGACCTGCCCGACGGCGGTGCGCTCACCATCGGCACCCGCGCCGGGGCCAAAACGGTGGTGCGGACAGGCGCAGATTACGCCGTCGATATGGGCCCCTGGGAGTTCATCTTCCCGGGTGAGGCCACTGCGAAGGCTATGGACTCGCTGGTGACTGCGGACGGGCTGGAAGTCCCCCGTCCCGCCTTATCCGTCAGCATGGGCAACCCCCACACCGTGGTTGCCCTCGCCGAACTCCCGGAACTGGCAGGGACCCGCCTGTATACGGCCCCTGTGGTGGACCCGGTGCCTCCCAACGGCACCAACGTGGAGTTTGTGGTTCCGTCCGAACCGCTGGTGCACGACGGTGTAGGTTCAGTCACCATGCGCGTCCACGAACGCGGTGTGGGGGAGACCCAGTCCTGCGGTACAGGGGCATGCGCCGCCGCCGTGGCCATTCGGCACTGGGCAGGAGCGGAAGCGCCCGACACCTGGCGGGTACACGTTCCCGGAGGCGTAGTGGGCGTGAAATTTTTCGCCGGCCCCGGTGGCCATGAACACGTGGAGCTCAGCGGGCCAGCCGTTATTGTGGCAACCGGGACGCTTTCCTGACCTTCAGGATCCGGAACGACTTGGACGTTGATTCCCGGCTCACGGCAAAAGAATCATCCAGTTCTGCCGCCAGCCATCGCTGCAGCGAGTCCGAGCCCAGGTTTTTTTGCACCACAAGCCAAGCCGTTCCACCCGGTGCCAGGCGGGGCAGCCACAGCGTCAGCAGGGAATGCAGTTCGTCCTTGCCGATCCGGATTGGAGGATTGGACCAGATGGTGTCGAAACGCACGTCCGGGTCTACAGCATCGGGCGTGCTGGCCACCACGTTGTCCAGTCCCAGCGCCGCCGCGTTCTCGTTGGTCAGGGTGATGCAGCGTTCGTTGACGTCCACCGCATAGACCTTCGAATGCGGCGCCCGCAGTGCCATGGTCAGCGCAATCGGACCCCAGCCGCAGCCGATGTCCAGCAGGTTGCCGGTGGGCGAAGGGGCAGGGACCTCGGCGAGGAGCACCGCCGTTCCCTTGTCGATGCCGTCCGGGCTGAAGATCCCGGTTGAAGTCTGCAGCCTGCGCGTTTCCCCTGCCAGTTCCACCGTGAGCGGCTTGCGGGTAAACGGGCCGGCGGGGGATGAGCTGAAATAGTGTGCGGACTCCATAACTGGCCAGAGTAGTTCCCCTTGCAGCGTAATGGGAAACTGCGCCGGGGACGGTCTGTTAGGGTAAAAGCCATGTTCCTGATCTTCGAGTAGCCGGCACGGGCCACGCCCGTCCCGAAGAAACAGTCCCACAGCGATGCAGGCATGTATGCCTTCCGCACATGTGCACCGGACCACGCGTACGCGTTTTGCTCCGGCCGCCGGACAATACTCGAAAGTCAGCTTCCTGCTGTCCCTTTCGCCGATTCTCCGGCCTCTTCCCCTTCGCCACCTCGCATGGGGTGGCCGCCACCCGCCGGACCGCTTGCTGCCCGGCGAGACAATCCAGGAGAACCGCATGACCGCAGGCCCTCAGCCCAGCGCGAATACTTCCCCAATCACCACCAATCGGCACTATTCTGGAAATGCCGAACCTTCTAAGGAGACCATGACCAGCCAGCCCAACACCGGATCCGATCCAGCCGCCCAGGACATGAGTCCTGAGGAAATCCAAGCTGTCATCGACCGGATTCTCTCCAAGGACGTCCCGGCCAAAGCCGTCAGCACGCCAGGCGCAACGCAACGCGGCGACGGAAAAGGGGTACTGGGGAAAGCCCAGGCCATATCCGGCCTGGATGAAGAACATACAACCTACGACGGCGACCAGCAGGATCTCGAGGAACGCCGCGCCCTGCGGCGCACGGCAGGGCTGTCCACCGAACTCGAAGACGTCACCGAAGTCGAATACCGGCAGTTGCGCCTTGAACGGGTGGTCCTGGCAGGCATTTGGTCTGAAGGAACCCTCGCCGACGCGGAGAACTCGCTGCGCGAGCTCGCCGCCCTCGCCGAAACGGCCGGTTCAGAGGTCCTGGACGGACTGGTGCAGCGCCGCGACAAGCCGGACCCGGGAACGTTCCTGGGGTCCGGCAAGGCCTTGGAGCTGAAGGACATCGTGATGTCCACCGGCGCCGATACCGTGGTGGTGGACGCCGAACTGGCTCCTTCCCAGCGCCGTGGCCTTGAGGACATCGTCAAGGTCAAGGTGATTGACCGGACGGGGCTGATCCTGGACATTTTCGCCCAGCACGCCAAGAGCCGGGAAGGCAAGGCCCAAGTGGAGCTGGCGCAGCTCGAGTACCTGCTGCCGCGCCTGCGCGGCTGGGGCGAGTCGATGTCCCGCCAGGCCGGTGGCCAGGTGGGCAGTGCTGCGGCCGGCATGGGTTCGCGTGGTCCCGGTGAAACCAAGATCGAACTGGACCGCCGGAGGATCCGCACCCGCATGGCCAAGCTGCGGCGGGAGATTGCCGCGATGAAGCCTGCCCGCGAGACCAAACGCGCCAACCGCCGTCGTAATGAGGTGCCCTCGGTGGCTATTGCCGGGTACACCAACGCCGGCAAGTCCTCACTGTTGAACCGCCTGACGGACGCCGGGGTGCTGGTGGAGAACGCACTGTTCGCCACGCTGGATCCCACAGTCCGGAAGGCAGAAACTGCTGACGGACTCGGCTACACGCTGGCGGATACCGTCGGTTTTGTCCGGTCGTTGCCCACGCAGCTGGTGGAGGCCTTCCGCTCCACGCTCGAGGAGGTGGCGGACTCCGACCTGATCCTGCACGTGGTGGACGTTTCACACCCGGACCCTGAGGGCCAGATCGCCGCAGTCCGCAAGGTCTTCAGCGAAGTGGACGCCCGCAAGGTTCCGGAGATCATCGTGCTCAACAAGGCCGACGCCGCCGATCCCTTTGTGGTGGAACGGCTGAAGCAGCGCGAACCGCGGCACGTTGTGGTCTCGGCGCGCACCGGGGAAGGCATTCCCGAGCTGCTGCAGGCCATCAGCGAGGCCATCCCGCGTCCGTCCGTCAAGCTCGAGCTGCTCATTCCGTACGACCGTGGGGACCTGGTCAGCAAGCTGCACGAATCGGATGCCGAGATCATCAGCGTTGACCATGACGAAGCCGGTACCCGGGCAGTTGTCAAAGTCCGGGAAGGCCTCGCGGCTGAACTGGAATCATTCGTCACCCATGACTGACCTCGTGGCTGGCGAAGTCACAGGGGCGGCCGGCGAGCAGTTCGTCATCGAACTGCTCGACCGGGCCGTTGCGGGCATGGGCGGGCAAAGCCGGGACGGCCAGCACGAGATGGCCAGGCAGGTGGCGCGGGCCATCGAAACCGGGGACCACCTGCTCGTCCAGGCAGGCACGGGTACCGGAAAGTCATTGGCGTACCTCATACCCCTGATAGCCCATGCCCTGGAGAGCAACAAGCCGGCCCTGGTGTCCACCGCAACGCTTGCCCTGCAGACCCAGATCGTGGGCAGGGATCTTCCCCGGCTCCTGAAAACCATCACTCCCGCCCTGGACCGGCCCGTCAAAGTGGCGCTGGTCAAAGGCCGGTCGAATTACGTGTGCCTGCATAAACTCGAAGGCGGTTTTCCCTCCGAGGAACCCGCCGAGGGCCAGCTGTTTTCCCTGGGGGAGGACACCAGCGTGCCGCACTTTGCGGCGGCGGCAGGCGGTCCGGCCTCCCAGCTCGGCAAGGAAGTGGTCCGCCTGCGGGAGTGGGCGGAGAAGACCACCACCGGGGACCGGGACGAGCTCCTGCCCGGCGTTACGGACCGCGCCTGGCGGCAAGTCTCCGTCACGTCAATGGAATGCCTGGGGGCGCAGAAGTGCCCCATGGCGGCAGAATGCTTCAGCGAGCTGGCCCGCCAGAACGCCGCCGAGGCCGATGTTGTGGTCACCAACCATGCAATGCTCGCCGTCAGCGCTTTTGAAGGCCTGGCGGTGCTGCCGGAGTACGACGTGGTGGTGGTTGATGAGGCCCACGAGCTCCAGGACAGGGTGACCGGTGCTGTTTCCGGACAGCTCTCGGTGGCCATGGTGCATGCAGCTGCTGCCGGTGCCCGCAAGCACACCGCCATCACCGTGGATGCGCTCAACGCCGCTGCCGCCAACCTGGAGGTTGCCCTGGCGGGTGTCCCCAACGGGCTGCTGCCGAACGGCCTGAATGATGAGCAGCTGGACTGCGTGGACCAGTTGCGTGAGGCCTGCCGGGCGGCCCTGTCTGATTCCAAGGGGGACAGCAGTACAACTGCCGACGGCGGGCGGCAGCTAGCCCGCTCCCGGCTGATGGTCATCCTGGAACTTTGCGAACGGCTCCTGGCGGCCCGTGAGAACAGGGAAGTAGTGTGGTTCTCCCGCGCCAGTTCCTTTGACCCGCAGCAGGGATATTCCCAGCCGGACGAGACAGCGCCCGCGCTCATCAACGTTGCCCCGCTGTCCGTGGCCGGGCGGCTGCGTGAGGGCCTGTTCGCCGGCCATACGGTGGTGTTGACCTCTGCAACCCTGGCCATCGGCTCCGCCTTCGAGCCCGCCGCGGGAGGCCTGGGCCTCGTCGGAGAGGGCGCACCCAGCTGGACCGGCGTTGATGTGGGGTCACCGTTCGACTACCCCAAGCAGGGCATCCTCTACGTGGCCGGCCACCTGCCCAAACCCGGCCGTGGAGCGTCCCCGGAGTCACTGGCCGAGCTCGAAGCCTTGATCCGGGCATCCAACGGCGGCGCGCTGTGCCTGTTTTCTTCCCGACGCGCCGCGGAGGAAGCGGCCGATGCGCTGCGGCCAAAGCTGGGGATCACCATTCTCTGCCAGGGCGACTCCACCATGACGGCCCTGGTGAAGCAGTTTGCGGATGAACCCGATACCTGCCTGTTCGGCACCATGTCCCTGTGGCAGGGTGTGGATGTTCCCGGCGGGTCCTGCCGGCTGGTGGTCATTGACCGGATTCCGTTCCCGCGGCCGGACGATCCGCTGATGACTGCCCGTTCCCGTGCAGTAGCGCAGGCGGGCGGTAACGGCTTTATGTCCGTTTCGGCCACCCATGCCGCGATCCGCCTGGCCCAGGGAGCCGGACGGCTTATTCGCTCGACGGGTGACAAAGGCGTGGTGGCGGTACTGGACTCCAGGCTCGCCACCGAACGGTACGCCGGGTTCCTTCGCGGGGCGCTGCCGCCCTTCTGGCCAACGACAGACCGGAAGACAGCCATCGCGGCGCTGCAGCGGCTGGCGCAGGAGAACGCCTGAGGCTGCCCGGGGACGCCTTCGCGCTGCCGGCACACGGCTGACGTCGCCGACAAATGGCTGGCGCCGCTCCTTAGAGCGAGCGGAGCACCGACACAACCTTGCCCATGATGGTGGCGTGGTCGCCCAGGATGGGTTCGTACTGGGTGTTCTGCGGGAGCAGCCAGGTGTGGCCGTCACGCTGGCGGAAGGTTTTGACGGTGGCTTCGTCGTCCAGCAGCGCCGCGACGATATCCCCGTTGGCGGCGTCGGCCTGGCGGCGCACCACCACCCAGTCGCCGTCGCAGATCGCCGCGTCCACCATGGAATCACCGGCCACCTTGAGCATAAACAGTTCCCCCTGGCCGACCAGTTGGCGGGGAAGCGGCAGGACATCCTCCACCACTTGGTCGGCCAGGATGGGACCACCGGCAGCGATGCGGCCCACGAGGGGAACCATGGCAGTGTCCATGGCGGTGGGAAGTTCGGTCACCGTGCCGATGCTGCCCGGCGGAAGGGCAGAGGGCTCCGTTGCCGGCCTGGTTGAACCACCGTCCAAGGTGAGAGGCATCAGCACCTCCATGGCGCGGGGCCGTTTCGGGTCGCGGCGAAGGTAGCCGAGCTTTTCCAGCTGCGACAGCTGGTGGGTAACGCTGGACAGGCTTGCCAGGCCCACGGTGTCGCCGATTTCCCGCATGGACGGGGGATAGCCGTTGTCATTGACGGAGCGCTGGATGGTTTCGAGGATTTTTTTCTGCCGCGGCGTCAGGCCCTTGGCGGTCTTCTTCGGTTGGGAGGTTGCCCTTCCCCCGGCGGCTGCTGCTGCCATATTCGCCAATGCCTTTCAGTTTGCCCTGGCTTTTCGGCCCGGACCTGGGGTTGCCGCCGTAATTGTCAGACCCTGCTGATCAACTTCAGAGGTGGTTGTTCTTGTCTTCAAAGCTAGGCCAGCCACACTGCATTTTCAAACATTTGTTCTAGCGAGTCTCGACATTATTCGTTGATAGGTGCTAAAACAGAGAAAGCAAAGTTCGAACATTTGTTCTACTCCGGTTCGGGTTATTCGAAAACCCGAACAAAGGTCCGGGTCAGTCGGCGGCCACCGGGGGGAACATCGGGCAGCACGTTCAGGTCCAGGAGGGCTCAGTTCATGTCAGCTACATCTGCTTCACAGGGTTCACGTCCGCAGCTTCTTTCAGTGCATCAACTCATGTCGCCGCCCGCCGGCCGGCAGCCGGAGCGTCCGGCACCCCTGCCGCCGCTGCGCCTGACCAGACGCGGGAAGATAGTCCTGATCGGCATCCCCCTGGTCCTGTTGGCGGCTTTGCTGCTCTCCCTGGCCGGCTTCTTCAACTCGCCGGCAAAGGCCGCAGATTCCACGGCGGACCTTTCCATAACCCCCACGGTCACCGTCACCGTGCAATCGGGCCAGTCGCTGTGGGCCATTGCCGGTACCGTTGCCCCTGAGCGCGATGCCCGTGACGTTGTGGCGGACATCGTGCAGCTTAACAACCTCAGTGCCGGCGCGGTCTTCCCGGGGCAGCAGCTGTACGTGCCCACGTCCTAGCACCGGCGGTGCCCTGCGTCAGCACCAGGCACCCACCAGCCGGCAATAGATCAGCCCGCTTTCGGAGCTGCGTTGGGACGGCGGCCGGGAAGGCGCCCCGCAAAGCACGCCAGCGGATCGCATCGTTGCTGCACGCTGAGCGCGAACAGGAGACCGTCACATTTTCCGGTCTCAGGCACGGGCACTAAACTGTTCAGGTGAATGACCAGCTAGATCGCCTGAACAGGCTTCCCCTCCGCAGCAACCTTCGTGGGCTTACCCCGTACGGCGCGCCCCAGCTGGATGTCCCCATCCTCCTCAACGTCAACGAGAACACCCATGGTGTGCCCGCAGACGTCCGCGCCGCCATCAGTGCGGCCGTGACAGAGGCTGCGGCAGGTCTCAACCGGTATCCGGACCGGGAATTCACTGAGCTGCGCAAGGCCCTGGCGGAGTACCTGGGGCACGGGCTCGATGCGTCGAACGTCTGGGCGGCCAACGGCTCCAACGAGGTACTCCAGCAGATTCTCCAGGCTTTCGGCGGCCTCGGCCGCACCGCGCTGGGCTTTCCGCCCACGTACTCCATGTACCCCCTGCTGGCCAGCGGTACGGACACCGAATACGTTGCGGGTGAACGGGCCGACGGTTACGGACTCAGCGCTGAATCTGCCGCCCTGCAGGTCAAGGAACTTCAGCCCAACATCGTTTTCCTCTGCTCTCCGAACAACCCTACGGGTACCGGCCTCGGGCCGGACGTCGTGGAGGCGGTGTACGAGGCAGGCGAAGCCAGCCAGGCGATCGTCATCGTTGATGAGGCCTACCACGAGTTCGCGCATGACGGAACGCCCAGCGCCCTGGCCCTCCTGCCCGGCCGGGAACGACTGATTGTCTCGCGCACCATGAGCAAGGCCTTTGCCCTGGCCGGCGCGCGCCTCGGCTACATGGCAGCCGCCCCCGAGGTCACCGATGCGCTGCGGCTGGTACGGCTGCCGTACCACCTATCCGCCATCACGCAGGCCACCGCCCTGGCAGCCCTTCAGCACCGCGAGGCCCTGATGGCGGACGTTGAGGACATCAAGAAGCAGCGCGACAGGATTGTGGCGGAGCTGACCAGGATGGGCCTGAAGCCGGCCGCCTCGGACTCCAACTACGTATTTTTCGGCGGGCTGGAGAACCCGCACCAGGTCTGGCAGGAGCTGCTCGATGCGGGCGTGCTGATCCGCGACGTCGGAATTCCGGGCCACCTTCGCGTCACCGCGGGCACTGAGACGGAAACCACAGCCTTCCTCACCTCCCTGGAAAGCATCCTTGCCAGCCAGGCCAAGCTTCCGGCCTAGACTGGAACTACCGGCGCTGGACGCCCTGAACCACTCCTTCTTCCCAAAGGACACTTGACCATGAGTTCCACCGGATCCAATGCGGCCAGGACTGCGCGCATGGAGCGTGCCACCAGCGAGTCCTCCGTGCTCGTGGAGATGAACCTTGACGGTACCGGCATCTCGGACATCGACACGTCGGTGCCCTTCTACGACCACATGCTCACCGCGCTCTGCAAGCACTCGCTCATTGACCTGACGGTGAAGGCGACCGGTGACACCCACATCGACGTCCACCACACGGTGGAGGATGTTGCCATCACGTTCGGTGAGGTGCTGCGCACGGCCCTGGGGAACAAGGCCGGCATCCGCCGCTTCGGCGAAGCGACCGTGCCGTTGGACGAGGCACTGGCCCACGCCGTCGTCGACGTATCCGGCCGCCCGTACCTGGTGCACGGCGGGGAACCTGCAGGCCAGGAGTACCACCTGATCGGCGGCCACTTCACCGGCTCGCTGACCCGCCACGTTTTTGAAGCGATCACCCTTCACGCGGGCATCTGCCTGCACATGAATGTGATCGCCGGAAGGGATCCGCACCACATCGTCGAAGCCCAGTTCAAGGCGTTTGCGCGTGCCCTGCGCGCAGCCGTTGAGTCCGATCCCCGCGTCGAGGGCATTCCCTCCACCAAGGGTGCGCTGTGAGCGGCAAGGTCCTTCGGGACGGCGCCATCATCGATCCCTCAGCTTCACAGAAGCTGCCGTCACCCGAGGGGAAACCCACTGTCACGGTCCTCGACTACGGTTCCGGGAACGTCCGATCGGCAGTCCGGGCCCTGGAGCGCGCAGGCGCCGAGGTGATCCTCAGCTCCAAGCCAGAGGATGTCCTGAACGCTGACGGCCTGGTGGTTCCCGGCGTCGGTGCTTTTGAAACCGTGATGCGTGAGCTCAAAGCTGTGGACGGCATCCGCCTCATGGGCCGGCGGATCGCCGGCGGCCGGCCGGTCCTGGCCATCTGCGTAGGCCTTCAGGTGCTGTTCGAAGCAGGCGTGGAGCACGGCACCGAGGCTGAAGGCATCGGCGAATGGCCCGGCAAGGTGGAACTCCTTCCCGCGGAGGTTGTTCCGCACATGGGCTGGAACACGGTCAAG